>JAYFRC010000005.1:0-6645 GCA_034926415.1 Oscillospiraceae bacterium
AATAATGAATTGCTATTTGATAATTCTCCGGATAGTTTGTTTGTATTAAATGACTGCTCTAAATAGGCTTTCATATTTGATGGTGTGTTCATGTGAGCAAAAGTTTCATTATATGTTCTATACGAAAAATCACAAAGTGTATGAATGTCATCTGGAATACATTGTCTAAATGTTAAATTCAATTTTATATTTCCTCCATACTATATAAATAAATCTCACGGAATCTGTTTGCCTTTCTATAACAATGAAATTCAAATTCATTTTACCACGCTTTCCACATAAAAAAGACATACCTTCCCCTTGGCGGAAAGTTATGCCTTTTTGGTCGGAGTGAAATTATAGGACTTGGAGAAATCCAGTCATACCAACGATTTGCAGGCACCCACAAGCAGTATTTACGTTAAAAGCCAAAGAAAGCGCAACGTTTAAGGGCGTTCCGCAAAAACGGAATATCCTTGCAAAAGGCCGTCGACTAATGTCGACGGCCTTTTCAATGGAAAGTGTGAACACTTTAGATGCTATGCCCTCGTCTCGCTCCAAAGGCAGCCCGGTATAGCGTTTGCGCTTGGAAGGTGTAATGTCTCGTCACTGCTCCTCATCTGACGTGAAAACTCGAGACGCGGCCTTTGGTGCGGCATGGTCTTGAGCGGCAGGAAAACGGCGGGTACATGGCCCACCATGCTCTCGTCCTGCGTTAAACCGAACCTCAATCTAAGACAGTTTCGATGAATCTCTCCAGAATTACCGCGACTTCGGCTCTTGTCGCCGTGCCGTGCGGGGCAAAGCTCCCGCCGTCCCGCCCTGTGATGATGCCGGTGCTCTGGCAGTACAGAGCCGCTGTTTGCGCCCAGCTTGAAACGGAGCCGGCGTCTGGGTAGCTGAGCTCGCTGTCCGTATCCGCGGGCAGAGCGCTGAGGAAATCCGCGAAGCGATACAGGATCGCCGCCATCTGCTCGCGGCTGATCGGATCGTCCGGCCCGAACTCACCGTTTCCGTAGCCGCCGATGACGCCTTCTTCCGCCGCCCAGTCCACGTATTTCCCGTAATAATCGTCATAATCGCAGTCGGTGAAAGAGTGGGTGTCCGCAGTTTCGATCCCGCCGTAGCTGCGCTCGTACAGCCGTCCGATCACGGTTGCGAACATCGCGCGGGTCATGCCTGTGTCGGGTGAAAACTTGCCGTCTCCAGTGCCGTTAAACAGCTCGCGTTCGGTGACAAAATCAACGTAGCTTTTCGCCCAATGCGAGCCGATGTCCGAAAAGCTCTTGGCGTTTTGTTTTACAAGCACGGTGACGCCCTCCGGCGCGATGTACTTACCGCCAGCCGCGAAACCGATGAATACATCGTTTCCGCCTACATCAATATAGTACGGCAGGCCGTCAGCCTCGTCGTAGGAACCCGCGTTGCTTACGACCAGCGCGTAAGGCGAGAACTCCGTGGCCTCGAACACGAGGTACCACACGCCGTTTATCTGCTTTAGCTGTGAATTAAGCGTTGTGACTGTCCCGTCGTCGGATTTATGCATGATGGAAAGCTGATCTTTAACGTCCAGCAGTTCGTCCGGTATCGGCAGGGAGATTTTCACGGCGTAGCCGTCCTTCGGCTCGGTTTTGGTGTCGGTCCCCTTGATATACAGGGAGATATCGAATGGGTAAACCTTGTCTCCCGCTCCGAGACCGAAGTTGGCGGCGTTCTCTTCCGTGTCCGTGACCTTGACTTCAACGGAGCTTGAAAACGCGTTGCTCATATTGGCCTCGGCTTTTATCTCGCCCTCGCTGTCGCCAAAAATCACGCTGCTTGTCTCCGTCACGGTTATGGTCCTGCTCGGTGTGTAATCGCCGTCGCCGGAGCCGGAGCTGCTGTTGGTCGCAGGTTCGCTGATAACAAGATCCGTACCGCTCAGGGAAAACTCATAGCCCGTGTTGGCGCAGCTGAACTTGCTGCTGTTCCCGACAACGCCGCTGACCGCGACGGTTTCTCCCGCCGTGATGCTGTCGCCGTATTCCACACTGACCTCGGCTCCGCTGTAGTAAGTCGGGGATGCTTCGCCGTCGTTGGCGAATATCGGCACGTTTGTCCAGACGTCCGCCGTGCCTGAAATGCTGGGAGTTCCGGACAGATGGACTTCGGCCGCCGCTCCGTCATTGAAAAAATAATTATTAATCGCCGGACAGCCTGAGGCGGTGTTTTCAATGGTGCCGCCGCTTATGTACAGAAGCGAGCTTACGCCGTTGTTGTCGCCGTTGAATATGGTGCCGCGGGACCAGCTGGTCGGGTCTGTCTGGGTGTTGGCGCTTGTGATGGTGCCGCCCGTGATACGGAAGGTACCGCCCCAGAGGCAGAGGGCGCAGCCGTCTCCGGCTTCGATCCTGCCACCGCTTATGCTGACGTTCGCCCCCGAACCTCCGGCGCTTACGGTATAGGATCCCGACGAAACAGTGCCGCCGGTTATATTGAGCGTTCCGCCGTCTAAACAAATCGCGCCGTACGTGCCGTTGGAGCAAATATATGTGCCGGTCCCGGTCCCGGCGTCCCACTGGCTTCCTGAAACAGAGACGGTTCCGGAACCTTCATTATAAATCGCGCAGCCGGTCCCCGTATTCACCAATGCTGCGCCGTCCACGGCGGCGGATGCTCCATCCAGCAACAGCGTGCCATAATCGTTGTTGCTGCCGCTCAGCTTACCTTTCAGCGTGTACGTGCCGTTCGAGCCGAGATACACGATGCCGAATCCGATGTCGAGCGTGCCGTCAAGGTCGGACGTGCCCGTGCCCGTGGCGCCGAACCAGATGGTGGCCGAACCGCCGTTGACCTCAGAGCTTATGTAGTTCATGGCGGAGCCTATGGTCAGGCCGGTGCCGATAGTGTTAAAATCGCCGCCGCTTACGGAGCGGTAGAGATTGCAGGAGCCCGACGATCCGGTGATCACATAAACGGCGTTGGAGACGCTGGGCCGCGCGTACAGGACGACCGTCCTTGAAATCGTGCTTCCGCCGTCGGTGATCGACGCTTTCAGGTAGGCCGTCCCGCTGCTCACAACCGTCGCGGCGCCGTTTGTGACGCTTATAATGCTTTCGTTCAGAGAAGACCATGCCACGCCGTTTTCCGTACTGACGTTAAAGCCGCTTCCGACCGCAGAAGACGTCTCGCTGCCCGTAAGGAATGCCGGAGAAGCCGAGAGCTTTGCGGCTTGCGTGCTTTCCATTCCGCTGAGCCGGGGATAGAGATTTGCCTGCGTGCTCGACTCTGTTGTGAAAACCCAGTTTCCGGCCGTGCCGAGAAGGTTGGAAAGCCCGGTGCCGACCATCTCCGAGGTCAGCTTGCCCACCGCGCCCGCCGTGTCTTCCCAACAGACTCCGCCGCCCGGGAAAATCTGCTTGTCATAGTAACAGTTTTCCACGGTACCGGAGTTTTCGTTACATCCCGCCACGCCGCCGTAGTAACCGGACACATAGTCCCAGACGTTTCCCGCATTGTAGCAGTACCGTACCGTGCCGGAGTCGTTATATCCCGCTACGCCTCCGCCAGTGCCGTCATCATTACTATCATTGCTTACGATCACGGCGCCCGTGTTGTAGCTGTATTGTACCGTACCGCCGTTATTGCTTCCCGTCACGCCGCCGGCAGTATCTTGCCCGTACACATTGCCCGTGTTGTAGCAATATTGCACCGTGGCGGCGAAGTCGTCGCTGGGCTTTTCATTGTATCCCGCCACGCCGCCGATGCTACGGTTATAGCCGTCTCCTGTCACGGTGCCGGTGTTATAGCAGCCCGTTACAGTACCGCCATTGTGCCCCGCCACGCCGCCGACATAATCATTGCTTCCGGTCACGGCGCCCGTATTATAGCAGCTTGTTATATCACCACCATTGGTTCCCACAACGCCGCCGACATTTTCGCCTATTCCGGTAACGGCACCCGTATTGCAGCAGTTGCTCACGATAGAATATTCGCGGTTACATCCAACTACACCGCCGGCAATATCGCTGCTGCAGGTCACGGTGCCCGTGTTACAGCAGTTTCTTACCGTGCCAAAATAGTTATATCCCACCACACCGCCTGTGCTCCAGTCGCCTGCGATATAACTGTTTTCAACTTTCACATTTTCGATCGTGCCGCCTTCCCCGAGACTGCCGAACAGGCCACGACAGTCGGAAGCACTGTTGATATAGACTCCGCTGATCTTGTACTCGGCGCCGTTAAAAACGCCTGAAAAAGGCTCTGTATTTCCTGTGTCGACGCCGATTGGCGTCCAACTGCTTAATGAAAACGTCACAGCGCCTGTTGCAGTACTGTCACTGTTGTTGTAAACGGCCCCCATCGTGCTTGCGGCAGTATCGAACGTCGTGTTTTCTCCGCTGCCGTCGCCTTTTGCGCCGCTTCCCAGCCAGTAAGTGGTTTCTCCCTGTTTTGAAACTTCCACAAGCCCCGTATCCGCATCGAAGGCAAACGTCACGCCTTCGTTGAGATCAATGTCAGCGGTTTGCCTGAAGTAAATGCCGTCAAAGTCCGTGCCTGCGTTGACTTGCTGCGCCAGATAAGCAAGCTGTTCCGCCGTGGATATCTCAAAGGCGGTGTCCGCCGTTGCTCCGGTGTGCTGCGGGTAGGAGCCGTCCGCAAAGGCCCAGTGGGCCGCCGTCCAGCCGTCGCCGACGACTCCGGTTTTCAGCGCGATGCCCTGCATATCCGAGGTCTGCTTGCCCTCGGCGCTGCCCGGCGCATCTGCGCTCACAGTATTGCTGCCGATACCGAGGAAGCTGCATTTATCCTTGTCGTAATAGCAAGATGTTATCGTGCTGTCATTGTATCCCGCAACGCCGCCGACATAATAGCCGCTGCCGGTAACGGCGCCAGCGTTATAGCAATATTGCACTGTGGCGGCGGATTCGGATGCAGAGCTTCTTCCCAACACACCGCCGATGCCATTGGATCCGGTAACGCTGCCCGTGTTGTAGCTGTACTGCACCGTACCGTCGAGATTGTCTCCCGCCACGCCGCCGACTAAATCGAATCCGGTGACGCCGCCTGTATTATAGCAGTACTCCAACGTACCGCCGTCATTGGCTCCGACCACGCCGCCAGCTTTAGCGTCAGTGCTAGTCACGACGCCCGTGTTATAGCAGTACCATACCGTACTGTCGGCATTGTATCCTACAACGCCGCCGACATTACCGCTGGTGCCTGCGACGCTGCCCGTGTTATAGCAGTACCGCAGCGTACTGGTGTAATCGTTGTATCCTACAACACCGCCGACATTACCGCCGGTGCCGGCGACGCTGCCCGTGTTATAGCAGTACCGCAGCGTACTGAAGTAATCGTATCCCACAACGCCGCCGACGTTATTACAGCCTTTCATATAGCTGTTCTCAACGCCGACGTATTGTACCGTGGCATAGTATATATACCCGAACAGGCCCTGATAGTCGGAGCTGCCGTTGATATAGACCCCGCTCACGGTGTGGCCGTTGCCGTCAAATATGCCGGCAAAAGGATGATATCTGTCGGTGCCGATCGGCGTCCAGCTATTGAGCTCTCCGCTGTAGGCGCCCGTCGTCAGGTCATCCGACGTCAGCGCGTCGGCCGTGTACCACGTGCCCGCCGCGCAGGCCGCTGCCGTGTGGTACGTTGTCCCCTTTATGCCGGTGCCGAGATAGCCCGTGTTCGTTCCGTCCGTGACCGTCACGATGCCCGAGGCGGAATCGAACGCAAAGCTTTCGTCGTTCAGATCGATGTCGGCGGTCAGGTAAAATGTTACGTATGGGGTGTAATGTCCGTTGCCGATATACTCCGACAGGTATTCCAACTCGGTTTTATCGCTGATGGAATAACAGCCGCCGTATGTCGCTTCGCCGCCGCTGTTATAAAGACTTGTCATGGTATCCGTCGCCGTGTACTCCGCGCTCGCCGCCGGCGTCACCGCGGGCAGGAGGCTTATCACCAAAGCCAGCGCCAGAAGGACCGACATAAGTTTTTTGCGAATGCTGTTTCTCATTTCATCTTCTCCCTTTCTGTAATCACCATATACTTTATCTGTCTGGCTTTTTGGACTTTATCCGCTTGTGTTCGGAGGGCTGCGCGTTTTTTTAGGTTTTCCACGCACTTTTTGACTTTTTCTTTTTCCACCGGGCAGAGCAGAAAGCCGTCCGCCCCGGTCTCAAAGGCGTCGAGCGCGGATTTTTTCTCGTCGGACAGAAACACGATCAGCACGCGCCCGTCCGCGGCCCTCAGCGCCTCGCCGGTTTTAAAACCCGGAAAGCGCGATCTCCCGGCATGGATGAACACGGCGTCCGGCCTTTCAGACACCGCCTTTTCGAGGAACAGCTCTTTGGTTTTGATGACCGACGCCATCTCGATGTCTCCGCACTCCGAAAACCACTCAAGCAGCTTTTCCGTGCCGTCGACCCCGTCGTCCAGCAGCAGTATTCGCATGGAACACGCCTCCTTCCTCCATAAAAATGGATGAATATGATTATACATTTTCATTGTACCCGTGCATTCTCCCAAAATTCTCCCAAAACCGCCCATTTTAGACATAAAATAAAAATAATTTTTCAGCGGCGCGAAAAAAATCCGCAGGGCAGCCTTTCGGCAGTCCCGCGGTCGGTTTTCCGAAACAATTCGCAGGACGCGAATTGTTTCGGAAAA
>JAYFRC010000041.1:0-2248 GCA_034926415.1 Oscillospiraceae bacterium
TTAATTTATAATCTGACCCCATTCCACTTATATTATGTTCATTTGAGTAATCTATACTTATAATCATTTCATCATTTTTTACTGCATCATTTGAACTACACGCTACTATAAAAATTGATATTATAAATACAAACCCTAACAATAATAGATTGTTTTTTTTCATTTATATATCCCCACCCTTTTTATGTAAGTAAATATTTTAAATTAATTATAATACATGGTATGTATTATTTAATACTAAAAAATATAAAAAACAAAAAACACTTTAAACTTCAATATCTTTATATTTTATAGTTTTTTTATTTTTATTTGACTTTAGATTTTTAGAACAAGAATAAGTATTAAACTCTTCTGTAAAGTTGTTTATTTTTATAAATTTTTTAAGATCATATATTAATTTATTTTTTTCTTTAATTTCTCTTTCATAGTTTTGTTTTAGACAATGAATATCTCTGTTATATTCATGTCTAATTGCATTATATTTATTGTAATATATCTCCTTTTCTTGCTTATATTCATCTTTAAGTTTCTCTAAATTTTCAACTTTATTTGAAACGGTAGCATATAAATTATGTTGTTCATAAGCTTTGATTGCTGATTTTTTAAGCTTTTCAAAATCTGATTTTCTTATTTTAATATTCTCTGTATCCTTTCTTAATAAAGTTGATGCATCCTCATATTTAATTTCATTTATTTGAGAAATGTCTAAAGAATTTTGATATAAAATATTTGTGATTTTTTCAAATTCTTTTTGTTTTTTCTCTAATTCTTTATTTATTTTATTTATTTCTTCTAGTGATCTTTTCTTTAAATCTTGTATTTTTATATTTTTAGCTTTTGTTTCATTAGATGAAGTTCCCCTCTCTAAATCAAATCCTTTGTGAGTTATATACTCATGAAATTCATTTTGTAATTCTGTAAGCTTTCTTTTTCCATCTAACCAGTACTTTGCACTAAGTCTACCATCCGAAGTTATAGGAACAAATCCTAAATGCATATGTGGAGTTGTTTCATCTAAATGAACAGTAGCGTATAAAACATTTTCTTTTCCAAATTTACTTTTTATAAAATTATAAGATTCTTCAAAATATCTTTTTGTTTCATCAAATCCTATCCTTTTAAAAAAATCTGAATCTGATGTTATAAGACATTCAACATTTAAAACAGCATCTTTTCTTACAGCTTTTTTACCTTTATATCTTTCATTTATTTTTTTATCAATTTCATCTTTGTAAATTATATTTTGTTTGTTATGCAAATCATAATTAAATGATGTTTTGTTTAAATCTATATCTTTATTTGAATAAACTTTATTTTCTCTTTGATTATGCCTTTGGCACTTATTAATTACAGTTGATTGCATTTTTTGAGTTCTAAAAATTGCATAACTCATATGAAAATCCTCCTTTATCTTGTGTAACCTTTGTGGAATACTTTATTTAAAATAGACATTTTTTTGGTGCTAAATTGATACCATGCTTATTCCAATATTTACCAAAGTGTAACATACTACACTTTACTTTACAATAAAGTCGTATGCCATTGCATGGAGCTAAGACCTTGGGCGACTTTAAAAAGTCCCCAAACCCATCAAATTTTTACCAATGGGGTTTCACCCCAAACCCCACACTCGGCGTTAGCCATACCCCTACTTTGTAGGAGGAGTTTCTAGTGTAAAGCTTTCATTCCATCAATAGCCTTTCTCGGCATATTCTCACTCACTGCGTTTCGTTGCGATATTCCAAGGTGCTATTGATTACATTCTCAGCTAAAATTTACTATCTAGAAGCCTTTTAGATAAGTTTAATATAGATTTTCCCGTTACGTATGTTTAGAAACGAATTACAGACAATTTTCAGCCTGCTAGAAACGAAGTCAAAGGTGGAGATTTAAAAAATTTCAGCTTTAGCGTTTTGAAAATTTTTAAATACTACCTTGATGAAGTGAAGAGCTTTACACTTTGGTAAAACTCCACCCACTTTATGTGGGGTGGGGTTGCCCTCGGCGAGTGTGGGGTTTGGGGCAAAGCCCCTATAGTAAAAGTTTTTTGGGGTTGGCAATTTTTTAAAAATGCCAAGGTCTTAATGTTTTAATACCGTAGGTTTCCGAAAGGTCCTTTATATAAGATAAGAGAATTTTTTTTTAAAAATCATAATAAACGTTGAAATTTTAATAATATCTAAAATTTTATTTTGTCAATTTTTTTTTACATTTTGGTAAATTTTTTTTTTCCTTTTTGTCATTTTTT
>JAYFRC010000013.1:0-37155 GCA_034926415.1 Oscillospiraceae bacterium
TAAACGAATAAAAGAAAGCCGCGGCGCGGAGCGCCGCGGCGTTCTTTTATTTAGTATGAATCAGGCCTTTTTCTTAGCCTTCTGAGCAGAGCCGTTTTTGCCGACTTTTCTAAGCAGTACCCAGATGGGCCCGGACAGCACTACTGAGGAATATGTTCCGCTGACGATACCTACTATCAGCGCGACCGCGAAGTTCTGTATCGACGGAACGCCGAGGACAAGTATCAGTATAACCGGGATAAGCGTTGTCAGGCTGGAGTTTATGCTTCGTGACATCGTTTGACGGATACTGCGGTCGGCAATATCCGCAAATATCTTATTGTCTTTGATTCCCTTGCTGTTCTCTCTTATTCGGTCGAATATGACTATCGTCGCGTTGATCGAGTATCCGAGTATCGTAAGCGCGGCTGCGATGAAGTTCATGTTGACCGGAAGTTGAAATATGAAGAAAAATGCCATCATAATGCATATATCATGCGTCAGGGAGATGATCGCGGCGAGTCCGGAACGGAACTCAAAACGAATGGTGATATAAACAAGGATAAGAAGTATGGCAAGCAGCGAAGCTTTTACAGCTGCCGCACGCAGATCTGCGCCGACCGATGAGGAAATAAACTCTGTGCTGACGAACTCGGCCTCAGGATACTGCTCCTGGATGGCAGTAAGCAGGCTGTCGCGCGTCTCGCTGTCTATCTCGAGAGTCTTTACCAGAACGGACTGGTTATCGTCTCCGGTGGCCTGTATCGACGAGGCGTGCGAGCCGGTGACATCGTTTACGATACTGTCTATATCGGAGATAACGTCGGTAGTGGCTTCCGTATGAAGGTTGTATTCCGAGGAAACACCACCGACAAACTGAATATCAAAATTAAATGTTTTGAAACCGGCGGCTGCTCCTATAAACGCAAACAGACCTATACAGACGAGTATCAGGGATACAATGCCGCATATTTTGAACCATTTTACCGGGCTGAAAGATGTATCAGCAAAATTTCTTAAATTCATTCTCATCTACCTCCCTTACACGCCGTAAGCCTTCAGACTCTTCATCTTGTGGCCGGAGAAGTATCTGAGAATAATTCTTGTGATTACTATCATAGTGAACATGGATAGCAGAACGCCGATAAGCAGCGTCTTTGCGAAGCCGACTATCGTTCCCGTGCCCTGCCACCACAGACAGCAGGCTGCGATGCAGGTAGTGACGTTGGAGTCAAGTATCGCGGAGAACGCACGCTTGAAGCCAGCTTCCACGGCAGTGCGTATCGTTCTGCCGCCTCGCAGCTCTTCTCGTATTCGCTCGAATATGACAACGTTTGCATCGACTGCCATACCTATCGACAATATGATGCCCGCTATTCCGGACAGCGTCAGGTTGAGTCTTCCAATAGCGATTATCACGACGAGCATCGCGCCGTAGAAAATAAGCGAAACAGCGGACGCTAGGCCGAGCAGCCGATAATAGATTAGCATGAAAATTATGATAAGTATAAGTCCTATGACGGCCGCCTTTATACTCGTATCTAGAGACTGGATGCCGAGCGTGGCGGACACGGACTGTAGCTGAATATTCTCAAGGGAGAACGGAAGCTGTCCGGAAGCGATGAGGTTCGCGAGCCACATGGCGTAATCCTGCGTGGCGTTGTTGCCGAGAGTTATAGTCACACTTTCGGAGTTTATTCCGGTGCTTGAGTATTTTGAATCTACCATCGGGGAGCTTATCGTCTCTCCGTCCATCATTATCGCAATATAGTTCTTGTTGTCGCCGAGCGCCGCTATGCGTTTCGTGGCTTCGGCGAACTTAGCCTGCCCCTCGGAGCTTAAGGAGACGACGACATGATATTCGCTCGTGCCGTTGTCATCGGTGTCGCCGTAAGACGCGTAAGCTGCGGTCAGGTCGTCGCCGGTTATTATTACGTTTCCGTCGCTGTCGACGAACTCTACCTTAGCAGTACTTCCGAGCATCTGAACCGCCTGTTCGGGGTCGTCCACATTGGGGATATCGACAATTATACGATCTGATCCCGAAAGATAGACATCGGCCTCCGTGTAACCGAGTGAAGTAAGGCGCTGGCGGAGCATCGTCTGCGCGGCCTCCATGCCTGAGCTCAATTCGTCGGCTGAAACGCTGTCGTCAACATCGGCCTGATAAGTTATCTCCGAGCCGCCCACAAGGTCGAGGCCTAGGACTACGCCGTCCTTGGCGCTCGGTACCGTGGCAAAGCCAAGATTGAGGCCTTTGAAGATCGTCCAGATGCACAGCACAGTGACCAATATGACTATGATCAGGCCGACAGGACTGTTCTTCTTCTTCATTTCTGAGTCTCCCATCTGAATGTAACTTGATACCTTATTATAATTTTGCGTAAATACCAAATCGGAATTATAGCCTAAAACGGCGCAAAAGTCAACAGCAACCTCCTATCGGCGGGCTGTCACAAAAGGCCGCCGCAAGCCGCGGCACGGCGCTCAGACCTTCAGTTCTTCGGCCTTTTCGCCGAGTGCTGCTTTATACTTATCTAGCACGGGCATGATGTAATCGCACAGGAATTCGTCCACCTGCTGCGGGCAGCGGCCTATATAAGCCTCCGGTTTCATATGCACCATTATCTCGTCCTTTGTCATGCCGAACATCGGGTCAGCGGCGATTCGGTCGATGAGGTCGTTTGGAAGCCCCTTGTCCTTGACGGTGCTGCCGGCCTCTATCGAGAGGCGGCGTATTTCCTCGTGGAGCACCTGCCTGTCCCCTCCCCGTCTCACTGCATCCATCATGATGTTTTCCGATGCCATGAACGGGAGTTCTTCTTCGATGTGTTTGTTTATGACCATCGGATGAACCACGAGCCCTGAGGCCACGTTGCGGTAGATATTGAGTATGGCGTCAACGGCGAGGAACGCCTCCGGCACGGAGATGCGCTTGTTCGCGGAATCGTCGAGCGTGCGCTCAAACCACTGCGTCGCCGTCGTGAACGCGGGATTCGCAGCATCAGCTATTACATAGCGTGAGAGCGAGCAGATACGTTCGCAGCGCATGGGATTGCGCTTATACGGCATGGCTGACGAGCCTATCTGATTTTTTTCAAACGGCTCCTCAACTTCCTTAAGGTGGCACAGCAGCCGCACGTCCGTCGCAAACTTGGACGCGCTTTGAGCGACGCCGGAAAGCGTTGCAATTACGGCGGCGTCGACCTTTCTCGAATAAGTCTGACCGGACACGGGCACAACTTTTTCAAAGCCATTTTCCTTTGATATAAGCGACTCCATTTTCTTTATTTTGTCGGTGTCGCCATCGAAAAGCTCCATGAAGCTCGCCTGAGTGCCTGTTGTTCCCTTGGAACCGAGCAGCCGCATATTATCAATGCGGAAATCTATCTCCTCAAGGTCAAGAAGCAGTTCGTTCATCCACAGCGTCGCCCGCTTTCCGACCGTCACCATCTGCGCGGCCTGGAAATGTGTAAAGCCGAGCGTCGGCATCGCCTTGTACTTGTCGGCAAACTTCGCCAGAGCGCCGAGAACGGCGACAAGTTTGTCGCGTATGATGCAAAGCCCTTCGCGCATGAGTATGATGTCGGTGTTGTCGCCGACATAGCAGCTAGTCGCACCGAGATGGATTATGCCGGCGGCCTTCGGGCATTGTTTGCCGTATGTATGGACGTGAGCCATAACGTCGTGGCGGAGCTTCTTTTCCTCGGCGGCGGCGGTCTCGTAATCAATCTCGTCCGCGTGGCTCTCCATCTCCGCTATCATGTCCGGCGTTATGGTAGGCGAACCGTCCGCATTTGCAAGGCCGAGCTCCATCTCCGCCCTTGCTAGAGCTATCCACAGGCGGTGCCATGTGGCGAACTTCTTGTCCGGCGAGAAAAGGTATAGCATTTCGTCGCTGGCGTATCTCGAAGCAAGCGGGCTTTCATAAATATTTTTCATGTTCTTGCGCTCACTATCCTTTTATTAAATAATAATTTATTGTATCACAGCTGTCCGCATATCGTCAATTAAAACGCAAATCGACGCGGCCCTGCGGCCGCGCCGATTATTTTAATATCATTATTTATGTTTAGTCATTTGGCATCGGCGACAAAACGCTCGAGTCTGTCCATGGCCTTTTTTATCGAGTCCATGTCAGTGGCATACGACCAGCGGATATAGTGCTCAGCGCCGAAGGAATAGCCCGGAACGACCGCGACCATTTCTTCTTTGACGAACGCCGTCGCAAAATCCTCGGAGCTCGTTATTTTATGCCCGCGGATCGTCTTTCCGACAAAATTACCCACGTCCATCATTATATAGAACGCGCCATCGGGCTTGATAAACTTTATGCCCGCGATTTTGGACATTCTGTCCGTCATGTAGTTGCGGCGCTTTTCAAACTCCGCGCGCATGGCGCCGACGCTCTCCTGCTGTCCGAGCAGCGCCTCGACGGCGGCGCACTGGGAAATGGTGCTCGGAGCGGATGTCGAATGGCTGAGATAATTGGACATGACGGAGGTGAGCTTATCGTTGCAGGCGGTATAACCTATTCTCCACCCCGTCATGGCGTAAGCCTTTGACACGCCGTTTACGAGTATCGTATGGTCTCTTATGTCCCGTCCGAAAGACGCGACGCTGACGAACTTTTTGTTGTCGTACAGAAGACAATAATATATTTCATCCGAAATAATGTAGAGGTCGTTTTCGACGCATACGTCGCAAAGCGCCTTTAGCTCCTCGCCGTTGTAAAACATGCCGGTCGGGTTCGAGGGGTTGTTGAGTATGACGGCCTTCGTCTTTTTAGATATGGCCTTTTTGAGCTGAGCGGGATTTATCTTGAAATCTTCATCGGCCGAAGCGCCGACGATTATCGGAACGCCGCCGGCCATGTTTATCATCTCGTAATAGCTTACCCAGAACGGACCGGGAAGAATGACCTCGTCGCCCGGGTTAAGTATGCACATAAGGGTTATGAAAAGGCTGTGCTTCGCTCCGGAAGCAACGCATATCTCGTTAGGCTCGTAGTGAACTCCGCAGTCCTTATCGAGACGGTAGCATATCGCCTTTCTCAAATCAAGGTTTCCGGCTGCGGGGGTATAATGCGTTTGATTTTCTCTGATGGCCTTTATTCCGGCTTCCTTGATATTTTCGGGTGTATTGAAATCGGGCTCTCCCACGCCGAAGCCGAGAGCGTCCTTCCCTTCAGCCTTGAGCTGTTTGTATAGATTGTTTATCTGCAGCGTGGCAGAGGGATGAATGGACATTGCCTTTCTCGATAATTCTTTCATATTTCCTGCTCCTGTCCTATATAACCTTACATAATTACATTCTTAATAATCCAACGGTATTATAGTACCACAATTTATATTTTGCAAGAACACAATGCATGAAATTTCATATTACCGCAATTTTTTGTCAAAATGACAAGCTAAATGAAACAGCATGGACATTTTAGTGCAAAATGTCCATGCTGTCCAATAAGTTTTGGTTATCGTATTACTTGTTTTTGCTATAAATACTATACAGTCCCTCCATCACGAGGTTCTTATCGTAAATTATCGGGGTATGGCAGTATTTGACTATTACCGGAGCGTTGCCGCCGGTTGCGACGACGGTGGCTTTTTTTCCGTGGCAAAGAGGCTGTATCCGATCGACTATACCGTCTATCATGCCGGCTGTTCCGTAGACTATTCCGGACTGCATGCAGTCCTCGGTGTTCTTGCCGACGACGGAGCCGGGCTTTACGAGAGAGACGTCCGGCAGCTGGGCTGTGCGGTGTGACAGCGCCTCAAGCGAAACCTTGACTCCGGGATAGATAAGTCCGCCCTCAAAGGATTTCTTTTCTGTTATGAACGAGAACGTCGTCGCCGTACCCATGTCTATCATAATTATCGGCGCCTCGTACTTTTCTATCGCGGCGACAGCGCCGGACACTATGTCGGTTCCGAGCTGATTGTGTATCTCGGTGCGGATATTGAGCCCAGTTCTTATCCCAGGGCCTACTTTCAGGGGTAACTTGCCCATAAGACGGAAAAGCGCCTTCTCTATCATGAAGTTCATCGGCGGCACGACGCTGCAATAAATGCTGCCCGTCACAAGAGCAATGTCGAAATGATAAAGCTGAAAGAGATTCATCAAATCAACTGCGATCTGGTCAGCTGTTTTTCTGCTGTCCGTGTCAAGAGCCGCAAGGAACTTCAGCTCTTTGTTTTCGTCAAACAATCCCGCTGAAATATTTGAATTGCCTACGTCCAAAGCCAACAGCATAGAATCCTCCTCCTATTCATTTGTTTTGAAAAGCCAACAGCTTTTTAAGAGTTTGATTTATTATACCCCTTATCCCAGTTTTTCGCAAATCAGCGCCCCCATGCGCCTGCAGCCCACAAGTTTATCCGAATCTCCCGCTATGTCCGCTGTGTGCCAGCCTTCGGCAAGCACATCGTCTATCGCCTTTTCTATCGCCGCGCAAACCTCGGGACGGTTAAACGAATATTTGAACATCATCGCGACGGAAAGTATCGTTGCTATCGGATTCGCCTTGTCTGTTCCGGCAATGTCCGGCGCGCTTCCGTGTATAGGCTCGTACAGCGCAGGGGCGCTGTCGCCGATGGAAGCCGAGGGCAAAAGGCCGAGCGAGCCTGTCACCATCGACGCCTCGTCCGACAAAATGTCGCCGAACATGTTTTCGGTCACAATAACGTCGAACTGGCTCGGGTCGCGGACTATCTGCATGGCGCAGTTGTCGACAAGCACATCCTCGAGCTCGACATCAGGATAGTCCGCGGCTATGCGGTGCATCGTCGCGCGCCAGAGACGTGAAGTTTCCAGCACGTTGGCCTTATCAACCGAAGACACCTTCTTGCTGCGGAGACATGCAAGTTCGAACGCGCGGCGGCCTATGCGCTCTATCTCCATTTCGCTGTACGCCATCAGGTCAGTGCACTCGACTCCCCTGTCCGGTGTGTCGTAGCGGTCGCGCTTGCCGAAATAGATGCCTCCGATGAGCTCACGCACCATCATTATATCGATGCCCTTTTCAGCCGTTTCTTTTCTGAGCGGAGAGGCGTCGGCAAGAGCCGGACGAAGCGTGGCGTGGCGGAGATTGGCGTAAAGGCCCAGGTCTTTACGTATCGCCAGCAGAGCGGTTTCCGGGCGCTGCTCAGCAGGCTTATCGCTTCCCCACTTGGGGCCGCCCACCGCGCCGAGCAAAACAGCGTCACAGGCTTTGCATTTCTCCGCAGTTCCGGCAGGATATGACACGCCGTACTTGTCTGTGGCGCAGCCGCCCATGTCTACGTCGACGTATTCGTAGCTGTCGCCAAATTTTTTACCCACCGCGCTAAGCACGGTCACAGCCTCGCCGACAATTTCCGGACCTATGCCGTCGCCGCGTATGAGAGCAATCTTATAATTCATTGTTCTGTGTCCTCCCCTTACTTCGCAAGACCGCGGGCCTTGAGGCTGTTTAGAAGTCCTCCGGCCTCTATAATGCGCTCGACGAACTCCGGGAAGCCCGCCGCCTTATAGGTTCTGCCCTTTGTTATGTTGGTTATCACGCCGGACGCGAAATCGACGTCTATACTGTCGCCCGCGTCTATATCGTCCGCGGCTTCAGGGCACTCCATAATCGGGAAGCCTACGTTTATGGCGTTGCGGTAGAATATGCGCGCAAAGTTTTTGGCAATAACACATTTGACGCCGCAGGCCTGTATGGCTATTGGCGCGTGCTCACGGGATGAGCCGCAGCCAAAGTTGTTCCCGGCGACAATTATATCTCCCTCTTTGACGGTTTTGGCGAAATCGGTGTCTATGTCCTCCATACAGTGCTTCGCAAGCTCGCTGCGCTCTGGTGCATTGAGGTAGCGCGCGGGTATGATGACGTCTGTATCGACGTTGTCTCCGTATTTATAAACCTTTGACATATCCCTTTACCTCTTTTCTCAAAGCTCGTCAGGCGACGCAACGCAGCCCTTTACGGCTGACGCGGCGGCCACAGCGGGATTGGACAGGATTATCATCGACGAGGTCGGACCCATGCGTCCGACAAAATTGCGGTTAGTAGTAGAAATCGCCCACTCGTTGTCCGCCAGGACGCCCATATGCCCGCCGAGGCAAGGCCCGCAGGTCGGCGTAGAGACGGCGCATCCGGAGGTTATGAATATCTCGGTCAGGCCCTCCTTTATCATATGCATATACACGTCCTGCGTGGCGGGGATAATGATGCAGCGGATATTGTCCGCGACCTTGCGTCCCTTGAGTATGCCAGCGGCCTCGCGCATATCCTGTATGCGGCCGTTGGTGCATGAGCCAATTACGACCTGGTCGAGGTGCATGCCACTGACCTCGTCCACGGTCTTTGTGTTGGACGGAAGATGCGGCAGAGCAACGGTCGGGCGGAGCGTGTTCAGGTCTATGGTTATCGTGCGTACATACTCCGCGTCGGCGTCGGCCTCAAATATCCGAGGCTCGCGCGCAGTGCGTCCCTTCATGTACTCTAACGTCTTCGCATCGACCGGGAAGATGCCATTTTTCGCGCCGCACTCTATCGCCATATTTGAGATGGTAAAGCGGTCGTCCATGGAAAGGGCGTGAACACCCTCGCCCGCGAATTCGAGGCTCTGATACAGCGCGCCGTCGACGCCTATCATGCCGATAAGGTGGAGTATCACATCCTTGCCACTGACGTACTTCTGCTTTTTACCCGTAAGAGTGACCTTTATCGCGGACGGAACCTTGAACCACGCGGTGCCGGTCGCCATTCCGGCAGCCATATCGGTCGAGCCGATGCCCGTCGAGAACGCGCCGAGAGCGCCGTAGGTGCAGGTGTGCGAGTCGGCGCCGATTATCGCGTCGCCCGCTATGGCGAGGCCTTTTTCAGGTATCAGCGCGTGCTCTATACCGACTACGCCCACATCGTAGTAATGCGTAATTCCGAAGCGCTTTGCAAAATTGCGTGCCTCGGCGCACAACTGAGCGGACTTGATATCCTTGCAGGGGGTTGAGTGGTCCATTACCAGGGCAATTTTATCCTTGTCAAAGATGCGCGTGAATCCGGCTTTGTCGAATTCACGTATGGCCACGGGCGCTGTGATGTCGTTTCCGAGAACAAGGTCGAGCTTCGCCTCTATCATCTGTCCGGCGGAGACCGAGTCGAGTCCGGCGTGCGACGCGAGTATTTTTTGCGTCATTGTCATTCCCATTGTTAATTTACCTCCGTTTGCCGAAATGTAATTTCATTTGAGACGATTATGACATATCGCTTGAAAAGAGAATGTAAAATATGATACAATCTTAAAAATAAAGGAGGCGCGGCATGGAATATCAGTATGAATATTTTGCATCGCAAGCTTTAGGGCTGCCCAAGGACGCGTGGCGCGCTTTCGCGTCGGTTCCTCCCCAGCATTACGCGCGCGGGAGCGGTCTGTACGCGCAGGGCGACAGCGCTGAGGCAATGTATTACATCGTGTCGGGCCGGGTAAAGACCTATACGAGCTCGCCCGGCGGCGGGGAGAAGATACTGACCGTCTACAAAAGCGGAGACATACTCGGAGAGGCGGCGTTTTTTGACGGTATGCCGCGCGTTTCCTCGGCGCAGCTACTGACTGACGGAAAGATATCCGCAATTGATAAGCCGACGCTTCTTCAATGTATGGAGGAAAACCGCGCGCTCGCCTTCTCGCTTCTTAAATACCTCTCGGGCACGGTGCGCATGCTCTCGACACAGCTCAACACGATGACCTTCATGCCGGCGGACAAGCGCGTCGCGCGGCTGCTGCTGAACATGTGCCCAGAGCTTGGAAACGCGGTGCTGTGCAGCCACGAGGAACTCGGCTTTGCGGCCGGAGTCAGCCGTGTCACGGTGAGCCGCGTCCTCGGGGATTTTGAAAAACGCGGGCTTGTTAAGCTTGGTTACAGAGAGATAACCATCCGCGATGCGGAAGGGCTTGAACGCTTAATCGAGGAATAGGCACATATTAAGTCAAAATCGAAGACCCGCCCCGGTAATACGGGACGGGTCTTCGTATTTTATTATAATATTATGCAGATAAGTCCGCCGCTGCCCTCGTTTATTATGCGCTGGAGCGTCTCCTGAAGCTTATGCTGTGCATCGTCGGGCATATGTTTTAGCTTTGTCTGGAGATCCTCGCTCACGAGCTCGTTGAACGAGCGTCCGAAGATGTTGGACTGCCATATCTTGCTGGTGTCGCCCTGAAATTCCTCAAGAAGATAATCCATCATCTGCTCAGACTGTTTCTCGTTTCCGATTACCGGCGAGACCGAGGTCTTTATGTCTGCGCGTATCATATGTATCGACGGCGCGCTGGCCTTCAGGCGAACGCCGTAGCGGCCTCCCTGCTTTACTATCTCGGGCTCCTCGAGCGTCAGCTCGTCGATTGAGGGTACGACTATGCCGTAACCTTTTTCACGCACGTCGTCCAGCGCGGTCTTTACCTTGTCGTATTCTTTCTTTACTTTCGCAAGGTCAGTCATCAGTGACATAAGGTCTCCGTCGTCCGTGACCGAGAAACCGGAGCGGTCTGCCAGCGTCTGATAGAACAGCTCGTGCGGAAGTTCTATACGCGCCGCCGCAACGCCGGTGCCGAGGTCTATTGTCTCAACTTTCGCGCTGCTTATGTTATCGCGGCCGTTCATCTTTTCAACGGCCGCGTCGATGCCTCTTATTTTATCCAGGCCGCCCGCGCTCTCGCGGATAGCGGTAAAGAGCGCGGTTTTCAGCGGGTGGTCGCCGTCAAGCGCGTCGACCCACGGCGGGAGGAAAACGTCAAGCTCGCGCATCGGGAATTCGTACAGCACGGCGCGCAATATGCCCGTCACGGCGGATTCGTCGAGTTGCATGCAGTTGACCGGAATACAGTTGACTCCGTATTTCTCAGTCAGCTGCGACGAAAGTTCCTTTGTGCTCTCGCTGTTAGGATTGACGGAATTAAGCAGCACGATAAATGGCTTTCCTATCTCGCGCAGTTCGCCGATTACGCGCTCCTCGGCCGGAACATAGGACGAGCGCGGTATGTCGGTTATGCTGCCGTCGGTCGTAATGACAACGCCTATCGTTGAGTGCTCGGCGATGACCTTGCGCGTGCCGACCTCCGCAGCCTCCATCATCGGTATCTCGTGCGGGAACCAGGGAGTAGTGACCATTCTCGGCGCTCCGTCCTCGTTCTGCCCGGATGCTCCGTCTACCATGTAGCCGACGCAGTCTATGAGCCGGACGGAAAACTTTGCCCCGTCGTCGAGCGATATCTCGACCGCTTCTTCGGGAACGAATTTGGGCTCCGCCGTCATTATCGTTCTTCCGGAGCCACTTTGCGGAAGCTCGTCTTTCGCGCGCTCCCTGCGGTAAACGTTGTCTATGTTCGGTATGACCTGCGTCTCCATAAAACGTTTGATAAAAGTAGATTTTCCGGTGCGCACGGGGCCTACGACGCCTATATAGATATCCCCGTCGGTACGGAGGGCGATATCCTCGTAAATTTTCGCTTTTTCCATATTCTCGACCATTCCTTTCCGCCCTTACCGTTTTCTCGGGATAAGCAGCAGGCTTCCGTCGAGCGGAGCTCCGCTGTCGGTTATCGTGTTCGCGGCGCATATCTCCTCGACGGTCGTGCGGTTCCGCTTTGCGATATCCCACAGCGTCTCGTCTTTTTCGGGTCTGCGCAGGACCACCGACGGCAGTTTGGACGTATCCGCCGGCGTGGCGGTATCGACGCTTATTGCCGATATGCAGAGCTCTCTGCGGATATCCTCCGCGGTGATTATAAAATCGACCGGGATGCGCGCTTCTATACCGTCGCTCACGGCTGCGGCGTAAACCTCGTCGCAGCATTCAGCCGTGGCGGTGCAAACGATATTTTCCGGCTCTTCGAGCATACACGACGCTTCCATGCGGCGCTCTACCGAGGACGGAGTGTCGTTTTCGTCGGTGAAAATAATATGTACGTTAAGCGGAGCCTTAAGAGTAAGGCTCGCTCCTTCTCTTTCCATTGCGGGCGCGCCGCATTCTACTCCGCAGTACAGCACGTTTTTCACAGTTGTTCCTGATTCTATGACATCGCGCACGGTCTGGCGGCGCGCCACTTGCTCTGAAAGCCGCGTATAGCAAAGAGGCGATGTCTTAGCCGAAAGCGCGTACGAAGTGGAGTACGCGTCGCAGAGATATGTTATCTCACGTGTGTCGCGAAGATATGCGCGAGCTTTCATTTTGAATTTCGCGGTTATCATACGTCGGCTCGACGGGTCGTTTTCTCCGCCCATGTTCACTTCTGCTCCGCAGACGAAAAGCTCAGCGGAGCACATTGCCTCTTCGCTCCCGCCTCCGGCTTCCATAATCTGGGAAATACGCATTTCCCCTGAAGCGGAGCAGAGCGCGCCGTCCTCCGAGCGATAGAGGAAATCCGCGCGGAGAACGCCCTTTACAACGATCTTTGCGCCCATGCGCCGCGCCTCCTGAACGGACGTGCGTGCCGACCATGTGAGAAGTTCAGCTATCGGCTCCTTTCCGGAGGATACGGCTATTTCGTCGACGTAAGTAAATTCTTTTTCGGTGACGGAGGAGATAAAGCTCGCGGAGTCGGTACGCATCTTTTTCTCCACGCGCGCCCCTTCTCCCGTATTGCAGCAAACCTCCGCCGTCACCGCCGCAACGCCGCATATTTCCGCACATACGGTCACGCGTGTGAATATCTTTCTGGGGTTAAGACATTTCGCTTCCGCCGAAACGAGCCTGACATCGGCAAGCAGCCTTCCGCAGCCCTCCCAGCCCGGGTTTTCAGCGGCGACAGAAAAAGGTATTCCGACAGACAGCGCGCGCACGCCGCGCTCGCCGTCCGGCAGATACAAAACATTTATCTGAGCCGTACCGCTGATTGAGGCTCTGTTTCCCGAGAGTTCGCAGACATCTGCCGCGGCCGTCCAGCCCGCAAAAAGTACGCGCGAAATATCCGGGCAATAATCAGGCACTATGGTTTCAGCGCTTTCCTCGCGAAGTTCCGAGGAGCGCGCGCGAAATTCGTAATATTCAAGGGTTTCCTTCTTTAATTCCAGATCCATATTTGTCCTCCTCCGACGCTCATTTCATGATAACTCTATGAGGGCCGGGGCCTGCATATTCATTTCATGTGAAAAATTCTTTTTAGCAGTCCGCACAGACATTTTGGCGATTTCCATACAACTATTTTCATAAGCGTATCTCCTTTTTCAACAATTGTTTTTTGCGCAGTAAAAGCCGCAGCCTATGAGCAAAAACGCGATGATTATAAGCAGACATCCTACGGGGAATATGGCCGTTATAAGTATCCCGAGCCCAAGCGCCAGGGCGCAGATACCCAGCAGCCTTACTTTACATCTAGACATATCTATGACCATTCCTTCCACGCCGCGCTTCCGTTCCCTATCATTATATACGGCGGAGACTTTTATGTTGCGAAAACAAAAACCCCGCGCCGTTTATTTTCGGAGCGGGGTTTTCTGCATATTCTGATTTAATTATTCTTTCGCTCCCAGTCCTTTACGGTCTTGAGCTCTTCATAGAGCCTGATATAGCTTGCGTGGCGCGTGGGACATATCTTTCCGTCCTTTACAGCCTGAAGTACGGCACAGCCCTTTTCTTTCGTATGACTGCATCCGGTGAAACGACAGAGGCCGAGAAACGGCTCGAATTCGGGGAAAGTCTCAGGAAGCGAATTGCGAAGCTCGATATTCATCTCCTCGGAATCGAAGGACGAAAAGCCCGGGGTGTCCACAACGTCCGCGCCGCAGGAGAGATGATAAAGCTCCACATGGCGCGTCGTATGCTTTCCTCGGCCGAGCTTCTCACTTATTTCGGTAGTGGAAAGTGCAAATCCCGGCTCCACGGCGTTGAGTATGCTCGATTTTCCGACGCCGGAATTTCCCGTAAAAGCGGATACCTTTCCGGCTATAAGGTCGATGAGTCCACCTATCCCCTCACCCGTCGCAGCACTGACGCAGACCGTCGGAAAGCCGACTCTTCTATATATTTCAGCAAGAGAGTCGCCGGTAATTAGGTCGCACTTATTGACGCAGACGACAACGCCGCAGCCCTTTAGGCGAGCTATCGACGCGACTCTGTCGATAAGGAACGGGTCGGTCTCCGGAACTGCCATTGACGCGACTATGACGAGCTGGTCTATATTAGCCACGGAGGGGCGTTTGAAGAAATTCTTGCGCGGAAGTATCTCCTCGAGATAGCCCATGCCGTCTCCGAGCTCCTGAACAGAGACCCTGTCACCTACAAGCGGTGACACCCGCTCCCGGCGGAACTTTCCCCGGGCGCGGCAGGTCAGGGTTTTTCCTCCGGCATTGACGTAATAAAATCCGCTCAGCGCTTTTTCGATTATTCCCTCAGTCAATCAAATACTATCTCCTCGCTGTAAGTAAGAACATCATCGAAATATACGTCTACTATACTCGTGCCGCTGCCTGTGAAAGTACGCGAAACCGTTCCGACGCTCTTGTTTACCGTGCTGTCAAAGACGGAATTATCATCGAGCTTTATTACAACGTGGACAGTTCCGTCTCCCGCGGGAAGCGCCCATGATTTTGTGACCGACGTCTGAGCTTTACCGGAGCTTACGGTAAACGTTATCTCCGTGCCCTCGTCGACCTCGGATTTGACATCGAGGCTCTGCGTGAGTATTGTTCCCGCCGCGCTGTCGTCCGAGACCTCTGTATAGCCGCCGAAGGTGAGACCTGTCATCTGCGCTTTGACGTCATCGATATTAAGCCCGAGGTAGGACGGCACCGTTATTTTCTTTATCTCGGGGCCGGTGCTGACGTACAGTATTACCGTATCGCCGTCGGCGAGCGACTCTCCGGCCTCGGGCTGAGTTGATATAATATAGCCTGATGTTATCGTATCCGACGAGGACTCAACCGTCTGAACAGAAAGATTGAGCTTCATATTATCGAGCAGCATCTGAGCCGAGCGCGACTCGTAATTCACGATGTCGGGCATATCTGCGGTCTGCTCCCCGGCGCTTATCACGACCGATATCTCTATCGTTTCGCCCTTCTTAATCTTGCCGGCTTCAGGGTCCTGCTGCATTATCTCGTCCTTGTCGTACTCAGAGCTGAAGTCCGCGCCGCCGTCCACTATGCTGAAAACGGCGTCTATCGAACCGTTCTTCTGCGCCTGTTCGACCTGTTCCATCGTCATGCCGAGAAGGTTTGGGACTTCGTATTCCTGCGTTCCGCCTCCGAACGACGACAGCACTATCGCCCATATCACGACAACAACGGCCACGGCTCCTATTATGAGTCCTATCACCGTTCGTTTTCGTTTTTTATTGCCGTCCGCGTCGTCGTCATCGTCGTAGTAATACGGCTCTGCCAACTTCTTCGGCTGAGGCTTCGATAGCTGCTTGACCTCCTCGACCTCCTGTGCGGATAGGTGCTGAGTAGGCTCGTCGGTTTCATCAAGCGCGAAATCGGAAAGCACGTAGTCGAAATTGACCGACGGATTTTTCCTGAACTCCTCGAGGTCGGCGAGCATGGCATCGGCGGAAACATAGCGCTTCGACACGTCTGGAGCCATTGCCTTCATGGTTATGAGCTCGAGAGCCTCTGGAACATCGGGCTTTATCTCGCGCGGGGAGAGCGGTATGGAGCTTATGTGCTGTATAGCTATCGACACCGCGGTGTCTCCCTCGAAAGGAAGGCGGTTCGTCAACATTTCGTACAGCACGACTCCGGCGGAATAAATGTCAGAACGCGCGTCTATATGTCCGCCCTTGGCCTGCTCGGGCGATATGTAATGCACCGAGCCGAGAGCCTCCTGAGTAAGCGTGTTCTCTCCCGCAGCGGCAAGGCACGCGATGCCGAAATCCGCAACCTTTACGCTCCCGTCGCGAAGGATCATTATGTTGTGCGGCTTGATGTCGCGGTGAATTATACCGCGGCTGTGTGCGTGGCTCAGGCCGCGCATTATCTGCGTTATGAAGTGCAGTGATTCGCGCCAGTTGAGCTGGCCGCGCCGCTCCATATACTGCTTGAGCGTTATGCCGTCGATAAGCTCCATGACTATGAACTGAGCGTCTCCGTCGTGCGAAACGTCGTAGACCGAGACTATATTGGGATGCGACAGCTTCGCGACGGCCTCCGCCTCGACATGGAACCTGCGGCGGAAATCGGCGTTTTTAGCGAGGTCGCTTTTGAGTATCTTGATTGCGACGAGACGATTGAGCCTGTGGCACATCGCTTTGTAAACGACCGCCATTCCTCCCGTACCTATGACTTCAAGTATCTCGTAACGGTTGTCGAGCATTTTTCCTATATACTGATCCATGCGCCTCACGCTCCTTTCTCATCCTGCCGCATAAGTATCGCCGTGACATTGTCAGGTGCGCCGCGCTTCCTTGATATCTCGAAAAGCCGCTCAAGGCACGTCTCAGCTTCGCCTCCGTGAAGCACCTCATACAGCATTTCCTGATCCGTGACGGTATTTACAAGTCCATCCGAACACAGCAGGAGGTATTCCCCGCCTTCGAGCTTCTCCGTAAAAACGTCGCACTTGACGGCGGCCTCGGTTCCGAGCGCGCGCGTGATAAGGTTGCGGCTAGGGTGTATCCTAGCCTGCTCGGCCGTTATATCACCGCGCTCTATCATGTCCTGAACCATCGAGTGATCCTTAGTGACGGCGTTTATTCCGTTCCCGTTTATTCTATACGCGCGGCTGTCCCCAACGTTGAAAAGCACGAGTTCATCGCCGCAGGATACGGCGGCTACAAGCGTCGTCCCCATCCCGGCGCAGCTGCTGTCCTCCTGAGCACGCGTATGCACGGCGGTATTGGCCTCGACAACGGCAGACGAGCCGAGAGCGCCGACGTCCGCTGCGGTCATGTTCTCTTTATAGCCGGACTTTATGCCGTCCATGAATTTTTCTACCGCGATTGCGGACGCAATATTTCCGGCCTTCGCGCCGCCCATGCCGTCGCATATGACGCAAACGGAATAGGCCGGCTCCGATACGGTCTCAAACGCATAGGCATCCTGATTCTCTTTCCTGACCATTCCCTTGTCGGTAATACCCCATATGTTCATCAAGCGTCACTCCAGTCCTTTGATTCCTCAAGGAATCTTCGCCTGAGCTGTCCGCACGAGGCGTCTATATCGCTGCCGAGCCTGCGGCGTACCGTTACTGTAACTCCGCGCGACTCAAGGCGTTTTCTGAACCCGTCCATACGCCTGCTTGGCTTTAGCGGGCTCTCTGCCACGTCGTTGAGCCCTATGAGATTTATATGCGCCGGCAGCCCGCGCAGCAGCCGCGCGAGCATATCCGCCTGGGCGTCCGAATCGTTCATCCCGTCTATAAGCGCATATTCGTAGGATATGCGGCGGCCGGTCTTTTCAAAATATCTGCGGCAGGCGGCTATGAGTTCCGCCACCCTCGTCCCCTTGTTTACAGGCATTATCTTAGAGCGCGTCTCGTCGTCGGGCGCATGGAGCGATACCGAGAGCGTCAGCTGAAGGTCTTTTTCCGCAAGCCTGTCTATCATTTTCACAAGTCCGCAGGTGGAAAGCGAGATGTGGCGCATTCCGATATTCATCCCGTCAGGGTGATTAACAAGCTCAAGAAACCGCATCACGTTGTCAAAGTTGTCCAGCGGTTCGCCAATGCCCATAAGGACTATGTTGGACACCGTCTCCCCCGAATCCTTCTGCGTAAAGAGGACCTGGTCGAGCATCTCGGACGGCTCGAGCGAGCGGACGTAGCCCGCCTTCGTCGAAGCGCAGAACAGGCAGCCCATCCTGCATCCGACCTGCGACGAAATGCACACGGTGTTGCCGTGCTTATAGCGCATGATCACAGTCTCGATACAGTTTCCGTCGCGAAGGCGCCACAGATATTTTATCGTACCGTCTATCTCAGATACGAGCTTTCGTTCAATCTTCGGAACGGTTATATAATATTCAACCCTTAGTTTTTCACGCAGAGAGTTGGAGATATTTGACATTTCATCGAACGACTCGGCGCCCTTATGAAGCCATGAAAAGACCTGCCCTCCGCGCCACGAGCTCTCGCCCATTGCGCGGATATCGGATGTCATTTCTTCCTGTGTCATGGATTTGATGTCCTTCATGTACTCCTCTTTCTCATTCTGCAGATATAAAACCCGTCCGTCCCGTATCTCTGGGGCCAGAGCGTCAGACTCCCGGACGGCACGTCGCCTATCGGCTGCGGAAGCGAAAACGCCTCCGGAGAAAACTCCGTGTGACGGCTCAGAAATTCGTTCGTGACGTTTTCATTTTCCTCGGGAAGCACGGTGCAGGTCGAATACAAAAGTATCCCGCCAGGCTTCACATACAAGCATACGTTATCCAGTATCGCGCTCTGTATCTCAGGCAATGCGGATATATCCTCTTCCATCTTGCGGCGTATATCGGGCTTCTTACGTATTATTCCAAGTCCGCTGCACGGCACGTCGGCGATTACCGCGTCAGCCGTCTCGGCAAGCTCCTTCTTCGGCGTCCGCGCGTCCGCGGAATCCACGGTGATAATCGATATTCCGAGCCGCTTCGCTCCGTCGGCAATCACCCCGAGCTTTTTGGTATGTATATCGTAGGAGCGGATGATTCCATTGTTTTCCATTCTAATAGCGCAGGCAAAGGACTTGCCTCCGGGAGCGGCACATACGTCTATAACTGTCATGCCCGGTTTCACGCCCGACGCTCCCGCCGCGAGAAAAGCAGCGGCGTCCTGAACCATGAAGCGCCCTTCTCTGAAAGCCGGAAGCCGGTCAATATTTCCTGCCTTTGAAAGCGTAAAGCAGCCGTCGAGCCATGGGTGCGGGAGGATTTCGGCGCCAGAGTTGTCTATCTCGGCCTGAAGCGCCGGAGGCGAAATCTTAAGCGTGTTGGTCTGTATCACGGTCGGCGCGGGTTCGTTCCCGCTTTTGAGAAACGCCTCGGCCTCCGCCGATCCGAGCAGCGCGGCAGCGCGGCGCACTATCCATTCGGGATAACTGTATTTTATGGAGAGGTACTTTGTTTCGTCATCACGCGGTATCTCAGGCAGCGTGTCTTTGTTTTCAGAAATTCTGCGAAGTACCGCGTTCACAAGACCCGAAGCGCGTCCGGCGCCGCGGCGTTTCGCAAGCGCAACAGATTCGTTGACTGCCGCGCTCTCCGGTATCTTGGTCAGAAAAAGCATCTGATACGCTCCGAGCCTCAGTATGTCTAGCACGATCGGTTCAAGATGATTCGTTTTCTGAACGCAGAAATTGTCGATATAGAAATCGAGAAGCCTGTCGTTCTGGAGCACGCCATAGCATAATTTCGCTGCGAGAGCCGCATCGCGTTCGTCGAGCTTCTCTTTCCGCGCGGCGGCTCTCAGATAGCTGTCGGGCCACGCGCCATTTTTGCGGCAGGCTATAAGCGCGTCAAGCGCTATCTCCCTTGACGTTCTTCCCATTACCGGCCACCACCGCTGTTTCCTCCGCCCCCGCCTCCGCGGCCGCCCATGCTGGCAAATATCGCGACGAAACGAAGAAGCTGGAGAAGTGATGTAAGAAGCGCCGCGACATATGTAAGCGCCGCGGCCTTAAGCACCTTGCGCGCGCCGACTACCTCGTCCTCGTCGAGAAGCTGCTCGCCGGAAATCGTAGCGAGCGCGCGGGAGGAAGCATTGAACTCCACGGGGAGCGTAACGAGCTGAAAAAATGTAGTGATCCCGAAAAGTATCACGCCGACGCCAAACCATGTCTGGCTGTAAAGGAACATTCCTACAAGGATAAGAATGAACGAGAACTGCCAGCCTATTTTCGTAGCCGGGATAATCGCGCTGCGAAGACGCACGGGACTGTAATTTTCGGCGTACTGCACGGCATGTCCCGCCTCGTGCGCCGCGACTCCCACGGATGCGATCGACGTAGAATAATAAACCTCGCGCGAGAGATATATCGTATTGTCGCGCGGGTCGTAATGGTCGGTCAGCCGTCCGTCCACCCACTCGATGCCGACACCGGTCACGTTATGCGCCCTAAGCACCGACTCCGCGGCCTGCGCGCCGGATACGCCACGGCGGTTGCGGACCTCGGAGTAGACTTTGAAATTATGGCTGACCTGTATCTGCGCCCATATGGTGATAGCAATCACCGCAATAAAGGCGATCCAGTAAAGCATATCTCCGCTGTAATAGAATCCGTACATAGAATTATTCCTTCAAAATCATTTTATCGGGTGGCCGCGAAGATAATCCGCAGCAGCCATTCGTTTTTTTCCGCTCGGCTGTAGCTCGGTCACAGAAAGTATTTTACCGTCTCCGCAGGCGATCTGTATGCCGCTTTTTGTCGCGCCGACAATTGTCCCGGCGGAAGCGTCGGTCGATCCGCCTATATCTGCGCGATAGAGCTTCACGGTATCTCCGCCCAGCTCCATCGTCGCGCAGGGCCATGGCACAAGACCGCGTATCTGGTTCTTTATTTCAAGCGCGCTTTTGTTCCAGTCTATCGGAGACATCTCGCGGCTGAGCATGGAAGCGTAGGGAAAATCGGCCTCCGGCTGGGGCGTCCTCGGCGCGGTGCCGTTCTCGAGTTCCGCAACGGTTTTCGACAGTGTATTGGCTCCGAGCTCCGCGAGCCGCTTTGTAAGCGCATCCGCATCCTCATCCGGGTCTATCGCGGTTTTAGCACAGAGGATAATATCCCCCGCGTCGAGTTCTTTTGCCATGTACATTATCGTGACTCCGGTCTCGCTCTCTCCGTTAAGTATGGCCCAGTTTATCGGCGCGGCGCCTCGGTATTTCGGGAGCAGCGACGAATGCACGTTTATTGAGCCGAGACGCGGCGCATTAAGAATATCCTCCGGAAGAATCTTTCCGTAAGCCGCCACAACTATCAGGTCGGGAGCGACATTTTTTATTATCGACAGCGCCTCGCCGTCGCGCATTTTAAGCGGCTGATATACAGTCAGACTTTTTGAAAGCGCATATTCCTTGACCGGAGAAAAGGCCAGCTTCATTCCCCTGTTTTTTGGCTTGTCCGGCTGCGTGAACACACCGGCGACATCGTGCCCGTCCTCTACAAGCCGCTTAAGCGACACCACTGCAAAATCCGGGGTGCCCATGAAAACTATCCTCACTCTTTATCACCCTCGCCCTTTTTATGCTCCTCAGCGGCAGTCTTTTCGTAATAATCGTCGAGCTCCTTGTCGGTCAGAAATCTGTCGCAATGCTCGTCAAAAAGGTGTCCGTCCAGATGCTCGAATTCGTGGCAGAAGCATCTGGCGGTCATGTCCGAGCCCTCGGCCTCAAACCATTCTCCGTCCCTGTTCTGGGCGCGGACGCGGACGTGCTTTGGGCGCGTGACCATGCCGAATTTTCCCGGCAGGCTTAGGCAGCCCTCCGGAGCGGTTATCTCACCGTCGCTTTCGATTATCTCCGGATTTACAAGCTCTATCATTTCTTCCCTGTCGTTTATAACTATGCACACACGGCGAAGCACTCCTACCTGAGGCGCGGCGAGCCCCAGCCCGCCCGAAGCGGCGAGCGTCTCTTTCAGATCGTCGATCAGCACGTGCAGATGGTCGTCGAACTTTACAACCTGACGGCAGTTTTTATTAAGGACGCTGTCGCCCTTTTCTACTATATTGCGAAGAGCCATTTGAATAAATCCTCCTAATCAATTGCGTTGCAGTCAACAAATATGTTAAGACCGCGGTTCTCTTTTTCTGCGTAAAACGCCTTTATGAAATACGCGATAAAATCGCGGGTTTTCCTGTTGTTTTCCGCTACAAGAAAGAGACGATAGCGATAGCGGTTATTGACCTTGAGCACCGGCGCGGGAGCCGGGCCGACAATCTCAAACGTTTTATCAGACGCCGCTTTCATTCCGTCGCGCAGAAGCGAGCTTGCCCTCAGGACGCGGCTTTCCTCGCTTCCCGAGACAGAGACGGTGAAAAGATCCGAAAACGGCGGATAAAGGCGCATCCTGCGCATCTTTATCTCAGTCTTGTAAAATCGTCCGTAATCCTGCTGCGCCGCGCTGAGTATGACTTCGTTTTCCGGCGTGTAGGTCTGTATCACGGCGCGGCCGTTCTTGTCCCCGCGCCCGGCCCGGCCCACTACCTGCGTAAGCAGGCTGAACGTGCGCTCCGCCGCGCGGTAGTTGTCGACGTACAGCGAAAGATCTGCCGCGAGCACGCCGACCAGCGTAACGTTTTCAAAGTCGAGCCCCTTGGCTACCATCTGCGTCCCTAGAAGTATGGGCGTTTTTTCCCTTGAAAACTTTTCAAGTATTTTGTCGTGCCCCATTGCGCCGGCCACGGTATCGGCATCCATGCGGAGTATTTCCGTCCCGGGGAAAAGCCCGGCGAGTTCCTCCTCGGCCTTCTGTGTTCCGGTTCCCACGTGCTTCATAAATCCGCCACATGACGGGCATCTCTCGTAAGCCTTTTCAGAATGTCCGCAGTAATGGCACATAAGCCGCCCGTTGGCGCTGTGATATGTCAGTGGAACGCTGCATCTCGGGCAATGCGGCACCTCTCCGCACTCGCCGCAGACTATCATTCGGCTGTTGCCGCGGCGGTTTATGAACAATATGCTCTGCTCTCCTGCCGCCATGTTGCGCTCTATCTCCGAGCGGAGCAGGCGGCTTATGTCACCGCCGTTGCCGGCCCTGAGTTCGTCTTTCATGTCGGCGATGATGACCTTCGGCATAGGCTGACGGTTGTAGCGATTTTTCAGAGAGAACAGTTTGTATTTCCCGGTCTGCGCAAAATACGCGCTCTCGACTGCCGGCGTCGCAGAGCCCATGACGAGCGTTGCCGAATTCTCCGCGCAAAGATACATTGCTATATCACGTGCATGGTAGCGGGGGGGATTTTCCGACTGGTACGTTCCCTCCTGCTCCTCGTCCATAACGATAAGCCCGATGTTTTCAAGCGGCGCGAACACTGCGCTGCGCGTGCCAAGCACGACCTTTACCTCGCCTCGGCGGATACGCTTCCACTGGTCGTAGCGCTCGGTCATCCTTAGACTGCTGTGTAGCATCGCCACGTCGCGTCCGAAATAAGCCGTAAACTTGTCCATCATCTGCGGTGTAAGCGATATTTCAGGAACAAGAACCATCGCGGTCCTGCCGCGGCTGAGCGCCTCCTGTATAAGCCTGATGTAGACCTGGGTCTTGCCGCTGCCCGTGACCCCGAACAGCAGCGCGGCTTCCGGCTTTCCGCCGTCCATAAGCGCGAGCAGTCCCTCAAACGCCTTCTGCTGTTCCGAGTTCAGGACTATCGGTTCCGCCGCGGCGGAGCTTTTCCTTCCGCTTATGCGGAGCCTTTCCTCTTCCCGCAGATTTATTATACCGTCTTTTTCGAGGGCTCGCAAAGCCTGCATTGAAACGCCTGTGTAGTAACAAAGCTCCGCCGCAGACGCGGAGCCGAGCGTACAGAGAAGCTTTACCGCTTCATAGCGCACCGGAGCCAAACGCTTTTTCTTTTCAACGGCGGACATAGCGTCCTCCGCCGAAACAGTGAGCTCCGCGACACGTGTCTTGCTGTCCTTGACCTTGCGCATAGCGACCGTCTCGGCCGCTATAAGGCCTTTTTTACGAAGCGCCGCAAGCAACCTTTCGGAGTCCGAGCCCAGTGCCTCGGCGAGCTGACCCGAATCAGCTCTGAATCCCAGGGCCTCAAATACTTCGATGAATTTCCCGGAGGCTTCAACATCGGAGCACGCCGCTTTCAGCGACTCCGCATCCACGCCCTCGCTCAGCGTATATATTGTGCGCATGCGATACCACAAGCCTATTGGGAGCATCGTCTTTATCGCGTCGTAAAACGTGCAGAAATAGCGCGACCGTATCCAGAGCGCGAGACGTATCCCGCCCTCGTCAATGACTGGGCTCTCATCAAGCGCGGAAAGAACGCTTTTGAGTTTCTTATCGGAAGTCCTGTCCGAAACAGAGAGGATCATTCCTTCACATACGCGGTTTCCCCGCCCAAACGGGACGGTGACGCGCTCTCCGGGCTTGAGAGAATCCGCGAGTGAGCGCGGAACCAAATAGTCGTAAGGCTTGTCTATGGAAAAGGTGGCTGCGGAAACGGCTATTCTGGCAATTTTTTCCATCAGTCCGCGAACCCCCTTTTAGACGGTTGGGCAGGCATGGAATAGATCCGATGCCTGCTCTTGCCAAAATATACGGCGTTTACTTGCCTTTCTTCTCCGCGCTGTTCAGCGCCTCGTAAAGATCCTTACGGTCGACGTGATGTTCGCCCATGGCAACTTCGTTGATAGCCATGGTTACGGATTTTTCCCTTAACTTCTCGCCCATATCATCGGCCGTATCGGAAAGTTGGCGCGCTCGGCGCGAGACAATATTGACGAGCAGATAACGGTTGGGAACCTCGTCGTTAAGTTTGTTCATTGCGGGATAAAGCATCATAATAAATTCTTCCAATCTGCCGTAAGGCTAAAAATTTTCAAATGTTTTGTTTCACAGTACCGCGTTTATACGCTCTGCAGGTCTGCAGTGCTCGGCTGTAAATATCGCGTCGAGCTCTGAAGCCGCGTGTTCGATACTGTCGTTTATGACTATATAGTCGTAGCTCTCGGCCGCCGCAAATTCTTCGCGGGCCCTTAAAAGCCGTCTCTGTACCTTATCAGGCGCGTCGGTGTGGCGCTCCGTCAGTCTTCTCTCCAGCTCGGCAAACGACGGCGGGGCTATGAAAACGCTAACCGCGTCCGGTCGCGCGCGCTTGACCTGCGCCGCACCCTGTATCTCGATATCGAGCACCGCGTCGCGGCCGTCCGTTATCGCTTCTTCAACATATTTCGCGGGAGTTCCGTAATAGTTGCCGACGTACTGCGCGTATTCAAGCAGCTCCCCGGACTCTATCAGCTTTCTGAAGTCGTCCTCCGTCTGAAAATGGTAATGCACTCCATCTACCTCTCCCGCGCGCGGGGCGCGAGTCGTCGCCGAAACAGAAAAATACAGACGACCGCGGCGTTTTAAAAGCTCTGCAAGCACCGTGCTCTTTCCGACTCCGGACGGCCCGGAAACAATAAACAGTCTCCCCTTATTCATTCTCAGTCTCCTCTTCGTATGTTTCAATCCGGACTCCCATGCGCGAAGCTATCGCGTCGTTGCCGATGGCGGAAAGTATCACATGGTCGCTGTCCATTATGAGAACGGACTTTGTTTTTCGTCCGTAGGTGGCGTCGATAAGCATTCCCCGCTCGCGCGCGTCCTGTATCATCCGCTTTATCGGCGCGGAGTCCGGCGCTACGACGGCTATGAGCCGTTCATCCGAGACAAGGTTTCCAAAACCTATATTGACAAGCTTCATTTTACAGCTTTCCTTCTTACTCGATATTCTGTACCTGCTCGCGTATCTTCTCGATCTCAGCCTTGATGTTTACGACCACCTTTGATATATCGAGGTCGGTGCATTTTGAGCCGATGGTATTTGCCTCACGGTTGAATTCCTGGATAAGGAAGTCCGCTTTGCGCCCTATCGCGCCGCCCTCTTCAAGCATTCCGCGAAGCTGTGAAACATGACTGCGAAGGCGCACCGTTTCCTCGTCCACGGCTATCTTATCCGCTAATATCGCAGCCTCGGTCACAATCCGGCTCTCGTCGATTGAATTGTTTTCAAGCACCTCGCGCATCTTTGCCTCGAGTCTTTCGCGGTATTTGGATACGGTCTCCGGGGAGCGCTCCTCCACCTTCGATGTGAAATCAAGTATCGTATCGAGACGCCCCTCAATATCGGCTTTCAGCTTTTCACCCTCGGTTTCGCGCATCGCGGTATAATTCTCAAGCGCGGAATCGAGCACGGAACAGATGTCGGCCGTCAGGCTCTCCACGTCCTCCTCTTCCTTCGTCACGCTGAACACGTCTGGAAAACGCGATATATTCATGACTGAAATGTCGTCGCGAAGATCGTACTTGTCGCGCAGCTGCCGAAGGGCTGAAATATAGCTTTCGGCTACTGATTCATTAAGCGCTATGACCGGCTTGTCCGCTTCTATCGAAAGGATAGTTACATATACGTCCAGCTTTCCGCGGGCCACTCCGCCTTTTATCCTTGTTTTGACTGCGTCCTCCGCGAAAGCGTAGGCGTGCGGCATTTTCACCGTACAGTCAAGAAATCTGTTGTTCACCGATCGAATCTCGACCGTTATATCGCGGCCATTCAGCTCGGCGCGGCCTCTGCCGTATCCCGTCATGCTTCGTATCATATCATCATTCCTCATGCAATTTTTTATACGCGTATCAGCAAATACATACACGACCGCCGAAGCACATGCCGCATACGACGTTGAGACATATGAGAGCGAGGCACGGGTCGCAGTTTTGAAGCCCTCCCACGCCAAAGCCCTGCGGCCTGTATGCGGTCCCTCCTCCGGCCATGTAATCGAGCGCCCTGCGATATTCCTCATTGTCGGGCTCCATCTGGCAGGCGGTCTCGTAATATTTCCGCGCCTCGTCCAGCCAGCCCTTGCGGTAACACACCGCGCCCATAAGAAAGTTCCATTCGGCGCCGCGATCCGGCGCGCTTTGTAGCAGGCTCTCGGCCGAGCTTATGTCGTTGCGGTTGATGGCCATGCGCACCTGCTGGTACAGTGGATTAGAGCTGGTTCCTCCGTAGCCGTAAGCCGACCCACCGTAGGAAGAGCCGCCGGAGTTCTGCCGCGAGCCTCCGCCTTTTCGCATCTTTGTTATCGTATCGTAAGCCTCGTTTATCTCCTTCATCTTCTCACTTGCCATGTCCTCAAGCGGACTGTCGTGATAGTTGTCGGGATGATATTTTCGAGCGAGCTCGCGATAGGCTTTTTTTATTTCTTCGTCGGTGGCGTCCGGTGAGACGTTGAGAACCTTATAGGGATCTGTCATACTGTTTCCTCGTCATATCTTCTGTTTTTCTTTTTCCATTCTCCGCTCATCACAGCGCTGCCAACGGCCGGAAGTCCGAGATAGAGAATATTGTCGAGCACACCGCTCCATTCTCCGGCGTCAATCAGCTGATATGCCGACGTTACCAGATTCACGGAATGATCTATCGTCGCAATAAGGCGCTCCCTGTCGTCTTCGGAGAGCTTTCCGCCTTCTGTTTCGAATCTGTACCGCAGCGGATTATATCTGTCAGCTCCGCAGTCTCCGGGCAGGTCGTCCACCGCGTCCATGAGATATATCCAGCGGCCGAGGTGATAGAGAAGCTGGGCGAGCGCCTTGCTATCATCCTCGTTTTCCATGCTTCCCGCCGACTTGAGGATAAGCGCGAATTTGTCTGCCGTCATGTCGATGGACGAACATTTTTCGCTCTCCAGCGCTGAAAGCTCCGAAAGCCTTTCGCTCACATTCTTGTCGAAATCCGCGCACGCGGTGCGGGCTTTCCTGTACGCCGGAGCGAATACAACGGACGCGGTGAGCGCGCTGGCCGCCTTCGCCCCCGAGCCGTCGGCTACCTCGTCGCGTATTTTCCACCACGCGAGCACGACGCTCTCGTCGGCAGCGGTCTCAATAGCCTGCGTCGGCAGCGACATACAACGCTTTCGAAAGCCCTCCGCCGCGCACCTGAAGTCCTTTATCTCTCCGACTTTTCCGCAGGAAAGCAGAATGGCAAGAAAGGTAAAATCGTAATTCAGAACCAATCTCGACGCTGTTCCGTATCTTTTGCCGAGGACATGGCACAATCCGCAGTACGCGGCCTGAAACCTGCGTCTGTCCTCATCGGACATTTTATCCATAACCGGCCTTACATAGCCAAACATAGGCCTCCTACCTTAAAACGCGCTTAAAACAGCTTCGTTATCTCGTATGTGAGCTTTCCGCTCTTTTTCATATAGCGGTTATATATCAGCGCTGGTATTAAAAACAGCGCGAAGCCTATTATTCCGACGAGTCCGCACATCAGGTCACCGAGCGAGAGCGCGGCCGCGCCGAGCGCGTATCCGATGAAAAATCCCACAAACGGGAGCACATACACGAGAGCCACTATTCCAAGAACTCTCTTGCTGCTGCTTTCGACGATAACATCGTCCCCCACCTTCGCGCCTATAGTGTTCTTCGCCACGGCATATACTTTTGTTCCTCCGGTGATGCCGCAACCTGAACAGTGCTCGCAGTCGTGCCCGCATGCTGTCTGCCGCGCGACTGATATCTTTGCGTAATTGCCGTCGATGATGTTTTCAACTTTTGCCATTTGAGTCATAAATAAATTCACTTTCTCCGTTTCTATGATTTCTTTAGTTTATAGCTTATCTGATAGGAGCCGATGGCTCCCACGCTGTCCGTGTCGTCCACATATACGTCTGCGGTTATCGTGTAGTTCCCGCTAGCAGAGGCGACATTTGAAAGATTCGCGACCATGTGCACATCTGTCGCGTTTATAGCGCTTATCGCGTCTGACGTTCCGCGAAGCGTTACGTCCACGCTTTTCGTCACGGCCGTCGCGGTATAACCGCTCGGCACGTTGGTAAAGGTGATATTCGTGGTGCTAAGCGTTTTTGTCACAAGGCCGTTGAACGAAATTGTCACTGTGGCTTCCGTTATGCCGCTGAGGTTGGTACAGCCGGACGGAAGCAAAAGATCGAACTTAAGCGTCGAATCCTTCATCACCTGGCTTAGCTGTATCACGGGAAGGTCGATTGATATAAGCGAGTCAAGAAGCCCGCTGTCCCCCGAAACAGTTATCGTCTCTGGGTAGACCTTGTACGTTATATCGTCGAGCGAAGATCCGGCTGATTCGTCGAACTGGACGGATATCGGAATCTCCTTGACCGTCACTATCGGTATGGTGACGAGAACGCTGTCGGCGCTGCAGCGGACTTCGCTTTGTTTAATCTCTTCTCCGTCGCTGTCTATCAGTTTGAAGGACATATAATCGCTTACCGTGCTCGACCCGCCGTCTATATTGTATGAGACGAGCGCGTGATCCACCTGTTCGACATTCTTCGCAGTTCCATATACCGTTATCGTCTCAGGATCGCATATGGATTCCTCGACTATATAATCGTCGGCCGCAGAACCAGTGGTCTCAATCTTGACCGGAACATCCTTCGTGTAAAGCTTCCCGATATCGACAGTTACGGTGTAGCTGCTGGCGGAGACGACGGACACCGAGCTCTTCAAAACGCTGTCGGGATATATCACATCGTAGCTCAGGCTCTGCGAGCCCGCTTCGGTAATATTGCTGACGTCCACCTGGATACTGACGTTATTCTTGTTGAGATGCGAGAGAACGGTCCTCGATCCCCGTATTTCAAGCGTTACCGTCGTTCCGTGCCCTTCCTCGATCATAAGCCCGCGCGATGCAAGCGCGTCTTCCTCTCCGACGAATGTAACAGGAATGTTCGAGAGCGTTTTTTTGCTTCCGGCCGTGTCGGAGCTGTCCACATATACCCAGAGCGTCACGGCTATAAGTATGGAGACTACGATATAAAGCGCCTTCTGGACGCGGTTTTTAGATGTTTCCTTATTTTCCATCCGACCCCTCGCCCTTTCTCGCCTTCAGCGCTCCGCCGATAGAGCGAAAAACGTGTTCCTTATGTGCGCCCTGCTCGTCGGAATGCGGAAGCATCTCGTTGCGCAGAAGCTTTTCAAGCGTTTCGGCCGAAAGATGCCGCTTAAGCATTCCGCCCACGGCGACAGATATGGAGCCGGTTTCCTCGGATACGAGTACCACCACGGCATCGGAGTTCTCGCTCATCCCTATTCCGGCGCGATGGCGCATGCCGAGGTCGCGGCTCAGGTTGACGTTTCTTGAAAGCGGAAGCATACACCCGGCTCCGAGCAGCCGCCCGTTTCTGATTATCGCAGCGCCGTCGTGCATGGGCGCTTTAACAAAAAATATATTTTTTATAAGCTCGTTCGAAACCTCGGCGTCAAGCCTCGTTCCGCTTCGAAGCACGTCGTCCAGACGTATTTCGCGTTCAAACACTATAAGCGCGCCCGTGTGCGATTTTGCCATCTCCGTGCACGCAAGCACGACCTGCGTGATGCAGCGCTCGAGCACGGTAGCCGACTCAGAGCGCCCAAATACCGAATCCATGCTTATCCTGCTGCTTCCAAGCTTTTCAAGGAAACGGCGGATCTCCGGCTGAAACAGCACGATAAGGGCAAGAACGCCCCATTCCACCGCCGTACTCATCAAAAAGTTCACCGACTTGAGATTGAAAATCGACGAGAGCCACAGGATTATGAGTAGTACGACTATACCCTTAAGCACCCGCGCCGACGTGGTCGAGCGCAGGCGTATAAGGATCTGGTAGATGACGTATGCGACTATTGCGATATCGACAACGTCGGATACCCTTATCGTTGAAAGGTAGCTGAGCGCCATGGGCACGAGCGAGTAAATATAATCCATATTTGCCTACTCCGTTTTCTGATGTCCTTTGTAATACACCATAGTATACTTATTATAATAAAATAGCTGTACAATTGCAAGAAAATATATGGTGATTATCCTGCTTTTCCCGAAGATATTTCACGCATAACAGAAAGAAAATAATCTATTTCATCGATTTGTGTGAACGCCGACGCGCTGATGCGCACTGTCCCCGTTGCGTCCGTACCCGCCGTAATGTGGGCAAGCGGCGCGCAATGGAGCCCCGCTCTGACCGCGATATTCCGTTCCGAAAGCTTCTGAGCAACAGACTCGCAGTCTGTTCCCCGTAAGCTGAACGACAGTACGCCGGCCTGGTTTTCTCCGTTTTCTGACGCAAAAACCCTGACCCTTGGCATGGAGCGAAGTTTGTTTGCGGCCCTCAGCACAAGCGCGCGCTCGTGCGCTGCTATGCGTTCTGCAGTGCGGTTTTCGATAAAAGCTATCCCTGCGCCGAGTCCCGCTATTCCCGGCACGTTATGCGTTCCGGCTTCGAGTCTGTCGGGCAGGAAATCCGGCATTTCCATCATCGCGGACATGCTTCCCGTTCCGCCCTCGATAAGCGTTTTCGCCTCGTGTCCGCAAACGAGTATGCCTGTTCCCTGCGGTCCATACAGCCCCTTGTGCCCAGGCATGGCGACAAACGCCGCGCCCCAGCCATCCGCGTCAACGCGCAGTGCTCCGGCGCTCTGTGACGCGTCAACTATCAGCGGCACATCTAGACTTCGGCAGATTTCGGCGATATCCTCTATCGGCTGAACGCAGCCAAAAACGTTTGAAACATGCGTACATATTACGGCCGACGTGTCGCGCGTCACGGTTTTTTCAAATCCTTGAAGACACTCCGTCGACTCAAACGGCCTGCTTTTTACGACTCTTATATCAACGCCCCCTATGGCGGTGAGCGGGCGCATCACGGCGTTGTGCTCAAATCCCGAAACCACGACTTTTCCGCCGGGGGAAACGAGGCTTTTTATCGCTATATTCAGCGCGTGGGTAGCGTTGAGCGTAAATACAACTTTTTCCATATCCTGCGCGCCCAAAAGGTTCGCAGCGCGCTCCCTGCATTCAAACACTGTGCGTGCCGCTCTTTCCGCCGCCTGATAACCGCCTCTTCCTGGAGAGGCACAGGTAAGCATCGATTTGCGCACCGCTTCAACAACGGAAGCGGGCTTTTGCAGCGTCGTCGCGGCCGAATCAAGATAGACCATGCCGTACCTCTCGATACGCGCCGTTTTCGTCGGCGAAGACCCTGACGGGTTTGAGTGTTGTTGAGTGAAGCAGCTTCGCAGCCGTATGCTCATCGCGAGCGCTGATACGGACGGCGTAGCCGCAGCCGGCGTCAGCAAGCACTTTCGGAACTCGCGTTATATTTCCATGAACACCGCCGTGGTCAAGCGCGGCGACAACGCGCTGCGCATGGGTGACACTGCGGCAGGTGATAAGATAATACTTCATAAAGGTATCTCTCCTCCCGCTCTATTCTATGGCGGAGAGGAAAAAGCGTGCCAAGCCGAAAAAACGCCCCCGGAAGCGCGTCTTTCTCTCTTCCGGGGGCGAAGGATATAATTCATTTTTCAAAGTTTTTCTAGCATGGCAACGGCCATGGCGGACATTCCAGAGCCGTTGCCTGTAAAGCCGAGATTTTCTTCGGTAGTGGCCTTAACGTTAACGCGGCTTTCATCTATTCCGAGAACGGACGCAATATTGGCGCGCATCTTCGGAACGTACGGCGAAATTTTCGGTCTTTGCGCAATGAGCGTGGCGTCCACGTTGACAACCGTAAACCCGCACATTTCAAGGGTTTTAGAGACTTTGGAAAGCAGTTCCATACTCGATATACCGAGGAACGCGGCATCAGTGTCCGGGAACATCTTTCCTATATCCCCAAGAGCCGCGGCTCCAAGCAGCGCGTCCATAACCGCGTGAAGCAGCACGTCCGCGTCTGAGTGTCCGTCAAGCCCTTTATCAAACGGAATATCTACCCCGCCTATTATCAATCTGCGTCCGGCCGCGAGCCGGTGCACATCATAACCCTGGCCTATGCGAAACGGCGTCATTTCAGCTCCTCCGCTCTATTATCGCCTCGGCCGCGGCAAGATCCTCAGGCGTTGTTATCTTGATGTTGTCGTAGCTTCCGTCGGTAAGGTATACTTTTTTTCCTAAACGCTCCACGGCTCCGCAATCGTCGGTTGTTTCCACGTTAGCCTCGATAGCCGCCTGCAAAGCGGCTTTCAGCAGGCTCGCGTCGAAGACCTGCGGGGTTTGTACGGCGAAGAGATCATTTCTGTCAGGAGTCTCCACGACCACGCCGTCGACCGCGCGCTTAATCGTATCCTTGACCGGCACGGCCGGCGCAGCCGCGCCTGTTTTTCCGGCCATATCGAGCGCGTCGCATATTATCTTATCCGTCACAAGCGGGCGCGCTCCGTCGTGCACGGCAAGAAGCTGCGCATCTCTGCTCGCCTCGATCGCAGCAAGATATACGGATTCCGTCCGTGTAGGACCTCCGACGACTATACGTGTTGGTTTCTTTATCGAAAAATCCTTGCAGAGTTGGCCGACGGAAACTATGCTGTCTTCTCTAGCCGCGACGATTATCTCGTCGATACCGGAGCAGTCGTCGAGAGCCATGAGCGTCAGCGCGAGAACTGGTATCCCGTCTATCTCGGCGAACAGCTTATCCTCTCCCCCCATACGAGAAGAGGCGCCTGCCGCAGGGACAAGCGCCGCACAAAACGGATGAGCGGCACTCTCGCCGCCAAATATTTTTGAAATAAGCCCCATATTACGCTCCCTTGCATATTGCCTCGTCGAGCCGTTGCTCGACCGTGCCGTAATCGGCGCTTTCGGAAAGGACTATCTCCGAAATAAGTATCTGTTTGGCGTTTTTAAGCATCTTGCGCTCGCCCGTTGACAAGCCATGCTCGCTGTCGCGAAGCATGAGGCCCTTTATGACCCAAGCAACTTTGTCCGGGTCTCCGCTTTTGATATGTATCATGTTTTCGCGAAAGCGCTTGTTCCAGTTGTTGCTCATCTCCACCGAAAGAGCAGGAAGCTCGGCAAGAACGCGCTCGGCCTCACGCACGCTTACTATCGGACGAAGACCCACCGCATCGCTGTTAGCCGTAGGTATTTTGAGAAGGAGGCTTCCCACAGGCATTTTGAAAACGTAATAATCCTGCGTCACACCGCACACATTCTCGCTGACTATATTGTCTATTGTCCCCGCGCCGTGCATCGGATGGACGACTTTTTCGCCTATGGAAAACATTGCAACCTCCCTTGTATGAACGAGCCTATAATTATCCATAAAATATTATAAATCATACTGCTTCAATTTGCAAGTCGAATAAAGTCGCTTTGAGCGCCGACATTATAAAAGATACGCGGCACGGAGCACAATCCGTACCGCGTATGTCGCATTTTCACGAGCATCTATTATCTGAAAACATCCAGTACATCTTTTCCGAAGAGATAGAAAATCCCAGTTTTTTCTGAAGCGCGAGCGACCTTTCGTTATCGCATTCCACCTGAAGGAACGGAGTTCGTCCGCTTTTAACTAGCCTGTCCGACAAAAAGCTCTCAAGCGCAAATCCTACGCCCCTGCGTCTGAACTCGGGCAGCACGGTCAGAAGTCCCATGCTGCCCTCGAGATGCGTGCCTATAAATCCGGCGATAACTCCGCCAAAATATCCGCCAAATATATCCCCGCGCTCAAGATGAAGCTCTATTTCGTCCCTTGGCAAGATTCCATAATTTTCCATAACAAAATCCGCCTTATCGGGATACATCAGACGAATGTCAAGCCCAATGCGGTTTTCGCCGAAAAGATGACCGTCCATATTGGCCGCCTGATAGCATATCATCCATTCAATGGGGGAAAATTTTCTTGCCGCGTAGTCCTTTATGAAGCTCTGGTGCGCGGCAAATATTTCGCACGGCGGGCACTCGTCCACAAGCATTCTTCCCGTCTTTTCGTCGCTCACGGCAAGCATATATACATTGCCCGGAAGCTCGTGCAGCAGCACTCCGTCTTTTTCCGCGTAAAATATCGCGGCGGAGCCGCGCTTGACTGCGTCGGCCATCCCCACGTAGAGAAGCGGATTTGAAGAGAGATATTCAAGCGCGGCGCGGCGCTTTTTCTCAGTGACCGTGCCGTCGGCTTCGGTAAACATTTTTAATTCCCCCGGTCAAAAAAACAGCACGGCTAAAAGCCGTGCTGTTTTTAGGTTAGGTTATGTAGCGCGCTGAAATTATTCAGCGGGGTTCTCTGCTGGCACGGCATCCTCGGCGGGCTTTTCCGGCTCAAGCAAAGCGCGGATGCTGAGTGATATCTTTTTGTTCTCCTCGTCGATGGCGGTAATCTTTGCGTCGACAACCTGTCCCTCAGACAGAACATCCTCCGGCTTGTCGATACGACGGTCGGCAATCTGGGAAATGTGGATAAGTCCGTCCACGCCGGGAACGACCTCGGCGAACGCGCCGAAAGTCATCAGCTTGACAATCTTGACGGAAGCAACATCTCCGACCTTGTACTCGGACATGAACTTGTCCCAGGGGTTGACGCTGCGGTCCTTCATGCCGAGAGATATCTTGTGCTTTTCCTTATCGGCGGAGATTACGTAAACTTCGACGGTGTCGCCTACGGAAACGACCTCTGAAGGATGCTTTATGCGGCTCCAGGACAGCTCGGAAATATGGACCATGCCGTCCACTCCGCCGATGTCCACAAAAACTCCGTAAGAGGTGAGGGATTTGACGATGCCGGTATACTTCTTACCCGGTTCGATGTCTTCCCAGACCTTAGCGGCAGCCACGTCGCGCTCGTCTTTCTGGACGCCGCGGATGTCGCCGACAACGCGGCGGCGGGCGCGGTTGACCTCGGTAATGTAGAGTTTAACCTTCTGCTTGAGAAGATCGCTCATAGCTGCGCTGCGGGGAAGTCCGGTGCGGGACGCGGGAACAAACACGCGAATGCCCTTGACGGAAACGACGACGCCGCCCTTGTTCTCCTCGGTCACAACGCCCTCGAGAATGGTCTTGTCGTCCTTGGCGCTCTCAATGGTCTCCCACATCTTGACGGTGTCGAGGCGCTTCTTTGAAAGAGTGGCATAGCCTTCAACATCGTTGACTCGTACGACATATGTCTCAATCTCGTCTCCGACCTTGAGCATGTCCTCAGGCTTGGCCCCGGAATCGTCGGTCAATTCGGAAATCGGAATATATCCGGCCTGCTTCGTTCCGAGGTCCACCTGAACCTCAGTCGGGGTTATAGCAGTAACTATACCCTTAACCTTATCTCCCGTATTTAAAGTTTTGAAGGACTCTTCGAGCATTTTTTCAAATGACTCTTCTCCCTCATTAACAAATTTTTCTTCACTCATCGTCTTGTTGACCTCCTTTATGATGCTCGCAGGGGTAGACGCTCCGGCGGTCAGTCCGACCGCCTCGCAAGCCCGAAGTATATCGAGCGGAAGCTCGTCCGCGTTTTCTATCTGAAAAACGCGCGAACAGCCCGCGCCAGTGCATATCTCGGTCAAATGCCGCGTGTTGGCGCTTTGCCGGTCGCCCACTACCACCATCGCGTCGGCCGTTGCCGCAATGGATGCGGCTTCGCTCTGACGTTTATACGTAGCATCACATATTGTATCAAAAATTTTCGAGTTTGTACACTCTTTTTTTATTATTTCGGTGCATTTTTCCCACAGTGTCTGGGAACACGTTGTCTGCGAAACAACTGTCAGCGGAATTTCCCGCGCTTTTTCGTCTTTTTTCAGCCATTCCGCAATTTCTTCCGCGTTTTCAAAAATAAGCGGACAGCTGCACCAGCCTGCGACGCCCATAACCTCCGGATGGTTCCGCTCGCCGACGATAAGCGGCCTGCGGCCCTCGCTCTCGGCCTGCGCCACTATCTGCTGTATTCTCTCGACTCGCGGGCAGGTTGCGTCGAGCACGCGCGCCCCGCGCTTTTCTATCTCTGAAAAGGTTCCGCGCCTCTCGCCGTGGGAGCGGATTATGACGGTCTCTCCGCCGCGAAGCTCATCAGTCGAGGTTATCTCAGCCACGCCCTTTCGGGCAAGCTCTCCGACGACCGTAGAGTTGTGGATTATCGGGCCAAGCATAACAACTTTTTCGCCGCTTTCCGCGGCGGTCTCGGCCATGTTAACCGCGCGGCGGACACCGTAGCAGAAGCCCGCGCTTTCAGCGCATATCACTTTCATTTCCGCTCACCCAGTTCGTAAATCATCCGCATCGTATCTTCGGCGATGGCGCGGTATTCCTCGGAGGTTCCCCTGTGCCCGGCGACCTTGGGATATATGGGCTCGCCAATGGCGACTTTCGTTTTGTGGAACAGCTTTTTGCTGCTTTCAAGATATATCGGCACTATCGGCACGCCGCCGCGGACGGCCATCATGGCGACTCCGCTCTTTGCCGCCGCCGCGTCCTCCGTGCTCATTCTCGTACCCTCGGGAAAAATCAGCAGTTTTTCGCTGTTTTTAAGGTATGTAAGTGAGGTTCTGACAGCGGCGATGTCGGCGTGTCCTCTTTCGACGCCGAAAACTCCGCATTTTCTCGCCAGCCAGCCGACGAACGGCCACGCCATTATCTCAGCCTTCGCCATGACGTGGAGCTGGCACCGGCGCGGCACCGCGACCATGATTATAATCGGGTCAACCCAGCTTGAATGATTGGCGCAGAATATGGCTCCACCTTCCGGCACGGTGTCGCGGCCGGTTACGCGTATTCTGAACAGTATGTGCACGAGCACGGTGAATATAGGATAAAGCGCGTCGTACATACGGTTAATTTTCATTCATCTTCTCCTTG
>JAYFRC010000099.1:0-14588 GCA_034926415.1 Oscillospiraceae bacterium
CATCAAATATGAAAACCTATTTGGAGCAGTCTTTTAATATAAACAAACTATCCGGAGAATTATCAAATAGCAATTCATTATTCTATTTTCTTTATGCCAACGGCGAATTGGCAGGTTACTTAAAGTTAAATGAAGCCCCATCACAAACTGACATAAACGATATGCATTCGCTAGAAATAGAAAGAATATATGTCGCAAAGGAATTTCAAGGTGAAGGATTAGGCCATGTTCTTATGAACAAGGCTATTGATATAGCGAACACGGAAAAAAATATACGTATGGCTTGGGGTATGGGAGAAAAACGATAGAGCCATTTTGTTTTATAAAAAGAATGGTTTTTACGTAGTCGATACGCATTCTTTTTTCATGGGAGAAGAAGAGCAAACAGATTTTGTAATGCGTAAAGATTTATAGCTTTTTTATATGCTATTATCTGCGTAAAAAATTAGTTTTTGTAAAATGCTAGCAATAGATTCTTTTGAAAGAGTAATTTTTTTTGCAACATTTCCCCAAAAACCTCTGAAATCAGTTGATTTCAGAGGTTTTTTCTTTGTTTATTGCGGCGCGGAATTTGCGTATTCAGTTAGCATCATTCTTTTATATCGCTTGACGAACTCAAGTCTTCACTGTGTGATTATCTGTTTCTCACAAACCGTTTTTCATATTACCTGTTAAGAAGATTAACAGCTCTTCTCAGGTGTACTACTCGTGATCGTCCGACTTGTAACCCGCGACGATTTCCTTTTCTCTGAGCTTTGCAGGCGCTTGCGGTCGATAACAACCTATCGGACGACATGACTCTCGCCGCCGAGGCCCGACGATGAACTCATTGAACGTATAGTGGCAAGCGCGATGAAGGATACTCCATAGAAAAACATGTTGATCCCAGATAGCAGGATAAAATTTGCAAGGGTGATGAGAGCTTGAAAAACAGCTTCGGCCTGCTCGAACAAAATGACAATTTAATCAATCAGAGTAATGTCATCATTTTCGCTCAGGGAATTTCTTAACAGGCTTAGAAACAGCTCAATCTGTGAGCTGAGCTTTTGTCCTCTGGTTAAATAGTAAATATAACTGTCGGGAGGCCCGTCTGTAAGTGCTCGAATCTGCACTCCCGGCACATTTTTTGCGCATGCCGCCACATGAGAGGGCAGAATTGCCCAAAGGTCTTTCTGTCGCAGAAAGTACTCCAGTAAACTCATCTGATCTAACTGGACCCGCGGGCGCTGCGAAGGCGAAAACCAATAATCGTGCCAGAGATCGTATTCCGGATTCCAAGGTAACCGTATTTCATCGGCTCCGTCCAACTGTCCTGGATTGTTGCTGCTTATATACTTTTCTCCGCTGCTTATTGCCAAAACCATCGGCTCGCGAAAGAGTGGGACTGTATATACTTCTCGGGAAAACATGTCGTCCGAAATAAAGGCCAGATCAATTTCTTCTCTTGCGACGTAATCATAGGCCTCCAGCGAATGGTAATTGTTAAACTGCAAGCTGCATTCCGGACATGCGGCCAGAAACCGGGAAAACACCTTCGGGAGGAGATAGGTGCTGACGCTGCCGACAGACGAGATTTTAACTGAGACACCTTTTCCAGCAGAGACGGATTTTGCCTCCCGCCAGAGTGCGTTGTATTTCTTCGCAATCGCGACAAACGACTTTCCTTCTTCAGTCAATGCGGCGGATCGGATGCCTTTTCCCCGGATAAAAAGCAGATACCCCAACTCGCTTTCTAAGGCATGGATCCTTCTGCTCAGAGCAGGCTGGGTAATAAATAGTGAATTAGCCGCGGTGGAAATGCTACCCAGCTTCACAGTCATTAGAAATGCCTCTATTTCCAATTGGGTCATTTTGATAGCTCCCTTCGCTTCGGCTGTTCTACTTTGTAAAATATAAAGTTATGCTCATATTATAGTGGCAAAATAGGCATTTTACAATATATATTTGATACTGTACAATGAGTTGCGCGGATAATTCAAAGTGGAATATTTTAAGCCATTCGCGTCGAAGGGAAGCCTCATTGTGCAAAACCGAAAATACGAATTTCTCCTCGCCATCGTCATTGCGGCGCGGGCGACCTCATTTATATTCAGCAAGATGACGTTGGGGAGTATAGGCACGTTCAACCTGCTGGCGGTCAGATTCATCTTGGCATTTGCTTTACTTGCGATCCTTTTTTGGAAGCGGCTGACCGATATCAGCTTTCGTGATCTGGCATCCGGCATTCTGTGCGGTACGATCTTTTTTCTTGTGATGACCTGCGAGTATACGGCGCTAAAAACATCCGGCTCCGGCATGGTGTCACTGCTGGAAAACTGCTCGATCATATTTGTCCCATTTTTTGAAGCGCTCTTGCTTCACAGATTACCGGGAAAACTGGCGGTCATCAGTGCGCTGACTGCGATTATGGGCGCGTTTTGTATAACAGTACAAAACGGCGGATTGTCCGGCGGCGTTATCTTTGGGCTGCTTGCTGCCGTTTTCTACGCTGCAGGCATTATCGTAACGGGTATTGTCTCGCGAAAAGCCAAAGACACGCTTTGCATTGGAATTGTTCAGGTCGGAGCACTGGGCGTTTTGGCTCTCGCAGCTTCCTGGCTGTTTGAAACGCCGCACATGCCCACGCAGACTTCTCAGTGGCTCATGATTCTGGCTCTTTCTGTCATATGCACCTGTTTTGGCTACACGCTCCAGCCCATAGCACAGAGATATGTCTCAACGGAAAGGGCGGGCCTGTTATGCGCGATCAGTCCCGCAATTGCGGCGATACTGGGTGCTGTCGTTCTGCATGAGCAACTCGGAGCTTTAAGTGTTTTGGGCCTGTTTCTTATTCTGTTCAGCATCAATTTCCCTTATATAAAAATTTCAAGAATCTGTAATTTGGAGGAAAAATAATGATGTCCACTGTTACTTATCGTGAGATCAAAGTCTTTACCGCTGAACAGCTTCAAAGGCTATTTCTGTCTGTTCATTGGGAATCCGGGAAATACCCGGAACGGCTGGTCAAAGCCATGCGGAATTCTTCAAAAGTCATCTCAGCATGGGACGGAGATACGCTGATCGGGCTAGTTCGCTCCCTTGATGACGAGGAAACGCTGGCTTTCATTCATTATCTGTTGGTTGATCCGGAGTATCAGGGCGAGGGCATCGGCGATGCGCTGATGAAGCGCATGGTCAATGAGTATCAGGACTTTCTTTATATCAAGCTAATGCCATCAGACCCGGTGAAGATCCCATTCTATGAGAGATTTGGGTTTAAACAATACGATACTTATTCGGCGCTCGTGATAAAGCACTTTTGAGCTCACATCCATTGGACAGGGTGAGGCCGGTATATTCTTCATGATCGACAGCCTTGTGACCGTGGGCTATTTTCTTTTCTCTGAGCTTTTGCAGCCTCTTGCGGTCAATGCGGATTCCCGCGGAACCGGTGCTAATCCGACGGTGTTTAGCAAGTGAAGGTTTTTCAAGCGGCTTCAATAATCTCAGTGATGCGGTTACGAACCAGCTTGTGATATGGTTTTACTTCAATTGCCTCCTCAGCTGGATAAACAGATCGCAGATATCCTGCTCCTTTACGATCCGGATGGGCAGGCCCTTCTCCTGCATTTCCATGGCCTTCTTCACTTTTGTGCCATAATTGCCGTTGCTCCACGCTTCGCTGCCTTTGCTGCCCACTACAAGGCAATCCGTTTTTCGCGTCACACCGGAAACAGGAATCCCACCCTTTAGCGAAAGGGAGGATTCCACGCTGGACCGGTCTCCATATTCGAATTCTCCGGTCAGACAAAACGTCTTGCCGCTGATATCAAAACAATCACAGCTGCAGGCGTTCGCAACCGGATCCGTGATTTGCTCAAACAGAAGCAGCATGGAATCCAGCTCGGATTCCTCGAGAATTCCATCATCCAGCGCGCCGACCACCGTCTCAAAGATTTTGTCGAACGGAAAGTTGCCCCGCAGTGCAAGATTCCGATCCATCCAATTTTGCAGGAACAGGACTTCGGCCTCATTCAACTCATTATCTGCCGTGATCGCACCAAGCACTTCCTTGAGCTCAAGCAGTTGCCGCGTCGTATCGCTTGGATGTGCCTTTGGCGGAGTGCGCAATGTGCGGCGTTGTACCAAATCATAACGCCGCAGGAAGCGGTCTGGCTTCAGTCCGTGCCGCATATAGTCAAGCAGTAATTCCGCGCAGGCACGACTGTCGCTGCCGGCATTGTGATGATCCAAATCAAGTTGCAGATACTCGCAGAGAGTATTCAGCTTGTGGTTGGTGAGGTCAGGATAGCAGACTCGGCCCATCACGCAGGTGCAAGCATAATATGTAAACGGTTGCCAATCGATTTGATAGTCATTTAAGCACTGCGCCAAAACGCCCATATCAAAAGGAGCGTTGTGAGCAACTAACAGCCCGCTTCCCATTATTGGCTCAATCGTTTTCCATAGTTCTGGAAATGTAGGCTGGCCAGCAACCATATCCGGCGTTATGCCGGTCAGATTGATGTTGAAGGAATCAAAGTGTGTTTCCGGATTTACAAGAGAGTAGAAGTCTTTTACTGCCAGACCATTTTCAATGATGGAAATGCCAATGGCGCTGATGCGGTCATTCGCATAGTTGGGTGTTTCTACATCGAACGCAATATAACGGTCACTTTTCATCATTTGCCCTCGCTTCCTGTCTGCTTTTTTATGCCGGACAATTTACTTAGAATCGTCTCGTCCGCCGGACAGAATTCGTATTGTGGTATCTCATCCACTGTTATCCAACGGATGTCGTTGTGTTCCAACTTCTGCGGTTTGCCTTGAGCGATAACCGCGTTGAACAGCGTCAGATGGACGGTAATATCCGGATATTCGTGGGTCACAGCCATGAAAGCAGCGCCGACGCTGAGCGTTATGGCAAGTTCTTCTTGACATTCTCGGATGAGCGCCTGCTCCTTTGTTTCGCCCGGCTCAACTTTTCCGCCGACAAACTCCCAAAGCATGCCGCGCGCCTTGTTTGCCGGACGCTGGCAGATCATTAATTTGTCCTTGTCCCATATCAGGGCGGCTACTACTTCCGTCATGCGTTTCACATTCCTTATGTTTTGATATAAAAGCAGTTCTGTGCTTTTACGGAGCCTGCTTGATTGCGGCTTTGCGTCGGCTTTCGGAGACTTTGTCGTTTTTTCTGTAATTAAAACAAGTATATACTTTCATGCAAATGATTACAATCTGAGATTGGAAGATCATACCATTTTAAGCGTGAATTATAGATGGGAACATTCAGCCGTCAAAATAAGATTACCGCGGGCTTTTTGAAGGCCAGCGGTAATTAAGTGTGATTCACTTTTTCTTATCCGTCCGCCCGAGGATGTAATCCACGCTGACCTTGTAATAGTCGGCCAGCGCGCACAGAACGTGCGGCGGAATCATTCGCTGACCGCTTTCATAATAGGCGTAGGTGCGCTGTGGCACGTTGATGGCCTCACCGACCTGCTGCTGCGTTAAATCGGAATCTTCCCGCAAATTGCGGATTCTCGGGTATTTTTCCATTTATATCACCACGCTCAGTATAGAATGAACAAATTGTTCCACTTGAAATTTTGAATGTATTGTTCTAAGCTGTACCATGCGGGGTGACTGTTTATGCCAGACTATAAAGAGATGTACTTGAAGCTGTTTCGTGCCTCGGAGGAGGCGGTGAACGTGTTGATTGCGGCCCAGCGGGAATGTGAAGAGCTTTATATCTCCGCACCAGAACCGGAGTTAAAGGCGATCACGCTACCGGAGCATGACGAAGCGGATAAAGCGGAACCGAAAAAAACATTCACAGAAGAATGAGAACGGGCCAGACTGGCTTTACCAGCCTGGCCCGTTTCCTTATACCTTTTTCACCGCGCGAAGCTCGATATAACCGCGCTCGCCCCGTGGCTCCAACTGAATGCGCGGGTTTGCGTCATCCCAGCGGTAGCCGATGACCGAAGGCTCGTACTTGCCCATAGCTGCTTGCAGAGACTCAATGGCTGCGCAGTAGTCCTCCTCGGCGAAGGGCTCCGACTGGAACATGAGATAGGTCGCGGCGGGCAGGTCGATGACATCAAAGCCCTCCGGCACCAGACCGTCATATTCTGTAGGCACTTCCACGCCCTGCACATATTCCGAGGTGCAGGGTTTACGGTGCGCTTCCGGCAGCCACATGCATACCGGCTCGCCGCAGAGGGATTTCATACTGGTCAGCACGCCCCACACGTCGCAGCCGACCTCCTGACAGGAGCTCCAATATTCCGACGCTTTGATGCCGCGCTTGATGAGCACCTTCCGCGCGGGCTTTTCGATGACCTGAATGAATACGCTTTTTTCGTTTGCCATACTGTTACGCTCCTTTTTCCAAAGTTCTCGAAACTTTACTCCGTAGGCGGTGAACAGCGGCAGCGGCACCGGGTGCAGGGCGTATTCCTTGGGGTTGCAGCCGAACTCCCGCAAAAACGCCCGCTGGTAGCCGTCCACGCTCTCGAATCCCAAATCCCCGGCTACATCAATGACCTTGACACGCTCGTCCCGCAGCCGCAGAGCGGATTTGGAGAGCCGCAGCCGCCGAATATAATCGGCGGTGGCAAGACCTGTGAGCTCTTTGAAAATGCGGGCCGCATACCACGGGGAGAACCGAGCCGCTTCGGCGAGTTCAGCCAAGGTGACGGTTTCAGAAAGATGGCTTTTGATATAGTCCTGCATACGCTGGACGGCAAGGGTTTTATCGTTCACACTGTTCACCTCCTCACAAAAGGATCGTACCATACTCGGCATCGGATTTTCTCGACCCTGCTTGCGCAGTTGCAAAAATTGGGAGCGCATGGAGGGGCGCTCACATCTCCTGATCGAATTTGCAGCGATAGTATATGGAAATGCCCACGACAAGGAGATAGGCGAACACCAGCAGCAACACGACATACAGAGGGATCTCCATCAATCCGAAGGACACGATTAGCGCGCCGAGAATGTAGATCATGGCGTCGTAGGCCTTGCCCTTTGCGCGGTTGGAAATCTCTATATTCCGCTCATCTTTCTTTTCTATCTCGAGCTGCTTTTGGATATCAGGCGCATTTTTCATCGCCCGCTTGCTGATCATCTCGCCCATGCCATGACCGAATGCGCCGCATCCGATTCCGATGCAGACATAAGGCAGGGCGGTCATGACGCCTGTCAGCGGCGCGGATGATTTTAAATAGCACAGACCGACAATGATCAAAACAAAGCCGACTACGGTCAGCGTAAACATAGCTCCTTTTTTCACGATTCTTTCTCCTCATAAATAAAAATTTCTTCAATTGACATATCAAAGTATCGGGCAATCTTGAATGCCAGCAGGATGGAGGGATTATACCGGCCGTTCTCCAAGGAACCGATAGTCTGTCTGGATACTTCAAGCGCGTACGCCAAGTCCTCCTGCTTGATACCGCGCTGTTTTCGGATTTCTTCCAATCTGTTTTTCATGAGCATCCCCCTATAATGGAAAGTAAGCTTTCCGTTTTCAGTATACGGCCATTGCACAAAAATGTCAAGCAAGCTTTCCAAAATGCAATACGATTTTTTAGCAGCCAATAATATACGCTTTTTACTCACCCGGCGGATGTGTTTCAATTTATTGCTCTGCGTTTTGTTGATACAGATCTCCATTGTTTGGCGAAGTGGGGTTGGTCAAAAAAGAAAAAACAGCGACTTCAAAGAGTCTTTATACCTGGAATAAAACATGGTATGATGATAAAAAAGTATGAGATAGGTACTGCGGCTTTGCGTCTTGCGGGCTACGGCGTCGGTTTTTTAAGAACCACACCTTTTCCGCCCTGCATACTTACGCGAGCAGGGCCACTGGTGCACTGATTTTCGCATTTCCGTTTCTATATTCAGTGATGGGATTGACAACCATGGCATCTTCTTAAAACAAACATTCTTTCGGGAGGGCAGAAATATGACCGATTATGAAGAAATGCTTGCGCGGCTTACCGACAAGGACACCAAGTCCGCCTGTTCCTATGCGGGTGCTGTCGCGGCGGAGAGTCGCGAAAGCGACCGGTTTTATCCATATCTCGACGACTTCGCCGCGCTGCTGCGCCACAAAAATTCTCTGGTGCGAAACCGGGCTATTTCCATTCTTGCCGCCAACGCCCGCTGGGACAGCGAAAACCGTTATGACGCCCTACTGGACGAGTTTCTATCCCATGTCACGGACGAAAAGCCCATTACCGCCCGGCAGTGTATTCAGGCGCTGCCGGAGATCGCAGCTGCAAAGCCGAATCTGATTCCCCGAATTCGAGCGGCGCTGGAAAATGCCGACCTCTCCGGCTACCGCGACAGTATGCGGCCGCTGATTTTTAAGGACATCGTGAGCACTTTGCAGATCACGGAGTCGGCAAGAAAAAATCCGGATTTGTAAAAAGCAGAGTTTTAAACTATTTTTTTACTTCCTCTGTAACGAAATAACCTTTTTCAGCATAAATAAGCAGACACTCAGGAAAGGAGGACTGCCGATGCTGTCCATGGACGAAGTATACCGCACCCACGCTCAGACAGTGTACCGCTACCTCCTTTCTCTGACCCGCGATGCAGCCCTCGCAGAGGAGCTGACTCAGGAGACCTTCTATCAGGCCGTGAGGAGCGCCGAACGCTTCGATGGAAGTTGCAAGGTGTCAACATGGCTGTGCGCCATTGCCAAAAACGTACTTTCCAGTGAGCGGTGAGCTCATCCGCCTACGAGTGAGCTGGACGAAGCTGCTGCGGCGGCAGATACGCCGGAGGAGCAGGTGCTGGCGCAGATTGGGCAGGTGGAGCTGCTGCGAAAGCTCCACCTGCTGGACGGCGAAATGCGGGAGGTGCTGTATCTGCGGCTGCTGGGCGGCGCGTCCTTTGCCCAGATCGGCGAGATCCTGGGCAGAACGGAAAACTGGGCCAGGGTTACCTACTACCGCGGGAAAGAAAAGCTAAAAAAGGAGTTGGAATCAGATGGAGCATGAACTTGACTGTGCGATCGTCCGTGACCTGCTGCCGTCCTATGTGGACGGTCTGACCAGTGAAGCTACAAATAGAGCTGTCAAGGAACATTTATCCGGCTGCGCGGACTGCGCCGCCGTGCTCTCGCGCATGAATGAGCAGGAGGCTGAGATCTGCGAACGTGTCGCCGAGGTGGATTACCTGAAAAAGGTGCGCCGCCGCAGTACCAGAAGGTCATTGGTGATTGGGATCATTTTAATGCTGCTGGGCATGGCAATCCTGTCATTTCGCTTTTTCTATGTGGGCAGCGCGGCGGACGCCGAAGACGTTGCCTGCCATGTCACGGTAGAGGGCGGCACGGTGACCGTTAGCGGCACGCTGACCGGCGGCGGGCTGGGCGTTTCCCGGGTAGTATTTTCCGATAGCGCCGGTATGGTGCAGATGAAAGTGTACACCGCGCCCAAGACCTTTTGGAATAGCGGAGACTTTCACGAGAGCTATACGGTGGGGAGCGACGTGGGACAGGTGCGAAATGATGACCTGATCCTCTGGGAAGACGGCGTGGAGATCAGCGCCACAACGGCACAGCTTTTCCGGGCGGTGAACCCCTATGTGGGCGATATGTCGGCCAACAGCCGCATTGCCGCGCTCCTCGGCATCTCCGACCAGTTCGGCCCATTCACTAATGAATTGCAGACTTCCTCGGAGCCATACGGTTGGACGCTGCTGCTGGAAAACTCCATCGAGGGTGCGGACGAGCGCACCGCACAGGAACGCATGGCGGTGGACTCCTATGTCCTGCTGGCCTCCATCGGCAACCTCGGCTATGTGACATGGCAGTATGAGACGGAAGCGGGCACGCAGAAATATACCGTCACCACCGAGGACGCCACCACCATTACTGGCGGGGATATCAAAACCTTTGCGGATTCCGCGTCTGATTTTCAAACGCTGCTGCAAAGCCTACGCTTGAAGTAGTCCGGCAATGATAAGACGGATTTGCTTTGAACAAGGGCTGAGATGCTGGAATTCTGTGTTAAACTACAGTTGCTGAAGCAGAGATCGCGGGAAGGAACGTTATGGAAATTAGAGAGCTTGCAAAAGAGGAATACGGTCCGGCGCTGGATCTGGTGTGGCAAGTCTTTGGGGAGTTTGAAGCGCCGGACTACGCCCCGCAGGGTGTTCAGGCGTTTTATGCATCTATCCACGACCCGGACTACCTTGCCCGGCTCCGCATCTACGGCGCTCTTGATGGGGACGCGCTCATCGGCATTCTGGCCACCCGCAGCGGCGGCTCGCATATCGCGCTGTTCTTTGTGCGCGGCGCATACCACCGCAAGGGCGTGGGAATGCAGCTGTTTTTCCGCGCCTGTCGGGAGAATCCCGCAGGACAGATGACGGTGAATTCCTCGCCCTATGCGGTGGAAGTTTACAGGCATCTCGGCTTTTGCGAGACAGACGCGGAGCAGACGACGGACGGCATCCGCTATACGCCCATGCTCTGCGTGACTCAGAGCGCGGACTGCCCCTGCAAACGAAAGCACTGCCAGCGGCACGGCGACTGCGTTTCCTGCCGGGAGCATCATAAGGCGGATAAGAAGAATACGGTCTACTGCCAGCGGCCCACAAGAGAGGAAAAGCGTCGGCGCCGCAGGCGGGATTCCAAATAAAAGCGCAGTTGGGAAACAAAGCGGCTAAAAGATCGGAAAATCGGAATTTGCTGAGGGCAGCTTGCTTTTTCGTCAAAGAGACCGTGGCTTGCGGAGAAAAGGAGACAGAAACATGAAGATTGTAATGATTCATGGGCAGAACCATAGTGGCACCACTTGGCACATGGGACGAATTCTGGCCGACAAGCTGGCGGGGGAGGAAGACATTATCGAATTTTTTCTGCCGCGGGATCTGAATCATTTCTGCCTTGGCTGCTACGCTTGCATTGAGGACGAGACAAAATGCCCGTATTGGGGCGAAAAGAAAAAGCTGCTGGACGCGATGGAGCAGGCCGATCTGTTTATTTTTACAACGCCGAACTATTGTCTGGCACCAAGCGGAGCGATGAAATCTCTGATCGATCTGTTTTTTGATCTGTGGATGGTACATAGGCCAAAGGCGTGGATGTTTTCCCAGCGCGCGGTTGTTTTATCCGCTTCGGCAGGCGCTTCCTGCAAAAAGGCGGTGGGACCGGTCAAGGATTCTCTGTTTTACTGGGGCGTGCCATACATCAAAACCTACGGCCTTGCCGTGCAGGCCGCCAACTGGGATATGGTGAAGCCGGAAAAGAAGGAGAAAATCGAGCGCCATTTGACAAAGCTCGCATCGAAAATTCACGCGGACGAAGGACCACGCGTGGGCTTCAAGACGAAATTCATCTTCAATATGATGAAAATGACGCATGTAAAGGGCTGGGATTCCTCACCGGTGGAAAAGCAATATTGGGAAGAGCGCGGCTGGCTGGGCAAAACCCGCCCGTGGAAAAAGTAAATTTTCGTTTATCCGGAGGATACACATATGCGCAAATTGAAATTTGTTGAACTAAAACAAACGAAGAAGTGCTGAATGAAAAAAAGATATATATTCACAGAAGCAATATTGATGATTGTCATTCTTCAAGCCCTTCGAATGTTGCTTGAGAAGATCGCAGATTTGTTCGTTCCGGACATTTCTTTTGCACAGCGGATGACGACGATGGCTGCTATGATATTGCTGTGCGGCATTGTTTTGTTATATTCAAAATGGCACAAAACAAAGCTTTCTGTTTTGCCAACGCATTTTAGCAGGTTTTATATTATATCTACTTTTATAGCAGCGATTATCCTTATCGCAACGCCGTCTAATTTTACCGGCGGATATACGGCAATACTTTTGCTTATATATGGCAGTGTCGTTACACCGATTTTCGAGGAACTTATTTTCAGAGGTTATTTGTGGAACAGACTGAACGGTGTACTTTCAAAAGAAGTGTATACTTACGTTTGGACTGTTTTGCTCTTTACCGTTTGGCATTTTGGTTATATGATACCGCAAATAGCTGACGGAAATTGGTTTGCGGTATTGACGAAGCTCGCTGCGGGGTTAATGTATGGCGTTGCGCTCGGTTTTGCGCGCCTGAAATGTAGAAACTGCTATATTTCCATGCTTTTACACGGAGTTTTGAACGCTATCATGATATAAATTCCTTTATTTGCTGTGGCCACTGCTGCCGGAGAAGAAAATCCAGGTGGAGCCGATGCACACGGTCCTCTCCGGGGCGAAGGAGTGCCGATCCCGTGTGACTGCGGAATAAATGGAAATCGGCGAGGATTTTGCTGTAAAAATTCTCAAAATATAATTGCACAGAATGAGAAACAGAGGTGGTGCGCGGTGAAGCGCTGCATTGGCATGACCGGAATAGCATAACAAATCAAAAAATCAGGAGGGTTACAATGTCTATTCCGGGAAAAACGATCTATCCCCGCACGGGAGACCGGCAGACGGTCTATTTGAAAGGTGTCGTCAACGATCCGAACATCGAGGTCGGCGACTACACGATGTACAACGATTTTGCGTGCGATCCATGTGATTTTCAGAAGAATAATGTTCTCTATCATTATCCCGTCAATCACGATCGGCTGGTGATCGGGAAGTTCTGCTCCATTGCCTGCGGCGCAAAATTCCTTTTTACCAGCGCAAACCATACCATGCGGTCTCTTTCCACCTATCCGTTCCCTTTGTTATTTGAGGAATGGGGGCTGGATAAGGCGGATGTGACGCAGGCATGGGACAACAGGGGCAACATTGTCGTGGGCAATGACGTGTGGATCGGTTACGAGGCGGTGATTCTGGCGGGCGTGACCATCGGGGACGGGGCCATTATCGGCGCCCGCGCGGTGGTCACAAAGGACGTGGCATCCTACACCATCGTAGGCGGCGTACCCGCAAAGCCCATCCGCAGACGGTTTTCGGATGAAACCGTTGCGCGGCTGGAATCCATGCAGTGGTGGAACTGGCCCGGGGAGCGCATCGCACGAAATATTCCCTATATTCAGGCCGGGCAGATCGAACGAATCGAATAACGCATACCCAATTATCGAAGGGCCGGTACGCGCGCTTGTGCATACCGGCCCTTATTTTAGAAGATTACGATTCTTGCGTGCGAACTAACGATATGCTAAAATGGAAAAAACATGCAGTTGGCGCGGGAAGCCCAGGCCACGGGAAGTGGGGCGCAGGCTGTGTATGAGATTTCCGCGCGGAAGAAGGAGTGCTACCATGGCGTTTGACTTCAAGAAAGAATACAAGGAATTTTATCTGCCGAAGAACAAGCCGGAGATCGTGACCGTGCCAAAGGCCAATTATATCGCCGTGCGCGGCGTCGGCGACCCAAACGAAGAGGGCGGTTCGTACAAAGCGGCTGTGGGCGTGCTGTACGCCGTGGCATACACCATCAAGATGAGCAAGATGGGCGATCACCGGATTGAGGGGTATTTTGACTATGTGGTGCCGCCGCTGGAGGGCTTCTGGTGGCAGGAGGGCATCGACGGCGTGGATTATACGAACAAGTCCCTTTTTCACTGGATCTCCGTTATCCGCCTGCCGGACTTTGTGACCAAAGCCGACTTTGACTGGGCGATAGCCGAGGCCACGCGCAAAAAGAAGCTGGACTGCTCCAAAGCGGAGCTTTTGACATTGGAAGAGGGGCTGTGCGTCCAGATCATGCATCTCGGCCCCTTTGACGATGAGCCTGCCACTGTTGCTCTGATGGACGAGTTTCTTGCGAAAAACGGATATGAAAACGATTTTTCCGACGGTCGGCTGCACCATGAAATCTATCTCTCCGACGCCCGCAAGGTTGCAAAAGAAAAGTGGAAAACCGTAGTACGCCATCCGGTCAAAAAGGCTAAAGTAACGCTATGATGAAAAAAGAGCCTATTTTGAAAAGAAAGCGGCTCGTTATCGCTCCGATGAGCGATACGGAATTACATGATCTGATCGATCAAACCGCCGACGAGGGCTTAAAGCAGGCATACGGGGAAATGCTTATGGGCTGCGAAAGCCATCCCGACGAGTGTTTGTGGTACACCGCATGGAAAATATGCCTTAAAGAAAGCGGAGAAGAAATCGGCAGCGCAGGATTCAAGGGCGCGCAAACAAACGGCGCGGTTGAGCTGGGCTATGGAATAAACTCCGGTTTTGAAGGCAAAGGCTATGCGGACGAATCGGCGAGAGCGCTGATCGACTGGGCGTTCTCGCAGGAGGATGTGTTCTTTGTTGAAGCGGAAACCGCGCCGGACAACGCCGCGTCAATTCGGGTTTTGGAAAAGCTGAAATTCCGGCCTGACGGCGAAGGCACGGAAGGACCACGCTTTCTGCTGGAAAAGCCCGCGTCCGCGTTGATGTCTGTGTATATGTGCATCGGCATGAGCGTTGGGATGTGCCTTGGCGTTTCATTTGATGAAACCGCGCTCGGTATGTGCCTAGGAATGTCTATCGGACTGTGCATCGGGCTCTCGCTGGACGGCGCAGACAAGAAAAAACGTGAGTCGCTGAAAGCAAAACGGAGACAAAATGAAGATGGAAAACAATAATACTGATTTTATCAACCTGACCCCGGAAAACCTCGATACAGAGCATCTTTGCTG
>JAYFRC010000088.1:0-32067 GCA_034926415.1 Oscillospiraceae bacterium
GCGGGAGATGAAAAAGCCCCTTTTGTATGTCCGGCCGGATTCTCATACAAAAGGGGCCTTTTACGGGGCGGGGAAGACCCCGCGCCCACAAAAGCCATAAATTGGGTGGAATCACTTGACCCCTAAGGTCAATGGCATGGCCGGTATTGTACAGGTACCGGCTGTCCACCTTAAAGCGAGCTCTTTATGATTAAGCTCACTTTACCAGCTCGATAAGAGCGGTCTCGCCTGCGTCTCCGCGGCGGACGCCGGTGCGCGTAATGCGGGTATAGCCGCCGGCGCGCTCCGTATAGCTGGGAGCAATTTCCTTAAACAGCTTCTTGGCAATGTCTTCTCTTGTGATGAAGCTCATGGCCTGGCGGTAAGCTGCCAGATCACCCTTCTTGCCGAGGGAGATCATCTTCTCGGCCAGAGGCGCAATTTCCTTGCATCTCGTCAGCGTGGTCTCCATCTTCCCTTTATCCAGAAAATCAGTAACCTGCTGGCGGAGCATGGCCTTGCGCTGGTCGGTAGTTTTGCCGAGCTTGCGAGTTCCGGGCATTTCGTTATCCTCCTTGTTACAGAGTAGAAACTCTGATCAGTTGTTGTCTTCGCTTGCGAGAGACAGTCCCATCATGGCCAGCTTGTTTATGACCTCTTCGAGGGACTTGCGGCCAAGGTTGCGAACTTTCATCATGTCGTCCTCGGTCTTGGAAATAAGATCGGCGACGGTGTTGATGTTGGCGCGCTTGAGGCAGTTAAAGCTGCGGACCGAAAGGTCAAGCTCCTCAATGGTGAGCTCGAGGACCTTGTCTCTCTGAGTCTCGGTCTTCTCGACGACGGTGGACTTGCTGCCCACGGTCTCGGAGAGGTCGGTAAACAGAGTGAAGTGGTCGCACAGTATCTTTGCCGTGAGGGACACCGCGTCGCGCGCAGTTATAGTCCCGTCGGTCCAGACTTCAAGCGTCAGCTTGTCGAAATCCGTAACGTTACCAACGCGCGTGTTTTCTACGGTGTAGTTCACCTTGTGCACCGGCGTATAAATGGAGTCGACCGGTATCACGCCTATAACGGTCTGGGTGCTCTTGTTGCGGTCTGCGGATACATATCCGCGGCCATGGCTCATGGTTATTTCCATGTTGAGCGTCGCTCCGTCACCTAGCGTCGCGATGTGCATATCGGGGTTCAGTACCTCGACCTCTCCATCGCTCTTGATATCGCCCGCTGTCACCTCACAGGGGCCAACAGCCTCGATGTAAACGGTCTTGATGCCCTCGCTGTGTATCTTGGCAATTATTCCCTTGACATTGAGCACGATGTCGGTGACGTCTTCCTTCACTCCGGGGATAGTGGAGAACTCGTGCTGTATTCCGGCAATCTTGATGCTGGTCGCAGCGGTGCCGGGCAGAGAGGAGAGCAGTATGCGTCTGAGCGCGTTGCCGAGCGTGGTTCCATATCCGCGCTCGAGAGGCTCGACGACGTACTTTCCGTAAGTCACGTCACCGGGGGTTTCGATACACTCTATCTGGGGCTTCTCAATTTCAATCATGCAGTTACCCTCCTGTTCCTTGCGTACGGTCTAAGCCGCCGCATGTTAATAAAATTGCGAATGATTGAGGGTTTTCTATTATTTGGAGTACAACTCAACGATAAGGTGCTCCTCGATAGGCATGTCGATATCCGCGCGCTCGGGCATCTTGACGACAGTGACCTTAAGAGCGTTCTTCTCGCGCTCGATCCACTGGGGAAGAGTGACCGAAATGGCGTCCTCTCCGGTAAGTCTCTTGAACTTCGCGGAAGAACGGCTGCTCTCTCTGACCTCTATAACATCTCCGGGCTTGACGAGATAAGAGGGAATGTTCACCTTTTTACCGTTGATTGTGAAATGTGCATGAGTGACGAGCTGACGAGCCTCGCGGCGGGTCATCGCAAAGCCTGCGCGATAGATGACGTTGTCGAGACGACGCTCGATCATGACAAGCAGGTTCTCGCCGGTCTTACCGGGCATGGTAGAGGCCTTCTCATAGTACATATGGAACTGCTTCTCCATGATGCCGTAGACGAACTTGACCTTCTGCTTCTCGTTGAGCTGAGTAGCGTACTCGCTCTTCTTCTTTCTCATCTGGCCGCCGGGGTTGCGGGTGGTGTTCTTCTTGTTGTAACCCATGTAGGTGGGGGATATGCCGAGCGCCTTGCAGCGCTTTGCTATGGGCTGCATATTCTTAGCCATAATTATATAATCCTCCTTCTATCCTAAATCAGACGCGGCGTCTCTTGGGAGGACGGCATCCGTTGTGGGGGATAGGAGTAACGTCCTTTATCATCGTTACTTCGAGGCCCACAGCCTGAAGCGCGCGGATAGCGGCTTCACGGCCCGAACCGGGACCCTTGACATAGACCTCGACATTCTTGAGCCCATACTCCATGGCCGCCTTGGAAGCGGTCTCTGCCGCAGTCTGAGCGGCGAACGGGGTGGACTTTTTGCTGCCGCGGAATCCAAGCCCGCCGGAGGAAGCCCACGAAAGAGCGTTGCCCTGCATGTCGGTCACCGTGACCATGGTGTTGTTGAAGGAAGAGCGGATATGAACCTGGCCGTTCTCTACTACTTTCTTCTCCTTGCGGCGGCGAACGACTTTCTTGCCGCCCTTGTTGGCCGCTGATGCGTTATTTGCACTTGCCATTCTTTGAAACTCCCTCCTTACTTCTTCTTATTCGCAATGGTCTTCTTGGGGCCCTTGCGTGTTCTTGCATTTGTCTTGCTGCGCTGTCCGCGGACGGGAAGTCCCTTGCGGTGACGAGAGCCGCGGTAGCAGCCTATCTCGGTCAGACGCTTGATGTCCAGCGCGGTGTTGCGGCGCAGGTCGCCCTCGACCATGTGGGACTTGTCAATCTCCTCACGGAGCTTGGCTTCGTCGGACTCGGTCAAATCCTTGACTCGAGTGTCGGGGCTGATACCGGTCGCGGCGAGGATGTCGTTAGCGCTCTTTCTGCCGATGCCGTAGATATAGGTCAGGCCTATCTCGATGCGCTTATCCTTCGGCAGGTCAATGCCGGCAATACGTGCCATACTTTTTAAGCACCTCCAAATAATTTTTTGCTATTCTGTTCTCCGTCCAAACCCGGGCGGAGGAAATTCCGTGTGTCTGCTGGGAGCGAACTCAGCCCTGTCTCTGCTTGTGCTTGGGATTCTCGCAAATGACCATTACGCGGCCCTTGCGGCGGATCACCTTGCACTTTTCGCACATAGGCTTCACGGACGGTCTTACTTTCATGATTTCAAAACCTCCTATTTGCTTCGCCAGGTAATCCGACCACGAGTAAGGTCGTATGGAGACATCTCCACCGTTACCTTGTCGCCGGGCAGAATCCTGATAAAATTCATCCGGAGTTTTCCGGAAATATGCGCCAGAATCGTATGTCCGTTTCCGATATCAACCTGAAACGTGGTGTTGGGCAGGGATTCAATAACCTTGCCCTCAACTTCGATCATGTCGTCTTTTGCCAAGCGTTATCCCTCCTGGTCAAGATGGCTCATCTCGCCGAAAACGGCGAGGGCCGTACGAACTTCTGCGTTCGTGACAGATTGATTGTTTCTTATCTTCTCGGCAAGAGCGCTGTTGTCCTTTGCGATGAAGCTCACGTGTCTGTACTTCTTTCGCTTCGGCGTTTCAACTCTCCGGCCTTTTCCATCCGCCGTCAGGAGAAACTCGCCGTCCGTGCCGAGCACGTATAGCGTTGTTCCTTTGTCCCTTCCGGCCTCGGATAAAACAATGTCGGCTTTCTCGATGTCCATTACAGATCTTCCGGTCCGATATCCGGGACGGTCAGGATTTCGGGATCCGCGCCGCCTTCGCATATCACAATCGTATTCTCATAATGAGCCGCGTTGCGGCCATCCTTCGTCCGAACGGTCCAACCGTCGGGCATCGCCTTTATGGCGACGCCTCCGGCGTTGACCATCGGCTCGATCGCCAGCGTCATGCCGTGCAGCAGGCGCGGCCCTCTTCCGGGATGGTCGGCGTGGTTCACATAGTTCGGGACCTCGGGCGCCTCATGCATCTTCGTGCCTATCCCGTGACCGACATACTCGCGGACGACCGAAAAGTCGTTTGCTTCTACATAGGTCTGTATAGCCAGAGAAATGTCCCAGAGGTGGCCGCCTTCCTTCGCGAGCTTGATTCCCTCGAAGAACGACTGACGAGTAACGTCTATAAGCCGCTGGTCCTCGTCGGATATCTTTCCGCAGGCGAAGGTTCCGGCGCAGTCACCGTGGTAGCCTCCGATAAAGGCACCCACGTCGATGCTTACTATGTCGCCTTCCTTCAGCTTTCTGTGTCCCGGTATGCCGTGGATTATCTCGTCGTTGACGGATACGCACGCACTTGCCGGAAACCCGTTGTAGTTGAGGAAGGACGGCGTGGCGCCGCGGCTCGTGATGAAATCATAAACCGCTTTGTCAATCTCCTTGGTGGTGACTCCGGGCTTTACAAGCCTCCCCGCTACCGTTCTCGCGGCGGAGGTTATCTTGCCTGCGAGGCGCATGGCCTCTATCTCATGGGGAGATTTGAGCGTTATCATCTCTTCTGCCCCAGGACCTTGAGGATCTTAGCCGTGGTTCCGGAAACGCTGCCCTGGTCCTGAATTGCCTTCAGGATGCCGCGCTTTTCATAAAACGCTTTGAGCGGCTCGGTCTCTCTGTGATAAACGTCGAGACGTGCCTTTACGGTTTCCGGCGCGTCGTCCGCGCGCTGTACGAGCTTTCCGCCGCATATGTCGCACACGCCCTCAACCTTGGGGGGCACGCCGACGATGTGGTAGCTGGAGCCGCACTTTTCGCAGACTCTGCGTCCGCTCATGCGGTTCATTATCGCCTCGTCCGAAATCTCGAGGGATAGGACGGCGTCGAATTTGATTCCGGCCTTTTCGAGCGCCTCGGCCTGACCTATAGTGCGGGGCACTCCGTCGAGTATATAGCCCTTCTTGCAGTCGTCGGCTTTGAGGCGGTCGCTTATTATGCCGATTATCACTTCGTCGGGCACCAGCTTGCCGGCGTCCATGTATTCTTTTGCCTTAAGACCGGTAGGCGTGCCGTCCTTGATGGCGGCTCTGAGGATATTGCCGGTCGAGATGGTGGGAATCCCCAGCTCTCTCATCAGCTCCTCTGCCTGCGTGCCTTTTCCGGCGCCGGGGGCGCCGAGCATTATAAGATTCATGGTATCACTCTTTTCTTTAACCGAGGAAACCCTTGTACTGGCGAGCCAGCATCTGGTTTTCCAAAGCCTTGACCGTCTCCAGAGCGACGCCGACGACGATTATGACGGACGTACCGCCGATCGACAGCGCGGAAATGCTGATAATCTTACCGGCGATAAGCGGGCAGATAGCAACGACGCCAAGGAATATCGCGCCGAACAGCGTGACCTTGCTGAGCACCTTGGCGATAAAGTCAGCGGTGGGCTTGCCGGGACGGAATCCCGGAATGAAGCCGCCGTTGCGCTTAAGGTTGTTGGATATCTCGGTCGGGTTGAACTGGATGGTCGCATAGAAATAGCTGAACGCGATTATCAGCAGGAAGTAGCATATCATATAGAGCACGGACTTCGTGTCGATTGCGTTCATAAACGCCGCAGCTACGCTTCCCTCGGCCGGAGTCGGCAAAAATGCCGCTATGGTTGCGGGGAGCATCGCGATGGACTGGGCAAAGATTATAGGCAGGACGCCGGACATGTTGACCTTCATAGGAAGGGTCGTGTTCTGGCCGCCGTACATCTTGCGTCCGACCTGGCGTTTCGCGTACTGCACCGGAATACGGCGCTCCGCGTCGCCCACATGGACGATAAGCACAACGAGAGCTATAATGCCGACTATTATAAAGGCAATCATACCCACGTTGAGGTTGCCGAGCGTGTAGTTCTGGGACAGTGTGGACACCGCGGAGGGTATGCGGGAGATAATGGACGCGAACAGCAGGATAGAAATACCGTTGCCGATACCGAATTCCGTTACCTGCTCGCCGAGCCACATCATGAATGCGGAGCCCGCGATGAAGGAAATGATTATGACCAGCGCGGCGGGAATGCCGGTGTCGGTCAGGATTCCGTACTGGTTACGCATCATCATATAGTAAGCGAAGCCCTGGATGAAAGCGATGAGCACGGTCGTGTAACGCGTGATGCTCATCAGCTTCTTGCGGCCCTCTTCGCCCTCGTCCCTCGACATGCGCTCGAGGGCGGGAATTGCGACGGTCAGCAGCTGTATAATAATCTGGCTGTTGATGTAGGGCTGTATGCTCAGGGCAAACACCGTGGCGTCAGCGAAGGCGCCGCCGGACATGACGTTGTACAGTCCGAGGACCGTGGTGCTCATGGAGTCGAGATACGACGTCAGAGTAGCCACGTCAACGTAAGGCACGGGAATAGCGTTGCCTATACGGTAGATGAGGATGATCAATAACGTAAAGACAATCTTTTTGCGAAGCTCGGGTATGGCCCATGCTTTGCGAACAGTCTCTATCACGTTACATCACCTCTGCCTTTCCTCCGGCCGCCTCGATAGCTTCCTTGGCGGACTTGGAAAAGGCAGCGGCTTTTACGGTGACTTTTTTCTCAACTTTGCCGTTGCCGAGTACCTTGAAGCCGTACTCGCATTTGCTGAGAACTCCCTTTTTGAGAAGAGTTTCAGCGGTAACGGTATCGCCGTCGTCGAACGCGTTGAGCGCGCTGAGATTTATTATCTCATACGGCTTTGCAAAAATATTGTTGAAACCGCGCTTGGGGATACGACGTGCCAGAGGCATCTGGCCGCCTTCGAATCCGATACGGACGCCGCCGCCGCTGCGCGCCTTCTGGCCCTTGTGGCCTTTGCCCGCGGTCTTGCCGTTGCCGCTGCCGGAGCCGCGGCCCTTGCGGTATGCCTCGCGGGTAGAACCCTCTGCGGGTTTAAGTTCATGAAGATTCATTTCGCTCGCACCTCCTTATTTTTCCTCGGTGACCTGCAGCAGATAGCCAATCTTGGCAATCTTGCCGCGGGTCTGAGCGTTGTCGGGCTGCACGGTGGAGTCGCCTATCTTGCGCAGTCCCATGGAGTTGGCAGTAGTAATATGCTTATCCAGTCTGCCGTTCAGGCTCTTTACGAGCTTAATGTTCAGCTTTGCCATTTCTCTGCCCCTCCTTAACCCTTAATCTCGTCGACGCTCTTGCCGCGGATCTTGGCTACTTCCTCGGGCCCTCTCAGAGCGGCGAGCCCTTCGAAAGTCGCAGCAACGACGTTAGCGGGGTTGTTGGAACGCAGGCACTTGGTACGAATGTCCTTGATGCCGGCGGCTTCGAGCACCGCGCGGACAGGACCTCCGGCGATAACGCCGGTACCGGGAGCTGCGGGCTTCATCAGCACGCGGCCTGCGCCGAACTCACCGGTAACCTCGTGAGGGATGGTGGTTCCGGACAGAGAAACATTTATAAGATGCTTCTTGGCGTCGTCGATTCCCTTGCGGATAGCCTCGGGAACTTCGGCAGCCTTGCCCAGTCCATAGCCGACCTTGCCCTTGCCGTCTCCGACAACGACCAGCGCCGCGAACTTGAAGATACGGCCGCCCTTGACGGTCTTGGAGACGCGGTTCAGGGAAACGACCTTTTCCAGCATCTCGTTGGGATCTTTTTCAAATCTTGGCATTTATTCGTTCCTCCTCCAATCAGAATTCGAGGCCGCCCTCACGGGCGCCTTCAGCCAGTTCCTGGACGCGGCCGTGATACAGGTAACCGCCGCGGTCGAAAACGACTGAGCTGATGCCCTTATCCTTTGCACGCTGTGCAATGACCTGGCCGACCTTCTTCGCGGCGTCCTTGTTGCCGCCGAAGCCTTCAAATTCCTTTTCCAGAGTGGAAGCTGAAGCGAGTGTAACGCCGTTCACATCGTCGATGATCTGGGCGTAGATGTTTTGCTTGCTGCGATATACGTTCAGACGGGGTCTGGCGGGCGTGCCGCTGACCTTGGAGCGTACTCTCTTGTGGCGCATTTTGCGCTGCGCCTCGGTATCGGGTCTTTTAATCATTGTGGCACACCTCCTTACTTCTTCGCGCCGGTCTTACCGACCTTGCGGCGGATAACTTCGTCTGCATACTTGATGCCCTTGCCCTTATACGGCTCAGGAGGACGCTTCGCGCGGATTTCCGCGGCGAACTGGCCCACCCGCTGCTTATCGGGGCCGGAGATAACTATATGGTTGGGGTCGGTCACCGTAATGGTGATCCCCGGAATCTCGTGGACAGTTACCAGATGGGAATAACCGAGGCTCATTACGAGATCGTTTCCCTTCTTCTCGGCCTTGTAGCCAACGCCGTTGACCTCGAGGTTCTTGCTGTATCCCTTTTCAACGCCGACCACCATATTGTTGAGAATGGTGCGGGACAGGCCGTGAAGGCTGCGGTTGAAAGGCTCGTCGTTGGGGCGGGTGACGTTGATGATGTCGCCGTCCCTCTCAAAGCTTATGTTGGGATGAAAGGAATGTGTCAGGGTGCCGTTGGGCCCCTTGACGGTTATGACATTGCCGTCGGCGATTGTGACCTCAACACCTGCGGGGACGGTAATCGGCATTTTTCCAATTCTTGACATTTCCGTTTACCTCCTTACCAGATGAACGCAAGGACTTCGCCTCCGACATGCTCGGCTCTCGCCTTCTTGTCGGTCATGATGCCCTTGGAAGTTGATACGATAGCGATGCCCAGGCCGCGGAGAACGCGGGGGAGCTCGTCTGCTCCGACGTAAACGCGAAGGCCCGGCTTGCTGACGCGGCGAAGCCCGGTGATGACCTTCTCCTTGCCGGGGTTGTACTTCAAAGCAATACGGATAACACCCTGGGTCCCGTCGTCGACTATCTGATAGCTCTTGATGTAGCCCTCGTCCAGCAGAATCTGAGCTATGCTCTTCTTCATATTGGAAGCGGGTACGTCGACAGTCGCGTGCTTTGCATTGTTGGCGTTGCGGATGCGTGTGAGCATATCCGCAACAGGATCGGTAATATGCATAAATATATCCTCCTGTTTTAGAGTTACAGGCGTCTGCCTGTTCAGGCAGCGAGGTATCGCAGATAATTTGGAGCACCGTTCCGATGCGTAATTACCGGCGACCTTTCGCCATCCTATATGACGCAAAGAGACGATCGGCTCTTTGTATCTCAAATGTTTCATCGATGGAAATTATTGCCATCTTCTGCCCGTTCCATGCGGAACGGGCGCGGAATCAGAAGCTTGCCTTCTTGACTCCGGGAATCTCGCCCTTGTATGCGAGCTCGCGGAAGCAGATACGGCAGACGCCGTAATCGCGCAGATAAGCGTGAGGACGACCGCACAGCTTGCAGCGGTTATACTTGCGTGTTGAGTACTTCGCAGGGGCCTGCTGCTTGAGAACCAGTGATTTCTTAGCCATAACTTTCTCCTCTCCCTTACTTTTCCGCGAACGGAGCGCCAAGCAGCGACAGCAGCTCGCGCGCTTCCTCGTCGGTATTGGCGGTGGTGCAGACGTTAATATCCATGCCGCGGATCTTTTCAATCTTGTCGAACTCGATCTCGGGGAATATCAGCTGCTCCTTTATGCCTAGGGCATAGTTGCCGCGGCCGTCGAAGCCGTTGGGGTTAATGCCGCGGAAGTCGCGGACACGGGGCAGAGCCACGTTGAAAAAGCGATCCAGAAACTCCCACATCTTGTCGCCGCGGAGAGTGACCTTCGCGCCGACGGGCATTCCTTCGCGAACCTTAAAGTTTGCGACGGACTTCTTCGCCTTGGTGATGACGGCGTGCTGACCGGTGATGGCGGTCAGGTCCTTAACGACGGCGTCGAGAACCTTGGGGTTGTCGCGTGCCTCGCCGCAGCCGACGTTGAGAACGATCTTCTCAATCTTCGGCAGCTGCATAACGTTCTTATACTCGAATTTCTTCATCAGAGCGGGAGCGGCTTCCTTGTTGTACTGTTCTTTAAGTCTTGCCATTTTGTCTCTCTCCCTCCCTTACAGCGCAGCGCCGCAATGCTTGCAGACGCGTATGCTTTCGCCGTTTTCTATCTTGTGCGCGACGCGGGTTCCCTTGCCGCACTTGGGGCAAACCACCTGCACCTTGCTGGCGTAAAGCGGGGCTTCCTTCTTGATTATGCCACCCTGCTCTCCCTGCTTGCGGGGCTTTACATGACAGGTGACGATATTGACGCCCTCGACCAGAACCTTGCTCTCGCCGGGGACGGTGGACTTGACCTTGCCGGTCTTGCCCTTGTCCTTGCCGGACAGGACGATAACATTATCGCCCTTTTTGATGTTCATAAAAGCCATTGCTTCGTCCCCCTTAAATAACTTCCGGTGCGAGGGACAGGATCTTCATGAAATCCTTGTCGCGAAGCTCGCGTGCCACCGGCCCAAAGATACGGGTACCTCTGGGGTTGTTGTCGTCCTTTATGAGGACAGCCGCGTTTTCGTCGAAACGGACATACGTTCCGTCGGCGCGGCGGACACCCTTTGCGCTGCGGACGATAACGGCCTTGACGACCTCGCCCTTCTTGACGGTTCCGCCGGGAGCGGCCTTGCGGACGGAAGCCACAATAACGTCCCCGATATTGCCGTACTTGCGCGTGGAGCCGCCGAGAACGCGGATGCATTTTATCTCTTTAGCGCCGGTGTTATCGGCGACTTTCAGGTACGATTCCTGCTGTATCATTTCTCGGCACCTCCTTACTTAGCTTTCTCAACGATCTCAACAAGACGCCATCTCTTGTCCTTGGACAGGGGTCTTGTCTCCATCACCTTGACGCGATCGCCTATATTGCACTGGTTCTGCTCGTCGTGAGCCTTCAGTTTATAGGTGCGTCCGACTATCTTCTTGTACAGCGGATGCTGTACGCGATCCTCTATTGCAACGACTATGGTCTTATCCATCTTATTGGAAACGACCTTGCCGATCCTTGTCTTACGGGAGGAAATTCTTTTTTCTTCATTCATTCTGATTTACCTCCTTCTCACTGCTGCTTGGGAGCGGCGGCTGCCAACTCTCTCTGACGCAGCGTGGTTTTGACTCTGGCAATATCACGCTTGGTGTCCGCGATCTTCTGCGGATTGTCAAGCTGATTGGTCGCGTGCTGCATACGCAGGAAAAACAGATCTTTCTTAAGGCCATCCAGCTTCGCTTCAAGCTCCGCTGTGTTCATGGCGCGTACCTCACTTGCCTTCATCATTATTCACCTGCTTCCTGAGTTTCCGTATCTCCGCGCTTAACAATCTTCGCCTTAATGGGCAGCTTGTAGCTGGCAAGGCGCAGCGCTTCCTTGGCGTCGGCTTCGGGGACGCCGGCGATCTCAAACTTGACACGGCCGGGCTTTACGACTGCGACCCAGAACTCGGGAGAGCCTTTGCCAGAACCCATGCGGGTCTCGGCGGGCTTCTGAGTAACGGGCTTGTCGGGGAAAATCTTAATCCAGACCTGTCCGCCGCGCTTGGTGTAGCGCGTCATGGCGATACGGGCAGCCTCTATCTGGTTGCTGGTTATCCATGCGGGTTCCAGAGCGACCAGGCCGTAATCTCCGTAATTGACCTGATTGCCTCTCGTGGCCTTGCCTGTGAGGCGGCCGCGCTGCACTCTGCGGTATTTGACTCTCTTGGGCAGAAGCATTACTGTGCGCCTCCTTCGTTAGTCTTGTTGTCTGCGGCAGGACGCGGCGCGTTGTCTGTCGCGGGACGCGGTGCGTTGTCTGTCGCGGGACGCGGGCCCCTGTTGTAAACGGGGCGTCCGCCGTTGTTGTTGTCGCGGTTAAAGCCGCCCTGGCCGCCGCGGTTGAATCCGCCGCCCTGGCCGCCGCGGTTGAATCCGCCCTGGCCGCCGCGGTTAAAGCCGCCTGGACGACGGTCGCCGTCACGGCGGGGACGACGGTCACGACGCTCCTGATAGGGCTTGGTCGTGTCCATGGTGCGCGGGGTGGTGCGCAGGGTCTGAGAGAGAACCTCGCCCTTGTAAATCCAGACCTTGATGCCGATGCGGCCGTAGGTGGTCGCAGCCTCGGCAAAACCGTAGTCGATGTCGGCACGGATGGTCTGCAGGGGAATGGTGCCCTCGTGATAATGCTCGATGCGCGCAATCTCTGCGCCGCCCAGACGGCCGGAGCAGGCTGTCTTGATTCCCTTGGCGCCGGCGCGCATGGCTCTCGCCATGGCGTTCTTCATAGCGCGGCGGAAGGAAATGCGCTTTTCAAGCTGCTGAGCGATGCTCTCCGCGACGAGCTGAGCGTCCATGTCCGGGTTCTTGACCTCGACAATGTTCAGCTTGACAGTCTTGCCGATCATCTTGGAAACCTCGCCCTGAATGCGTTCGACCTCGGCGCCGCCTTTTCCAATAACGACTCCGGGACGCGAGCAGTGCAGGTAAATAACGACTGCATCGTCTCTGCGCTCGATCTCGATCTTGGGAACGCCGGCGCTGTAAAGGGTCTTCTTCAGATACTCGCGGATCTTCTTATCCTCGACGAGCAGGTCTCCGACCTTTTCGTTGCTTGCGTACCAGCGAGAATCCCAGTCTTTGATGACGCCCACACGGAAACCGTGCGGATTAACTTTCTGTCCCATAAACTACCTCCTCGCTTTATTCCTTCTCGGACACCACAATCGTGATGTGAGAAGTTCTCTTATTGATACGGAACGCTCTGCCCTGGGCTCTAGGCATCATCCTTTTGAGGATGGGGCCGGGAGCGGCATAGACCTTTGAGATGTAGAGCTTATCGGGGTCCATGCTGAAATTGTTTTCCGCGTTCGCGCATGCGCTCTTAAGCAGCTTTGCGAGAGGCTCGGAGGCGGCCTTGGGGGTCGCCATCAGTATAGCCATTGCGGTGTTCGCATCTTTGCCGCGGATAAGGTCGCAGACTATCTGGACCTTGCGGGGAGCGATGCGAAGGAATTTTGCTTCTGCTTTTGCTTCCATCTTCTGCATCCTCCTTATTTCGCGGCTGTGGTTCCGGCAGCGGCTGCGGCGGCTTTGTTGCCGTGACCGCGGAACGTGCGGGTGGGCGCGAACTCGCCCAGCTTGTGTCCTACCATATCTTCGGTGATATAGACGGGAACGTGCTTGCGCCCGTCGTGCACCGCTATCGTGTGTCCCACGAATGCGGGATAGATCGTGGAGCCGCGGCTCCAGGTCTTGAGAACTTTCTTCTCTCCCGCTTTGTTGAGTTCCTCGACCCGCTTCATAAGCTCAGGGGCAACATACGGGCCTTTCTTGACACTTCTGCTCATATTAACTTGCCTCCTCCTTACTTATCATTGCGGTGTTTGACGATGAACTTGTTGGTCGGGTTCTTGCCCTTGCGGGTCTTGTACCCCAGAGCAGGCTTGCCCCAGGGGGTAACGGGCCCGGGCCGGCCGACGGGAGCCTTGCCCTCGCCGCCGCCGTGGGGATGGTCGTTAGGGTTCATGGCGCTGCCGCGGACGGTAGGTCTCCATCCCATGTGACGCTTGCGTCCGGCCTTGCCTATCTGAATGTTCTCGTGCTCGATATTGCCGACCTGTCCGATGCAGGCCTTGCAATTGGTGCGGACGATGCGGACCTCGCCTGAGGGCATACGAATCTGGGCGTCGCCGTTCTCCTTTGCCATGAGCTGGGCCGAGGTACCGGCGGAGCGAACGAGCTGCGCGCCGTTGCCAGGGTTCATCTCAATGTTGTGGATGACGGTGCCGACAGGAATCGCGGACAGAGGCAGGCAGTTGCCCGGCTTGATGTCCGCAGCGGCGGAGGACATTACCTTGTCTCCGGCATTGAGACCGACAGGCGCGATGATGTAGCGCTTCTCGCCATCCTCGTATTCCACAAGCGCGATGTTCGCGCTGCGGTTGGGGTCGTATTCAAGGCGGACAACGGTGGCGTACATATCCATCTTGTCGCGGTTGAAATCGATTACGCGGTACTTTTTCTTGTTGCCGCCGCCGCGGTGGCGGACGGTAATTCTGCCGTAGCTGTTGCGTCCGGCGTTCTTCTTCAGAGACTCGGTGAGGCTCGCTTCCGGCTTTGCTTTTTTATCAATGCCGTCGAAGCCCGAGACCGTCATATGTCTTCTGGAGGGTGTCGTCGGCTTATAGGATTTAATCGACATGTTAGCTTAACACTCCTTCTTACTTAGAGTTGAGTTCCGGTCTCTTACACCATTCCCTCAAAGAATTCAATGCTCTTGGAATCGTCGGTCAGCTGAACGATGGCCTTTTTCCAAGCCTTGGTCGTTCCGGGGCGTCCGCCGCCCATGCGCTTGGCCTTGGAGTTCATGTGCATGGTGTTGACCTTGGCAACCTTGACTCCAAATATCTCCTCGACCGCCTTCTTTACTTCGACCTTGCCGGCGGTGGGAGCAACCTCAAAAACGTATCTCTTGCCCTCGGTGAAGGACATGGAACGTTCGGTGATAACGGGGCGGATAATAATATCGTACGCGCTCATTATGCGAACACCTCCTCGATGGTGGCCAGAGCGGCCTTGTCGATCACAAGCGTCTTGGCGTTGAGTATGTCGTAGACGCTGAGAACGGTCGCGGTGGTGGTTATCACGCCGCGGATGTTGCGCGCACTCTTGACGATGTTCTCGCGAACCTCAGGAGTTACGACGACGGCTTTGTTTCCCGCGTTGACGGCGGTCATGAAAGCCGCAAAATCCTTGGTCTTGATGCCGTCGAGAGCAATGCTGTCAACGACGACGATTTTGCCCTCGGCAGCCTTGGCTGACAAGACTGACTTAAGAGCGAGCCTCTTGAGCTTCTTGTTCAGCGCGTAGCTGTAATCGCGGGGCTTGGGGGCAAATACGATTCCGCCGTGCGTCCACTGTGGAGCGCGGTTGGAACCCTGACGGGCGTGGCCCGTGCCCTTTTGTCTCCAAGGCTTCTTTCCGCCGCCGGAAACTTCGGCGCGGGTGAGGGCGCTCTGCGTGCCCTGTCTGCAATTGGCGAGGTGGTTCTTGACGACCTCGTGCACAACTGCCTCGTTCGGCTCGATGCCGAAAATAGCTTCGCTCAGTTCGACTTCTCCGACCTGCTTGCCGGCCATGTCGACTACGTTGGTTTTAGGCATTTATAGCACTCTCCTTTCCTTAGCCTCTTGCGGAAGCCTTCTGCGGATTGCGTCCGGAAGCCTTCTGCGGGTTCTTGCTGATGTCCGCCACGGTCTGCTTGGCCTTGTGGACCTTGACAGTGGATTGGATGTAGACGAGCCCGCCCTTGGGGCCGGGAACTGCGCCGCGAATGACGAGCATGTTCATATCCGGGTCGACCTTGACGATGTCGAGGTTCTGGACAGTGACCTGCTCGACGCCCAAGTGTCCGGCTCCGATCTTGCCCTTGAAAATGCGGGACGGATCGGTGGACGAACCCATGGAGCCTGCGTGACGGTGGACAGGTCCGCCGCCGTGAGCCATAGGAGTTCTCTGCGCGTTCCAGCGCTTGATTACGCCGGCATAGCCTTTACCTTTGCTGATTCCGACGACGTCTACGAAATCGCCTACCGCGAAGGTGTCGGCCTTGACAATGTCGCCGACGTTGAGGCTCTCGGCGTTGTCGAGCTCGAATTCCTTAAGGTTTTTCTTGGGAGCCACGCCCGCCTTTGCGAGATGGCCTTTCTCGGGCTTGGACAGTTTCTTCTCAGAAACGTCCTCAAAGCCCAGCTGAACTGCCTCATAACCGTCCTTCTCGGCGGTCTTCTTCTGAGTGACGACGCAGGGTCCGGCTTCGATGACAGTTACCGGGATGACCTTGCCGCTCTCATCGAAAATCTGAGTCATGCCAACTTTTTTGCCGATGATTGCTTTCATTTATGTTCCTCCTTCAAGGTTATTGGTCGACATAGATGAGCACATTATTATAATGTATCGCTCATTGCTCTGCCGACTTGACCCGCCCTCCATACGTTTTGCGGAGAGCGTGGGTGCTTACGGAAAATAAGGATACGCGCGTCTTACAGCTTTATTTCGATATCGACGCCCGCGGGAAGGTCGAGAGTCTTAAGAGCCTCAACGGTCTTGGGGTTGGCCTTGGTGATGTCGATAAGACGCTTATGGGTTCTGCGCTCGAACTGCTCGCGGCTGTCCTTATACTTGTGGACGGCGCGCAGGATGGTGATTATTTCCTTCTTGGTGGGCAGGGGAATGGGGCCGGAAACCGTAGCGCCCGTGCGCTTGGCGGTCTCGACTATCTTCTCCGCGCTCTGGTCGATCACCTGATGATCGTAAGCCTTAAGGCGAATACGAATCATGTCTTTCTTTGCTTCTGCCATTTTGTTTTTCCTCCTTGTTCATACGAAGTGTTGCGTAAGTGCCGCTCCGTACGGTGAAAAATCTTGTACGCTTATCCGTGCGTATCATTCCGCCTCATAAGAAAAACCGGCGAGACATAATACATCCGGCCGGTAAACTCTATGCGCAGCGATATACGCTGTACAGATTTCTCAGCCGCCCGATTGTCGGACATACTCCGCAGGAGTTACCGGGGCAAACCCGCAATCTCCTGTTTCATCGCATATACACGCTTCCGGGCATACCCTGCCCTTTTGCGCGCTCAATTATCATACATTATCCGCACTTCCGTGTCAATAGAAATTTTGCGGATTTTACGAAATGTTTCAGCTGTTTTTGGTAAAAGGGCTGAAAAACTCTATCTGTTCGCTCCGAGGTAGAAACATACTCCCGCAGCGAACATCATCACTCTTCCCCAGCCTACTCCGGAGAACGCCAGCGCGCTCACGCTCATTAAAATTTTCCCCGCCCCCGTCGGCGACACTGGGACAAAAATGCAGATAAGCGCCAGAAGATAGACCGCCGAAAAAGAGATCGCCGCCGTCAGAAACAACCGGCGCAGAAGCGGCTTGCGTATGCGGATGTCCTTTGTCATCGACAGTCCTCCAAGGCAGAGCCAGCTCAGCAGCATGGGCAGCAGCTCGCTGTAAACCAGTATGTAGACCGCATACAGCGTCCCATAAGTATACATGTGGTAATAAGCCTCCTGCCAGGCAGGATACACCGTGACGCGAATCGCCAAATACAGCACCATCAGTGCGGCGCAGACCAGCAGAAAAATTTCCCGCGCCTTTTTCCGGTTGGGGTAGGGCTCAGCACCCGTCCGCACGCCGTATATAAGTTCGTTTGCGTCGGTGCCAAAAGCGGCGGCCAGCGTGGTCAGCGTCTCGATGTCGGGCTGTGTCTTGCCTGTCTCCCAGCTTGATACCGCCTGGCGCGTGACATGCATCTGTTCCGCCAAGGCGTCCTGCGTCATATTCCTGTCGCCCCGAAGGCGTTTTATATTTTTGCCGACAGCGTTCAAAATATCAACTCCCCGATGCTAAATATACCGTATGTGAACGATATTGTCACGCAACAAAGCGTTGCTTCGACGTTTTTGCCGCTGCGATGGGATGTTGCGCGACGCCGAGGCGAAAAGTTAAACGCCGCATATAAAAGAAAGCCGCCGCATAAATGCGGCAGCCTTCTTTTATATAATAAATGATGATGTGAAATTACTTTGCCGCAGGCTCTTCCGCCGCGGGAGCAGTCTCCGCGGGCTTGGCCTCCTCGGCCGCTTTAGCAGCGGCGGCAGCCTGAGCCTTCTTCTCGGCCTGAGCCTTCTTTATCGCCTTGTACTTGTCCTTCTCCTCCTGAGTGGGGATGGGCTCGATGGCGTTCTTCGGGCAGACCTTCGTGCAGGCCTTGCAGTTCCTGCACTTTTCGTAATCGATGACCGCGACGTTGTTCACGACGTGGATAGCGTCGAACTTACACTCCTTGGTGCACAGGCCGCAGCCTATGCAGGCATTGGCGCATACCTTAGATGCAACGGCGCCCTTGTCTTTGTTGTTGCAGTTGACAAATATCTTCTTGGCCGCCGGTACCGAGACAATCAGGTGTCTCGGGCAGGCCTCGGCGCATTTCATGCAGTCTGTGCACTTTTCGGGATCCACGACCGGCACTCCGTTTTCTCCATAGTGTATTGCGTCAAAGCCGCAGGCCTTGATGCAGGAGCCGAAGCCGAGGCAGCCGTAAGCGCACTCAATAGGTCCGTTGCCGCCGACCTTGGTGGCGCCGACACAGTCGGTCACTCCGTTGTACTCAAACTTTTTGACCGCTGCGTGTCCGCCGTTGCATATTACATGGGCGATCATTTTCTCGCCCTCCACAGCCTCGACGCCCATGATGGTGGCTATTTTCTCCGCAGAGTCTGCGCCGCCGACGGGGCAGCCGTTAACGGGAGCCTTGCCCGCGATTATCGCGTTGGCGAGAGATGAGCATCCGGCATATCCGCAGCCGCCGCAGTTTGCTCCGGGCAGGCTGTCCAACACTTCAGGAAAACGCGGGTCGGTCTTGACCTCGAAAATCTTGGACGCAATGGCAAGCACTACGCCAAACACGATTCCGAGCACGGCCATTACGAGGACCGCCGAGACTATATTCATTGTATACATATCTCTGTTCCTCCCTTACCAGACCTGAAGCCCGGAGAAGCCCATGAAGGCAAGGGCCATGAGGCTTGCGGTTACGAGTGCAAACGGAATTCCCTCAAAGCTCTTGGGGCATTCAGAGAATTCGAGGCGCTCGCGAATGGACGCGAACACTACTATCGCCAGCAGGAAACCAAGGCCTCCGGTGATGCCGTACACAATGGACTCAATAAAATTGTAGCCGTAGGAGATGTTGTTGATGGAAACGCCGAGAACCGCGCAGTTGGTGGTTATCAGCGGCAGAAACACGCCCAGCGCCGTGTACAGGGAGGGCATGCTCTTTTGCAGGAACATCTCTATAAACTGAACGAGTGACGCGATTACGAGGATGAACGCCACGGTCTGCATATAATCGAGGCCAAGCGGCGTAAGGATGAGATGCTGGATGAGCCATGTTACAAGCGATGCAAGTCCCATGACGAATGTGACTGCGGCACCCATGCCGAGGGCTGTGTCTATCTTCTTGGAAACACCGAGGAACGGGCAGCAGCCGAGGAACTGGGACATAATAAAGTTGTTTGTCAGTATCGCGCCCAGCGATATGGCAAGGATATTGGTTAGCATTATTCAGCCGCCTCCCTCTTCTTGTCCTGAGCCTTCACCATGAAGTAGTTGACGACCGCGATGAAGATGCCGAGCATCAGGAAGCCGCCTGCGGGCTGAGCGATAAGAGACGCCGCAACGCCGTGGGGAAGAATCTGGATGCCCTCGGCGCCTATCATAAGGTGAGCGGCGCCGGTGGATACGTCAATGAGGCCGCCGCCGAAGGTTCCCTTGCCGAGGAACTCACGGACGACAGACAGGATGATGAGTGCGATTGTAAAGCCGATGCCCTGGCAGAACCCGTCAGCGGCAGAAGCCATAACTGGGTTCTTATAGGCGAACGCCTCGGCGCGTCCGAGGATTAGGCAGTTGACGACTATCAGCGGAATGAACACGCCGAGGGAGTCGGACAGGAAGGGAACGAACGCCTTTAGGAGCAGATCGACTATCGTGACGAAGCCCGCAATGATGACGATGAACGCCGCGATGCGGACCTTGTTGGGAATGACCTTGCGCAGCGCGGATATGACCACGTTGGAACATATAAGGACTATCGTCGCGCAGATGCCCATGCCTATTCCGTTGAACAGGCTGGTCGAAACCGCCATTGTGGGGCAGGTGCCGAGCACCTGAACAAGAATGGGGTTGTTGGTCAGAAGCCCTTCCTTAAACTGTTTTTCGAAATTCATAATTTAAGCCTCCCCCTTTCAACCCAAAGTTTCATAGACTAGCATCGCAGCGTTGACTCCGCGTGTGATGGCCTTTGTCGAGACGGTCGCGCCGGAGATGGCGTCCACCTCGTTGCTCCCGCTGTTGACCGTGAACAGGTTGTCGGTGCCGGAAGTCTTGCCCTTGAACTGAGAGAGCACACCGTCGCCGTTGCGGTTGGGCTTGTCCTTGCAGACCTCGGTGCCGATGCCGGAAGTCTCACTGTTGCTGACGACGGAGATTCCCGCAATGCTTCCGTCGGAGCTGACGCCGACTATCATGTCTATCGTTCCTCCGAATCCGCTGGGGCCAACCTCTATTGCATAGCCGCTTCCGTCGTCCACGGCGTAGATTGCGATGAGCTTGCTCTTTGTATCATCGCCGGCAGCTATCGCCGTCTGATCGGCGGTTATATCCTGTTTGGTGAATGTTGCGCCTTCAAACACGCTTTGAAGCGCTGTCTGTGTCTTCTGCGCCTGAATTGCGTCTATTTTGTCAGCCGTTATGCTGTTTACAAATCCGAGCAGCAGCGCGACTATCGCAGCTATCGCAAGCAGAGTTCCCGCAAGCCGAAGCACATACTTGGGATCTATCTGTATCTGTATCTTTGCTTCCGTACTCATTTCGCCTCAGCCTCCTTCTTTTCAGGCTTTACATAGCCGAAACGGGCAGGCTTGACGTGTCTGTCTATCAGCCAGACTGTGCAGTTCATAAGAATTATCGAGAACATGACGCCCTCGGGATAGGTTCCGAAATAACGGATGAACACCGTGATAAGTCCGCAGCCTATGCCGAAGATTATCTGCCCTTTTTTCGTGACGGGAGATGTCGCATAGTCGGTCGCCATAAATATCGCGCCGAGCATCACGCCGCCGCCGAGGACGTTGTATATCATCCAGGGAACGTTGGGGTTTCCGCGGGAGAAGCACAGCGTCAGCACCGCCACGGTCAGTATGAAAGCGAGCGGGGTGTGCAGGGTTATGACTCTGCGCCACACGAGATAAATTCCGCCGATTATCAGCATCAGCGCGGAGACCTCACCGATGCAGCCGCCGGTTTGTCCGAGAAACATCTGCATAACGGTCGTGCCGTCGGGCATCAGTCCCTGGTGCATATAAGACAGCGGGGTAGCGCCGGTCACGGCGTCAGCCGTGGACAATACTCCCGCGTACTTTCCGACAACTTCCCAGGTTCCCATCATGGATGCCCAGGAGAACATGAACGCGCGCGCGCCGAGCGCGGGGTTCATAAAGTTCTTTCCGAGTCCGCCGAATATCTGCTTTACTATTATAATAGCAAACGCGTCGCCTATAAGCAGCGCCCAGTAAGCCACGCCGACGGGGCAGACGTATGCGAGCAGTATGCCCGTTACCACGGCCGACAGATCGTTTATGCTCTGCGGCTTTTTCATAACCTTGCGGTACAGCCACTCGAAAAACACGCAGCCCGCGACGCTGACTACCGTCACGGCGAGCGCGCGCGGCCCGAAGTAGTAGACCGCGGCTATAAGCGCCGGCATGAGGGCGATTATCACGTCCAGCATTATTGAGCGTGTGTCGTCCTGAGCCCTGATGTGGGGCGACGAGGAGACTGTCAGCTTAAGCTTTGAATAATCCATTCTCTTTCGCCCCCCTTACTTGGCCTCGGCAGCTTTTGCCGCGGCTTCCTTGTCAGCCGCCGCCTTTGCCGCCGCACGATTGTCGTTTATCTTCTGCTTCGCCGTGCGGAACGTGTGAACCAGATGCACGCGTCCGGGGCATATATACGAACACGAGCCGCACTCAATGCAGTCGAACAGATTGAGCGCCTCCGCCTCGTCGAGACGGTCGTGCGAACAGTACATATTCAGCATCAGGGGCTGGAGATGCATCGGGCAAACGCTTACGCACTTGCCGCAGCGTATGCACAGTGGATCCTCAACGCCGCGGTACTCCTTGCCCGCGAAGGCGAGCATGGCGTTCGTGCCCTTGCCGATCGGAGCGTTCAAATTGTACTGCGCTACGCCCATCATGGGGCCGCCCATAATTATTTTGAACGTCTCTTCCTTAACTCCGCCGCAGGCGTCGAACAGGTTCTTTATAGGGGTTCCTACACGGCACTCGAGATTCTTCGGCTCGATAACGCCGCTTCCTGACACCGTTACTATGCGGCGGATAAGCGGCATCCCCTGATACACCGCGCGCCAAATGGCGGCAGTAGTATCAACGTTGAAGACCGCGCAGCCCACGGCCGCAGGAAGTCCTCCGGGCGGAACCTGCCTTCCGGTTATAGCCTGGCAGAGCTGCTTCTCAGCGCCCTGGGGATAACGCGTGTGCAGCGGGCGTACTTCCACAAAAGAGGCGTTCTCCTTCGCGGCCTCGGTGCGAAGCACCTCCACCGCGTCCATCTTGTTATCCTCTATCCCTATATATATCTTTTCAAGCCCAAAGGTCTGAGCAAGCAGTTTTGCTCCGCCTATAATCTGCTCGGGATACTCGAGCATGATACGGTGGTCGCTGGTGATATAGGGCTCGCACTCCGCTGCATTGATGATAACAGTATCAACCTTGCCGAGACCGGAGCTTATCTTGACATGCGTTGGGAACGTTGCGCCGCCGAGTCCGACGATGCCCGCGTTCTTCACAATGTCGCACATCTGCTGCGGAGTTATCTTCTCGGGATTCTCCACAGGACGGATACTTTCGTCTGGCGTATCCTGCATGTCGTTCTTGATTACCACCGACATTACCATGTTCCCGTTGAAATGGGGACGCGGTTCGACGGCGACGACGGTGCCTGAAACACTCGCATGGATTGGCACGGATACGAAGCCCGCAGCCTCTCCAATCTTCTGGCCCAGCTTTACCGTATCGCCTGCAGCCACTATAGGTGTGCAGGGCGCTCCGATATGCAGGGACATCGGCATCACAACCTCCTCCGGAGGCGCAAGCTTTTCGATGGCCTTGCCGCTGGTCGCGTCCTTCATCGGATTAGGATGAACGCCGCCAAAAAATGCCTTTGCCATTGTTTTCACCTCATCTAACACTATCTAACACTTAATATCAGCTGAAGCTCCGCATTAAAATATATCTCTACGGAACTTAAGGGCAGACGCGAATATTGTCGCAGACTGCCCACACACATATAGCACTATACAACATTTTTACAGCTGTGTCTAGCAGAAAAGCCGAAATAGATAAAATTTTAACAGTTATTCGTCCATAATTTAACAATGTCAATAATTATTTAGTATATAATATAAAATATGGTGTATTTCACCGTTGACAAATATTCCGTAAGAATTTATTATTTTTAGTTACTAATAACTTCGTTCAACGCAGCAGCGCAATTCAGCATGATAGCGCGGCAGCGCGGCAGAAAGGCGGATAACCATGAAGATGAAAGCCGCGCAGGTAGTCTGTGAGTGCCTGCTCGAGCAGGGTGTGGACACGGTGTTCGGATACCCCGGCGGGACCATACTCAACATTTATGACGCGCTGTATCAATACGACGGCAGGATTCGGCATATCCTCACCTCGCACGAGCAGGGCGCGTCCCATGCGGCGGACGGCTATGCCCGCTCCACCGGAAAGGTCGGAGTATGCTTCGCGACCTCCGGCCCAGGAGCCACCAACCTGACCACAGGTATCGCAACGGCGTTTATGGACTCCTCCCCCGTAGTTTTCATTACGGTCAACGTAAATGAAAACCTCATCGGCAAGGACACGTTCCAGGAGGTTGATATAACCGGTATCTCGATGCCCATAACAAAATGCAACTACCTTGTCCGCGACGCAAACAAGCTTGCCGACGTCATGCGCCATGCGTTCGCCGTAGCGCGCAGCGGGCGCCCGGGGCCGGTGCTTATCGACATACTTAAAAACGTCACGGCGGCTGACGTCGAATACGAGCCGCTTCCGCTTGCGGAGCACGCGGCGCACGGGATACTGGCGGACATGCTTTCCCGCTCGTCCCACGACCTCAAGACGCCTGAGCCCGATCACGGCGATATCGACAAGCTGCTTGCCATGATAGAAAAATCCGAGAAGCCGCTCGTTCTCTGCGGCGGCGGCGTGATACGTTCCAAGGGCGCGGTCGGGGAGTTCAGAAAATTCTTTGAAAAGCTAGGTGCTCCCGTCACGTCAACCATGATGGGCGGCGGCGCATGCCCGGGCAATCATCCGCTGTTTGCAGGAATGCTCGGCATGCACGGAACGCACGCGGCAAACCTCGCGGTTTCCCACTGCGATCTGCTGATAGCGATCGGCTGCCGTTTCTCAGACCGCGTGGCGCTGTCTCCGGCGCACTTTGCGCCCAAGGCTCAGATAGTGCAGATAGACATTGACCGCGCCGAGATAGACAAAAATGTCAAGACCGACCACCACATTGTCGGCGACGCGCGGCGCGTCCTCGAGCTTATAAACGATAAGCTCCCCTCTCATGACTATCCCGAGTGGAAAGAATGGGTGTTCTCGCACAAGGAGGTCGAGCTCAAGCCGGTTCCCGGCAAGCTGCTCCCAAGCGAGATAATGGAGACCATATCCGCCGTCACGAATAACGACGCGATAATCGCCACCGACGTAGGCCAGCATCAAATGTGGGCCGCGCAGTATTTCCACTACAACAGAGCCGGCCAGCTTATCACCTCCGGAGGGTTTGGCACAATGGGCTTCGGCCTCGGCGCCGCCATTGGCTCGCAGGTCGGAAACCCGGGCAAAACCGTTGTACATATTACGGGCGACGGTTCGTTCAGAATGAACTGCAACGAACTCGCGACCGTCGAGCATTACGGCCTGCCGATAATCACGGTGCTGTTCAACAACCAGACTCTCGGCATGGTCCGCCAGTGGCAGACGCTTATATACGGCAAGCGCTACTCGCAGACAACGCTCGACCGCGGCCCCGACTTTGTAAAGCTGGCCGAGGCTTACGGTATAAAGGGCGAACGCGTCACGAGCCGCGACGATTTTGAAAAAGTGTTCAGAGCCGCTGTGGCTTCGAAGAAGCCCTGCGTCATAGACTGCGCCATCGACATGGACGAGATGGTCCATCCCATGGTTCCCGGCGGCGCACAGAACACAGATTTCCTGCTCGACTGATGAAAGGAGTTTACGGAATATGAGCGAGATTACAAGACATACGCTGTCCGTCCTCGTCGAGAACTCCGCAGGCGTCCTTTCCCAGGTCTCCCGCCTGTTTTCGCGCAAGGGCTACAATATCGAGTCCCTCGCCGTCGGCAAGACCGACGAGTCCAGGGTATCACGTATCACAATAGAGCTGATGGCGGACGACAATTCCGCGAAACAGATAGAGAACCAGCTCCGCAAACTGATTCCAGTCTATTCCGTTCAGGAACTGGAGCCCGAGCGGTCGATTCGCCGCGAGCTCGTTCTGATAAAGGTCAAGGCTGAAAGTCGGGATGTACGCAACGAGGTAATACAGATTGCCAACATCTTCCGTGCTTCCATAATCGACGTTTCCCTCGGTTCGCTGACCATTGCCCTTATCGGCGCAGAGTCAAAAGCCGACGCCATGCAGCGCCTGCTGCAGGAGTTCGGCATTCTGGAACTTGTTCGCACGGGCATGGTCGCCTTAGAGCGCGGCGACCACTCCATTAACGATGACAACAAAGAAAAAGGAGAGTTCAATTATGGCAAAAATGTACTATGAAAAGGACTGCGACATCAAATATCTGAAGGGTAAGAAAATTGCGATTATCGGCTACGGCTCCCAGGGTCACGCTCACGCGCTGAACCTCAAGGATTCCGGCTGCGACGTCACCGTCGGCCTGCGCCAGGGCAGCAAGCACTGGGCGGAAGCCGAGAAGCACGGCCTCAAGGTCGCGACTGTCGCCGATGCCGCCAAGTGGGCTGATATAATCATGATCCTCGTCAACGACGAGGTCGCCGCCGACGTTTACAAGAAGGAGATCGCTCCGAACCTGTCCGCCGGCAACGCAATCGCTTTCGCACACGGCTTCAACATCCGCTACAAGCAGGTCGTTCCTCCCGCCGATGTCGACGTATTTATGGCCGCCCCCAAGGGACCCGGCCACACCGTCCGCTCCCAGTATGTCGCCGGCAAGGGCGTGCCCTGCCTTATCGCTGTCGAGCAGAACGCGACCGGCAATGCCTATAACATCGGACTTGCGTACATCGCCGGCATCGGCGGTGCGCGTGCAGGCATAATGGAGACCACCATGCACGACGAGACCGAGACCGACCTGTTCGGCGAGCAGTGCGTTCTGTGTGGCGGTGTCGTGGACCTGATGAAGTGCGGCTTTGAGACTCTGGTTGAGGCCGGCTACGCTCCCGAGAACGCTTATTTCGAGTGCATCCACGAGATGAAGCTCATCTTCGACCTTATCAATAAGGGCGGCGTCGGCATGATGAACTACTCCATTTCCGACACCGCAGAGTACGGCGAGTATGTCTCTGGCCCGCGCGTCCTGCCCTATGAGCAGACCAAGGCCAACATGAAGGCGGTCCTGAACGACATTCAGGACGGCACCTTCGCCGGTAAGTGGATCGCCGAGAACAGAAACGGCCGCTGCTTCTTCAACTCCAAGCGCGACAATCTGGCAAAGCACCAGATGGAGGTCGTCGGCGCAGAGCTTCGCAAGAATATGCTCTGGGGCGACGATGCCGATCCCGATACGGCTTCCAACTGATAGCACCATACACATTATAATAATAAAAACACCGACTGAGTGCAAAAGCTCGGTCGGTGTTTTTTGTCCCAGAGTGCTGCTCTCCCCAAATCTTATATACCGAAGAGCTTTTTGATGTCCGTGTTCTTGCCAAGTATCACAAGCGTTTCGTCGCTGCTGAAAACATAATCGGGCGTAGGCGCGGTGTTAATATCCATTCCGCGTTTTGTTGCAAGTATGCTCACGCCGTGCTTACGGCGCACTTCGAGGTCGAGTATCGTCTTGCCCACCCACGCCTTCGGCACAGGTGTTTCATATATGGAATATTCCGGTGTCAGTGAGATAAAGTCGAATACGTTATCCGAGCCGTATCTGACCGCCGCCCATTCACCCGTTTCCTTTTCCGGATATACAACGTGGTCCGCACCGTTGCGGAGCAGGAATTTGGCATGTATGCCGCTGCTCGCTCTGGCCAGCACGAACGGCGCGCCGTACTGCTTCAGCAGAGCGGTCGTTTCAAGCGAACTCTGGAAATCGTCGCCTATGGCGCATACGCACATGTCGAAGTTGCGGACACCGAGCGACGCTATGAACTGTTCGTTTCTTCCGTTGCCTATCTCGGCGTTAGTGACGAGAGGGAGCGCGGCGTTTACACGCGCCTCGTCCGTATCCACCGCGAGCACATCATGGTGCCCGTCGTGAAGCTTCAGCGCCATATGGCGCCCGAAGCGGCCGAGTCCTATTATAAGAACAGATTTCATTTTGTTATTCCTCTCTTATCCTATCGAAATATCCTCCTGCGGCATTTCCGCAGGCACCGGTATTCTGTGCGCGGTCACGGCATACATCATGGTCAGTCCTCCAACTCGTCCAAAATACATAAGGAACACGAGTATCAGCCGCGACGCGAAGCCAAGCTCCGGCGTCAGACCGAGCGAAAGACCGACCGTTCCTATAGCCGACGCCGCCTCAAACATCGCCGGCTCAAGCGCGGCGCCCTCAATCGCGGAAATTGCAAGACCCGCGGCGGAGAACAGCAAAACATAAAGCGTGCAGAGCGCACATGCTCTGTTTATGGCCTGCGGAGGAAGTCTCCGTCCGAAGCACTGTACGCTTTCACGTCCGCGAAATACGGAGCGCACATTGAAAATCAACACCGCTAGCGCCGTCACCTTGAAGCCGCCCGCAGTCGAGCCGGGCGCTCCGCCAACGAGCATAAGGAATATAAGCACAAGCCTCGCTCCGCCGGACATCGCTCCAATATCCGCGGTGTTGAAGCCTGCTGTACGCGCGGTGACCGACTGGAACAGTGAAGCGCATATCCGCTCTCCCATCGGAAAATTTCCGAACTCGGAAAAAAAGAACATCACCGCCGGAGCCAGTATAAGAACAGCCGTCACGGTAAGTATCAGCTTCGTGCGCAGGCTGTAGGCCGATATTTTAGCTCCGTGTGCACGGATGTCCTCCCATGTGAAGAATCCTATGCCGCCCGTTATGACGAGCCCCATTACCGTGAAATTTACGAGCGGGTCGGCCACATATGCCGACAGTGACGAATACTCGCCGTTCCTGCCCATGAGATCGAAGCCCGCGTTGCAGAATGCGGATATGGAATGGAACGCGGCGTACCATATACCCTCGGCGCCCATCTGTGGGCAAAACCTCAGCGCGAGCAGCACCGCTCCGGCCGCTTCGATGCACAGCGTGGCTCTTATCGCAAAGCTCGTCATCCTCACAATTCCGCCTACCTGCGGAGCAGAGATGGATTCCTGCATAAAAAGCCTTGACCTGAAGCTTATGTTGCGCCCGGTAACCATGGCGACGGCTATCGCCATCGTGACAACGCCCATTCCGCCAATCTGTATCAGAGCGAGTATGACTGCTTGTCCAAACGGCGTCCAGTAGGTGAACGTATCACGGACAACAAGCCCCGTGACGCATGTGGCTGAGGCTGCCGTGAACAGCGCGTCTGAAAACGATGCTCCGCCCTGGGCTCTCGACGCCCACGGCAGAAGCAGCAGCAGTGTTCCCGCGCTTATGAGAACGACGAAGCCGCCGAGTATTACCTGCGACGGCGCAATACCGCTGCGTTTAAGTATAGGCAAATTGTATCCCTCAATTCTTGCTCTGCGGCAGCGTTTCTTCCGACAACGCTCCTAGTATAACTCATATGCGTATTCTAGCACAAACGAAATACTGTTCAAGTAGTCCGCCAAAATTATATAGACAAAGATGAGCGCTTATAACTTCCTTTTTTCGTTGCAATTCAACATTGGCAAACCCTGCTCAGGCGCCGCGTTAAGCCGCTCTCAAAAAGCGCGCCAGCCAGAGATAGCTTTTTCTCTCTCCGGTCGGCGCATACAATTTATTTGCCTATGTTTAGCGCGTCGACGCTGTGACGCATATGTATGGCCATCGCATATTCCGCTCCGGCGGCGTCGCGTTTTTTGAAAAAATCCATCAGCATCGCGTGGTCGCGCAGTGTGTCCTCGGCAAGCTTCTTCTCATTTTCTCCCGAGGCTATAGCCCCGCCCACCGCGCGGCTTATCATGGGCAGCAGCCGGAGCATGAATTCGTTGTGCGTCGCGCGGACTATGGCCGTGTGGAATTCACGGTCGGCCTCTGTTCTGTCTTGCCCTGCGCATATCTGCTCTTCGACCGCTCTTCCGCGCTTCAGCATCTCCCCAAGCTCCGCGTCAGTGGCGCGCATGCAGGCGAGGCGGGCGGCCGCCGGCTCGACTATGCTCCGCAGCTCGAACAGATCGCCAAGCTGTCCATGCATCCTGTCAAGCGTGGAAAATCCGTAGTCTTCAACCTCTCCCGCCTTTTCTTGAACGAAAGTTCCGCGTCCGCGCCGAACCTCCAGCACTCCCTGCGCCGTCAGCGTTCTTATTGCGTCGCGCAGCGTCGTGCGGCTGACGCCCATATCCGCCGCGAGCTCAAGCTCGTTCGGCAGTTTCTCGCCGGGCTTTATTTTCTTTTCCACCGCAACCATATTATAAAGACGCTCCGCCGTTTGTTCGGACAAATTCTTCTTTTTCACGCCGCCGCCTCCGTATTCTTCTTGACATTCTTCATATTATGATATACTATGTTGTCATACAATGCAAGTGTCATCATACAACTTATTTTTTAATATATAAAAAGGAGCGTTCACTATGCTTTCATCAAACGTCACGCAGGGCGTTGACCGCGCACCCAACCGTTCGCTTTTTGCCGCGCTCGGCTTTACCGAGGAGGAGCTTAATCGCCCGCTCATCGGAATCGTCAGCTCGTTCAATGAGATTGTTCCCGGCCACATGAATATTGACAAGATAGCCGACGCGGTCAAGGCCGGCGTGCGCATGGCGGGCGGCACGCCGATAATGTTTCCGGCGATTGCCGTTTGCGACGGAATCGCGATGGGGCATATTGGAATGAAATATTCGCTTGTGACCCGTGACATCATCTGCGACTCGACGGAGTGCATGGCAATAGCGCACCAGTTTGACGCGCTCGTGATGATACCCAACTGCGACAAGAACGTGCCAGGATTGCTGATGGCGGCGGCGCGCGTGAACGTGCCCACCATTTTCGTCTCAGGCGGCCCGATGCTCGCCGGACACCTTAGCGACGGACGACGTACCTGCCTGTCGCATATGTTTGAGGCGGTCGGCAAATACCACGCCGGAACGCTCGGCGAAAACGGCGTTGAGGAATACATTGAAAATGCCTGCCCGTCCTGTGGCTCGTGCTCCGGAATGTACACGGCAAACTCCATGAACTGCCTTACCGAAGCCATCGGTATGGCGCTTCGCGGCAACGGAACCATCCCCGCGCCCTACTCGGCGCGTCTGCGCCTGGCAAAAAAGGCCGGCATGCAGATAATGACACTGCTCGATCGCAATATCCGCCCACGTGATATTATGACCGAAAAGGCTTTCCATAATGCCGAAGCCATCGATATGGCGCTCGGCTGCTCGACAAACACCATGCTGCATCTACCCGCTATCGCGCACGAGTGCGGCATAGAGCTCGACCTCGATATGTCGAACGAGATATCGAAGAAAACCCCGAACCTCTGCCATCTCGCTCCCGCCGGTGAGACTTTTATGGAAGACCTCGACCGCGCAGGCGGCGTGTATGCGGTTATGAAGGAGCTTGCCTCCGCTGGGCTGCTTGACACTACCGGCGTCACGTGCACCGGCAAGACCATAGCGGAAAACATCGCCCGGGCCGACAACCTAAATCCCGAGGTCATCCGTCCGATAAGCAATCCGTTCTCTGCCACCGGCGGTATCGCCGTGCTGAAGGGTAATCTTGCCGAGGAGGGCTGTGTCGTCAAGCAGAGCGCAGTCGCGCCCGAAATGATGAAGCACTCCGGTCCGGCCCGTGTCTTCAACAGCGAGGAAGAGGCCATCAAGGTCATCTATGCCGGCGGCATACGTCCCGGCGACGTTGTTGTTATCCGTTACGAGGGACCAAAGGGCGGCCCGGGAATGCGCGAGATGCTGAACCCCACCTCCGCCATCTGCGGCATGGGTCTCGGCGAGAGCGTCGCGCTTATAACCGACGGACGTTTTTCCGGCGCGACCCGCGGCGCGGCCATCGGCCACGTCTGCCCGGAAGCCGCGCAGGGCGGCCTCATCGGTCTTGTTGAGGAGGGCGATACCATCGATATCGACATCCCGAATTGCAGTATAACTCTTAAGGTGGAACCCGCCGTACTAGAAGCGCGCAAAGCAAAGTGGGTCTGCCCGGAGCCGAAGGTCAAGACCGGCTGTCTCGCAAGGTACGCTCGTCTCGTAACCTCCGCCGCACGCGGAGCCGTGCTCGAATAATCTGAATTATGAAAGCCCCGTCGGAAAATGTTTTTCCGACGGGGCTTTTTCGCGCGCCGCGAGTATATGTGCGCATTCGCTGATTTCTGCGGATTTTATCAACGCCGCGCCGCAGGAAACGGCACCGCTAAGGAAAAAATATTGGGATTAAATAAATCCTCTCCCTCCTTTTTCGTTGCCGCTGTGTGCCTTGTAAAGACGCCACAAATATGTTAAACTGTTAAAACAGATATAAAGGAGATGTTTTCCTATGGTAGACAGACGCGCCGCGAAGGCAGCCGCGAAGGAGACCATGCGTACGGCCAGGGCCAATCCCCTGCTGGTTTCCCTGCTGTTCCTCGTAATCGTATATATACTGAACTCGGTCGAGGCGTTTATTCAGGACGATCCCTCGTCGCTGCTCGGAGTATACGGCTTTATCAATGACTCCGTTCAAACCGCGGTAGGCACCGTGGCTTCGCCTGCCGGTGTTTTTGCAAACATACTTATTGTTCTTATCTCCATCATTCTCGAAATCGGCTTCACCATATATTGCCTCGGCATCGCCCACGGCCGCGAAATGCCCGTGACTTCCCTGTTTGACGGCTTCTCGCTTGTCGGACGGATAATAGCGCTGACGATAATACAGTATGTTTTTATTTTTCTCTGGACCTGCCTGCTAATCGTTCCCGGAATCGTAGCATCTTACCGCTACCGCTTCTCCTACTATAACCTCATCGAATACGGCGTCGGCCCCATGGAGGCAATACGCATGAGCAAGATGCAGACGATGGGCTTCAAGATGCCGATGTTCAAGCTCGACCTCTCGTTTATCGGCTGGGTAATACTCTCCGCGCTGACCCTCAATATCCTTTCGATATGGTTGATGCCCTACTACACGCTTACCAACATCAACTATTACTTCACCG
>JAYFRC010000016.1:0-12799 GCA_034926415.1 Oscillospiraceae bacterium
GCGCGACGTGCTCGAGACGGTACACAGACTGAACCGCGAAAAAGGCATGACGGTCGTGCTCATTACGCATCACATGAATGAAGCGGAGGAGGCCGACCGCGTGGTGGTGATGAACCGCGGCAGGGTATATTTCGACGGTGCGCCGCGTGATATTTTTCAGAAAGTGGAAGAGATGGACTCCATAGGACTCACCGTGCCTGATACGGTGAAGATACTCTGGAAGCTCCGAAAGGCAGGAGCCGACGCTCCGCTCTCCGCAATAACGCCTGAGGAATGCGCGGACGCGATAGCAAAGTATATTGGCTGAAGGAAGAAAAGATTTGGAAGAGATTCTCAGAGTTGAAAATCTGACGCATACCTACGGAAAGGGCACGCCCTTCGAGAGAAATGCGATTGAAAATATTGATTTTTCCGTACGGCGCGGAGAGTACCTCGGCATTATCGGACGCACGGGCAGCGGCAAGTCTACGTTCATACAGCATCTGAACGGACTGCTAAAGCCCACCGAAGGCCGGGTGCTGCTCTGCGGCGAGGATATATGGAAGGATAAGGAAACAACGAGGAAGACGCGCTTTCGCGTCGGGCTCGTGTTCCAGTATCCCGAGTACCAGCTCTTTGAGGAGACGGTGTACAAGGATATATCCTTCGGGCCTAAGAACATGGGGCTCGACGAAACCGAGGTCGACCGCCGCGTGCGCGAGGCCGCGCGTACGGTCGGAATCGACGAAAAGCAGCTCAATGCGTCGCCGTTTGAACTCTCAGGCGGGCAGAAGCGCCGCGCGGCGATAGCCGGAGTAATAGCGATGGAGCCCGAGGTGCTCATACTCGACGAACCGACTGCGGGACTCGACCCAATAGGCTGCCGCATCATACTGAAGCAGATACGCGCGTACCATGAGGAAAAGGGAACGACAATAATCCTTGTGAGCCACAGCATGGAGGACATAGCCTCAAACTGCGAGCGCATAGCGGTTTTCGACAGGGCGCGCATCGCGATGCAGGGAGAACCCGCCGAGGTTTTTGCGCGGGCGAAGGAACTGAACGCTATGGGGCTAGACGTGCCGCAGGCAGCGCAGGTGGCAGCTCTGCTTCGGGAAAGAGGCATAGCCGTAACAGCGGGAATCTACACCGTGGACGCGCTTGTCGCCGAAGCCATTGCGCTGAAAGAGGGTGGGCGCGATGCTTAAGGACATCACCCTCGGGCAGTATTTTCCGGGAACGACGCTGCCGTATCGTCTTGACCCGCGCACAAAGATAATCTGGGTCGTGCTCTATATCGTCGCGCTTTTCTGCGCGTCGTGGTTCGTATCATACGGGATACTTGCGCTGCTTCTCATAGTGTGCGTCTTTATATCGAAGGTCGGCTTCAAGGCTCTTATTAAAGGGCTTAAACCGATACTTTTCATCCTTATTTTTACGGCGCTGATAAATATGTTTTATATCCCCGGCCATGAAATCGCGAGATTCTGGGTCCTGACGGTGACTTCGGAGGGATTGTGGACGGCGCTTTTCATGGTCGTGCGGATAATGCTTCTGATAATGGGCACGTTTCTCATGACCTATACGACGAGCCCCATCGCGCTGACAGACGGCATAGAGAGCCTGCTGTCCCCGCTGAAACGGCTCAAGGTACCGGTACACGAGCTGGCGATGATGATGAGCATAGCGCTTAGATTCATACCGACGCTCATAGAGGAGACAGATAAGATAATGTCCGCGCAGAAGGCGCGCGGGGCTGATTTCGATTCGGGAAGCGTTTTGCATCGCGCAAAGGCGCTGGTTCCGCTGCTCGTTCCTCTGTTCGTAAGCGCTTTCCGGCGTGCGGACGAGCTTGCGACGGCTATGGAATGCCGCTGCTATCACGGCGGAGAGGGACGGACAAAGCTTCATGTGCTGCGCTTCTCCGTGGCTGACTGGATAGTGCTTGCGCTGATGCTCGCCATTATGATACTGACCATTTTTCTTGGGCGGATGAGTTTGTAAATTTTTTATGAAGGATTGCGGTCATGCGAAATATTGCGCTTAAATTGATGTATAATGGAACCCGCTACCACGGATGGCAGGTGCAAAAGAGCGACTTAACGGTCGCCGGAGTGCTTGAAGGCGAGCTTTCGGGTCTTGCCGGAAAACGCGTGCATCTGACCGGCGCGGGACGCACCGATGCGGGAGTTCACGCGGAACGCTATATCGCAAATTTCCGAACCGACATGACCATACCGCTCGACCGTCTTCCACTCGCAATAAACGTGCGGCTGCCTGAGGACATAGCGGTGCAGGCCGCTTTCGAGGTTCCGGACGATTTCAGCGCTATCACCTCATGTATTAAAAAAGAATACACCTACCGCATATATAACTCGCATATAAGCAATCCGTTTTATGTGCACCGCGCGTATTTTTACCCGAAAAAACTGGACGAGGGCGTTATGGACGCCGCGGCCCGCATGTTTGAAGGGACTCACGATTTCGCTGCCGTGCGAAGTCTCGGCACGGATGTAAAGAGTACGGTGAGAACGGTTTATTACTGCAATGTTTCAAGGCGCGGCGACCTGCTGGAGCTTAAGGTCTGCGCCAACGGCTTTCTCTACAACATGGTAAGAGCCATAACGGGAACCGTGCTGTACGCGGCGGAGGGCAAGCTTACCCCCGGCGATATACCCGCCATACTCGACAGCGGGAACCGCACTCTCGCGGGGCCTACGGTTCCGCCAGGAGGACTGTATCTTACAAGACTTTGGTATGAGGATGAGCGTCTGAATGGATGAGCGGAAGAAAAACATCATAGACCTTGACCGTGCCAGAGACGCCATGCGCGAAAAGAACGAGCGCGAGGAACTTACTACTCTGCGAACGGACGAAGAGGAAAAGCCCGACGCGCCCAAGCGCAAAAAAGGCATGGCCGCTGCTCTCGCTGTGATACTTGTGATAGTGTTTGCTGTGGTTCTTGTCGCGGCATTCTGGGATAAGCTGAATATCGACGCTCTGCGCCGCATAGTAACTTACGGAGGCGCAAACCAGAGCGAGACGGCTGAGAACGGAGCCTTTGAGTATGAGGACGCGGCGAGCGAGTGCTTTGCCTCTCTTGGAGACGACCTCGTTATTCTTACAAACAATTCAGTGTCTGTTCGCGACAGGGACGGGAAGACGCTTTTTACCTGCGACGTACAGATGAACGACCCAGTGCTCGACGTGGGCAAGGATAAGGCCGTCGCCTACGATGTGGGCGGGTCGAGCCTTGTGGTGTTTGACGCCAAGGAGCAGTGCCTCAAGCTTACGCTTGACAAGAATCTTGCGTTTATTTCGGCGTCGCTGAACGATTCGGATTACCTTGCCGTCACCGCTCAGAAGAGCGGTGAGAAGGGCTGCGTGTCTGTGTACGATTCCAACATGAACCTCGTGTTCGAGTTCAATTCCTCGCAGCGCTATGTGATGAACGCCTGCGTTACCGCCGACTGCAGCTATCTTGTGGCCGAGACACTCGGCCAGAGCGATGGAAGTTATATATCGGAGATGGCTGTGTATAAGCTCAAGAGCGGTGAGCAACTCTCTTCGTTAACCGTCAGCGGAGGAATGGTTCTCGACCTCGGCTCGATCGGAGCGCAGACGGCGGCTTTGGCCGACGACAGGCTCGCGATAGCTTCGGCGCAGACGGGAGAGATCGGCGCAACATATACATTTAATACAGAGTATCTTCGCGGCTATTCGCTCGCCGGCGACGGTTTTGCGGCGCTGCTGCTGAACCGCTACCGCGCGGGAAGCGTAGCAAGGATAGCCACGGTGGGATCCGACGGGGCCGAGATAGCCTCGCTCGATATTAACGATGAAGTGCTCGATATATCGGCCAAAGGTAGATATATCGCCGTCCTTTATTCCGACAAGCTGGTAATTTATACCAAATACATGGACGAGTATGCGACGCTGACAGACACCGGTTACGCAAAATACGTATGTATGCGCGCGGACGGCTCGGCCTGGCTCGTCGGAAGCGGAAGCGCAAAGCTGATAGTTCCCTGATGAAAGGAGAGCTGCTCTATGCAGACGGCGAACGTTATAGATATTGTTTTCGTTGCGGTGCTTGCATTATTTTTCATTTTCGGGCTGCGGCGCGGCCTTTTCAGGAGCGTTATAGGTCTTGTCATTATAGTTGTCGCGCTTGTGGGCGCGGGAGTCTGCGCAAGCACGTTTTCGGACGCCGCGGCGGAAGCGCTGCGCCCGATAGTAATATCAGCTGTCGAAAAACGCGTTGACAGCGCGGCCTCGAGCGCGGGAATAGACGTAAGCGAGGGCGAAGCGTCCGAGGATCAGACGGACGATATGATGAGCTTCCTCGGGGTTTACAATCAGTCGGCAGACAATCTGGCCGAGGCTGCGCTTGACACTGCGAAAGAGACAGGAAAAACCATAATTGAGGGCATCGCGGCGAATCTTGTGGATTCGATAGCATACGCTCTTGTGTACATAGTTTCATTTGTTGTGCTCATGATAATTCTGAATTTAATTGCGAAAGTTCTCGGCATGCTTACAGACGTTCCTGGAATACATCTCCTCAACGCGCTGGGAGGCGGGCTGTTTGGCATAGTCCAGGGCGGACTGATACTTATGTTCGCTACCTGGCTTATACGCAGCGGCGTTATAAAGATTGCTGCGGAAACCGCGGCGGGAAGCCGCATGCTCCAGTTTTTTATGACATTTAATCCGATTTCCATGATATCGGGTATTTAGGAGGTAAACTATGCAGCCAACACTTTGCTCAAGATGCAAGAAATACGTGGCGGTCGTCTATATCTCAAAAATTGAGGGCGGAAAGACCGTCAACGAGGGGCTTTGTCTCAAATGCGCCAAGGAGCTCAATCTCCCTCAGGTGGACGAGATGATGAAGCGCATGGGAATAACGGACGACGAGCTCGATAAAATAACGGAGGAAATGATGCAGGCCTTCGGCGGCGCCGAGAATATGGAAGATATTGCGAATCAGCAGCCCGAGGGCGAAGAAGACGACGAGGAGGACGGCAAGACCGCTACCTTCCCGTTCCTCAACCGCCTGTTCGGAAACGAGGGACAGCAGCAGGAGGAAAGTGAGAGCGGAGAAGTCAAGCCGCACGCTCCGAGAAAGCCCGCAAAGCACAAGTTCCTCGAAAATTACTGCATCAACCTTACCGCTCGCGCCAGAGAGGGAAAACTCGACAGTCTTGTCGGACGCGATCAGGAGATAGAACGCGTTATCCAGATACTCAACCGCCGCCAGAAGAACAACCCCTGTCTTATAGGCGAGCCGGGCGTCGGCAAGACCGCGATAGCCGAGGGCCTCGCTCAGCGCATAGCCGCGGGCGATGTGCCGTTCAAGCTCAGAGACAAGGAGGTCTATCTTCTCGACCTCACCGCGCTCGTCGCCGGGACGCAGTTCCGCGGTCAGTTTGAAAGCCGCATGAAAGGGCTTATCGAGGAGATAAAAAAGACCGGAAACGTCATACTCGTCATCGATGAGATACACAATATCGTATCCGCCGGAGATGCCGAAGGTAGCATGAACGCCGCAAATATCCTGAAACCCGCGCTGTCAAGAGGAGAGATACAGGTCATCGGCACGACCACGTTCGGCGAGTACCGCAAGCACATCGAAAAGGACACCGCGCTCGAGCGCCGGTTCCAGCCGGTAACCGTCGGCGAACCGACGATAGAGGACACGATGGAGATATTGCGCGGCATCGCGCATTATTACGAAAGCTATCACGGCGTGAAGATACCCGACGGCGTTCTGCGCCAGGCGGTGCTTCTGTCGGAGAGATATATAACCGACCGTTTCCTGCCCGACAAGGCCATCGATCTTATCGACGAGGCGTGCTCCGATATCAATCTCCACGACAAGGACCTGAACCGCCGCATGGCGATAGAAAAGGAACTTGCGGATTACGCGAAGGAAAAGGAGCTTCTCCTCGAGGATGACAGCGAGACTTCTTATCAGCGACAGGCCGTGATAAAGAGCAGCGAGCTCAAGCTCCAGAACGAGATCGCCGAGATAAAGGCCAAGGGCGACCCGCAGCTTTCGATAGAGAATCTCGCGCGCATCATCGAGCTGTGGACTAAGATTCCCGCGAGCCGCATAAAGGAAGAGGAATTCAAGCGCCTTGCGGAGCTTGAGGACAGGCTAAAACAGCATATTGTGGGGCAGGACGAGGCGATAGCGTCGGTTGCCGCGGCGATACGCCGCAACCGCGTGGGCATCTCGCCGAAGCACAAGCCCGTCAGCTTCATCTTTGTCGGCCCCACCGGCGTCGGCAAGACCGAGCTTGTCAAGCAGCTCGCGCAGGATCTGTTTCACGCGCCCGAATCGCTCATTCGTCTCGATATGTCGGAGTTCATGGAAAAGCACAGCGTGTCGCGCATCATCGGCTCACCCCCGGGCTACGTCGGCTACGACGAGGCCGGGCAGCTTACCGAGAAGATACGCCGCAAGCCCTATTCCGTCGTGCTGTTCGACGAGATAGAAAAGGCACATCCAGATGTGCTCAACGTCCTGCTCCAGATACTCGACGACGGCCAGATAACCGATGCCCACGGCAGGCGTGTAAACTTTGAGAATACTGCCATCGTCATGACCTCAAATGCTGGAAGCGATCGCAAGGAAGGTTCTCTCGGATTCAACCGTTCGATGAACGATATGACGCGCGAGCGCGCTATGAAGGCGCTGGGAGAGTTTTTGCGCCCGGAGTTCCTCAACCGCGTGGATGAGATAATCTGCTTCAACCAACTCACCGAGGATAATTTCAAAAATATTGCGCGCATAATGATGGACGAGCTTGCCGCATCGCTTAAGGAAAAGGGCCTGACGATGACGTACGACGACAGCGTAATAGAGTATGTTTCCAAGAAGGCGTTCTCCGTGACCTACGGCGCGCGCAACCTGCGCCGTACGATACAAAAGGACATCGAGGACAAGATTGCGACAGATATTATCGACAGCTACGAGCATCCCGTGACGCAGCTTCACATTTCTGCAAAGGACGATAAGATAGTTGTAGACGCGATGTGACCGGAAGGAGAGAGATATGTTGTTCAGAAAGAAGATAGAACCGCGCTGTGCGTACTGTGAAAAAGGCAGCCGTGTCGGCGAGAGGGAGGTCGCGTGCATCAGGCACGGCGTCGTTCCTCCGGAGTTTTATTGCCGAGCGTTTAAGTACGACCCGCTCAAGCGCGTGCCGCCGCGGCCTGTCAGGCTTAAAACGGACAACCTGTCTCCCGACAATTTTAAGCTGTAAATAAATCGAAAATGGCTGACGCATTATCCAATGGCCGTTAAGACATCATTTTAAAACCAAATAAAAGGCATTGGCAGCAAAAGACTCTGATCTTTAAGATCAGAGTCTTTTTTCCTATATAAATATATTTTGTTGCACTTGTTGCATGAATACAGAAGAAAGAGATTGTGTTAAGATTTGTGCGCAAATTTCTGAAACTGTATTAGGGATTACTTATTGACGACGATAATAAGTTTCATAATTAAACTAGGAGTTACTTTACTATAAAGCAAAGCTATAGAATAATTAATAAAAATAATAATTGTATATCATTATAGAAAATCCATTTATAATTGAACAACTAGTTAAGATCTATTAGACAAAATTTGTTACAGGTATGGTGATTATTATGGAAATTCAACAGTTAAAATATTTTATAGTGCTATGTAATGACCGTAATTTTGAAAAATCTGCAGAAAAACTTTTTATTTCACCTCAAGCATTGCGTAAATCAATTAAAAAGCTTGAGTATGAAATAGAAACTCCATTGTTCTATAAGAAAGGAAATCACTTATTACTTACACCCGCTGGAGAATGTGTGCGTTCGTATTCACACATAATTATTGACAATATCTTGCAATTAGAAGACCATCTTAACGATTTCCGTGAGGATAATAGTTATTCGGAGATTACTGTTGCCATTGCAAACGGGGTGTATCAGCGCATTGCCCTAAGCGTTATTGAATCTTATAAACAAAAGCATCCAAATGTCGGCATTCATTTAGTTGAGATGCCTGACATAATATGTGAGAATTATATACGCAGAGGAATTTCTGATTTTGGCTTTTGTTTTGGGCCTAATGATCCAAATATTTTTGATATATATACCATTGAGAAATATCCTTTATGTGCGTTAGTCAATAAGGCAAATCATCTCGCAAATCGTTCATATCTTACATGCAGGGACTTAAAGGGCGAATTGATTGGAATCGCAGATGAACGATATAAGATATATTTCAATTTTACATCTGCATGCAAGAAGTGCGGTTTTGATCCCATAATAGATTTTAAGGGTGCGGATCCTTTTTCTACACACAGATACAGCCATTTTACACAGAATATAACAATTACAGTAGATGATTTATCTGAATTATTAATGGAGGATAATCAGATCCGTATTCCCATTCATGAAGAAACGCTATTCAGCGAACTTAATATATTAGTTAAGAAAGGAATTTCACTTGATAAAAATACATGGAAATTTATAGAATACTGCACTCAAATATGCGGCGGCAAGCATAAATAAAAAACTCTCTTTATGCGTCAACAAATAATTATAAAACCTTTGGTTGAAAAAATTAAAATATATTGTAAGTTTTATACAATAATTTTCATGCATATATTTATATTTTCGTAAAAGTAATAATGTAAAATATTTTCGCCAAACGGTTGCTAGTATTTTTGTTATTTTTCAGATAACCTAATTTCAAAAGCAATTGACTTTTATTATCACTTGTACTCGCCTTTATTGGAAGGAGAACTACCTTGGAAAAAGCTTTAATCAATAATATTCAGGGATATTCTATACATGATGGTCCAGGCATACGCACAACTGTATTTTTTAAGGGATGCAGCCTGCATTGTAAATGGTGCGCAAATCCTGAAGGAATATTACCGCACACGCAGATTGGTTTTATAAGAAATCTCTGCAAAGAGTGTGGAAAATGTTATGACACCTGTAAGAATGGGGCAATAAATATAAATCCTAAGGATCATCGTATAAATTATGATAAATGCATTGCGTGCGGAAAATGTGTAGAAGCATGTTTTTATGGGGCACTTACTAAATATGGCAAGTTAATGAGCGTTGATGAGGTGTTTCAAAAGGTTATTGCTGATAAGTTGTTCTATGATGCATCAAAAGGCGGCGTAACCGTATCTGGTGGTGAGCCGTTACTTCATGCCAATTTCGTTGCTGAATTATTTAAAAAACTCAAGGAAGTAAAAATACACACTGCAATAGAAACTGCAGGATTTGTGGATAGTATTGCATTTGACATTGTCGCCCCATATACAAATTTATTCCTTTTTGATATCAAACATATTGACCCCCAAATTCACGAATTATATACGGGACACTCAAACGAACTAATTCTTTCTAATGCAAAAAATCTAATAAATAATGGCAGTAATGTGTTGTTTAGACTTCCACTTATTTCTGGCATTAATGACGGTGAAGTAAATATAAATCAGATTTCCAAGTTTCTAAAAAATATAGGCGCTGCTGATCTTCAGTTAATGCCATATCATAGAATGGGGGAAAGTAAATATCTTGCACTTAATATGCCTTATGAATGCGCGAACATTAAGACTATGACGGCACAAGAGGTAAATAATGTAAAAATGTCATATATAAAGCGCGGAATCAACTGTTCAATATCAGTATAATTTAGATTCATATTTTTTGAGGAGTGATAAAGATGAGTAAAAATATAAACATGGATTTGCTGCATCAAATTGACGGATTGGAACTAGATGGAAGACTTGCTCAGTGGAGAAAGGCAATGAAGTCGGCAAAATATTCATTTTATGCTGATCGTGAAAGACTATTTATGGATTCATGGAAACAAACCGAAGATGAGGATATAGAAATTCGTAGAGCCATGGCATTTAAGCATATTTGTGAAAATATTCCGATCAGTATATTACCGCACGAATTAATTGTTGGAAAACCAACCCCCGGAGTTATAGGCGCACTTCCTGAGATCGATATTTGCGGGGATTATATTAAATCAATATGGTCTGATGAAGATGACATAAAATTTGGCTTTTCTTCCGAAGCTGCTATGTCAATGGATACAAAAAAAATGATGCGCGATGCCGTCAATACATTTCGCGGGCATACAGTTGTCGATATGACTAACAAGGCTCTTGAACAAATATACGGAAGCTGGAATGATGATATAGTGGCGTCAAAGGCAAAGGATCCTGGACTTGACGCAGGCTTATTTGCATCTAGTACTTCAACATGCGACTTCTCTTATATACTAAATAAAGGAATTGGCGATTACATTAAAAGAGCTGATGAATACATTGCAGCCGAGACATCAAAACACACTCCTAATATAACCCGCATCTATTTTTGGAAAGCTTCAAAGCTCTGCATGGAAGGCATTATAATGCTTGCTCACAGATATGCTGAGCTTGCAAGGGAGCAAGCTAAAGAGACATCAGACAATATAAGGAAAGCTGAACTTGAAAGCATTTTTTCCGTTTGTATGAAAGTACCAGAAAAGCCCGCCGAATCTCTCCAGGAAGCACTTACAGCAATGTCTATAATTGGTGCGGGAAAGGTGCTTGAGCATCCAATGCATAACTATCCTCAGTGGGGGCGTGGAGACCAGTACTTATATCCTTTCTTTATAAATGATATAAACTCTGAAAAGATTACACTTGAGGATGCCGCTCAAATGATAGGCGAGCTTCTTGGCAGATGGGGAACTGCCCTGTTTGTACAATCTGAAGCATTTAAGGAATCTCATCAGGTGAATTTTGGAATAAACAATATAGTTCTCGGTGGATATAATCAAAACCATGAGGATGCATCAAATGAGCTGTCATATCTGTTTCTTCATGTCACGGCCATGCTAAAACTATCTTCCCCAACTGTATCAATCAGATGGACTCAAAAAATTCCTGATTGGATGATGGACAAGGCTATAAGCTGCAACATGGAAACAAGAGGAGGAATACCCCTATTTGAAAACGATGAATCTGTCATAAATCATTTCGTCTCGGCGGGAATACCCTATAACGAAGCATGCGAATGGGTCGGCCTTGGTTGTGTATACCCAGCGCTTCCGTCAAGAGCGGAGCATTATGGCATGGAGGGACTTGCAGGGCTGAATCTTGCTGCTATGCTACATATGGCATTGCATAATGGGCGTGATATAAATGGAAAACTCACGGGCGTTGACTGTGGAGATGCAAAAGATTTTGAATCTGTCGAACAAATAATGGACGCGCTGTTTACGCAGCATAAATACATAATTGACCGTATTGTCACTCTTGCACATGTCGCAATAGATGTTCAGCCCAATTATTTTCGACAGCCTTTCTGGTCAACAATTGCCGTACCATATTATTTTGCAGACGGAAGAGACTTGCTTATACCAGACCATACCTATACTCAGTTTGGTTTTTCAGACCGTGCAATCATAGATACCGCGGACTCAATTATGGCAATAAAGCACATTGTATTTGATGAAAAGAAGCTGACAATGGAAGAACTGATGAATGTACTTGACAGTAATTTTGATGGAGTTCGCGGTGAAGAAGTAAGGCAAATGTGCCTTGCAGCTCCGAAGTTCGGAAATGATATTGACGAAGTCGATAATTTAGTGTCAGAAATTTCTGATCGTTCTTCTCAGTATATCATGCACTTTGATAATTCTCCGTTCCGTCCCCTTATGGTGGCAAGAGAGGGTCTCGCGTGGCATTACATGGCTGGTCTCGGGGTAGGTGCTCTTCCTGATGGGCGCAAGGCTCTCGAGCCTCTTGATGACGGTTCATTTTCTCCCATGGGGGGAGCCGATAAAAACGGCCCAACAGCTGTTTTACGTTCGGTACTTAAAGCTAAAATGAAGGATTCATACGCTACAGTACTGAATCAAAAGTTTACATCAGCAATACTAAAAAGCGACGAAAGCAAGAAACTTCTAACCCAATACACTTCCGCATTTATGGCCGCCGGAGGTACACACGTTCAATACAATATTGTTGATACGGAGGAACTGAAAACAGCGCAAAGAATTCCTGATAATTATAAAGACCTCATAGTGCGGGTTGGTGGGTTTTCTGCGTACTTTACTCAGCTATCTGCTGGCATACAGAATGATGTCATTAACCGCAGTGAAAATGCACTTTGATAGGTCACAAGTCATTGACAGATATTAATAACATATCGCAGTAAATTCAACTTTATTCATCTACAGTTAATCAATATATTTTTATTGAAAGGATAATTTGCTATGAAAAGGGATCCGAACTCATTAATAGCTGTTATTGCTGTTTTACTTGTAGGTATTCTTTGTCAGTCATCCGGAGCTGAATCTCCAGCACTAGCATATATGTCAGAAGAATTTTCTGACATACCTTTTAGTACAATCACTCTGGTTACTACAATTCCGTCATTAATGATGATACCCGCGTCTCTTGCATATTCCGCGATTAGAAGGAAAGTATCAGTTCGCCCCCTGTTTATAATTGCGATGTTCCTGCTTATTGGCGGCGGCGTTTATCCGGCATTTTCATCCACGTTCGCTCAGGTTTGCATGGGGCGTGCGGTATTCGGTATCGGTTGTGGCATCATGTGGCCGCTTGCGCAGTCTATCATAATTGAACTTTATAACGGGACAAAGCAAAATACTTTGCTTGGATTTAATTCTGTCATCACTTCAGTTGGCGGAATAATATGGGCAAACCTCGGAGGAGTCCTCGCGCTGTCGGGATGGAGACATTCGTTTTTAACCTATCTCGTACCAGTAGGCGTACTTGTTTTCTGTGCT
>JAYFRC010000082.1:0-40203 GCA_034926415.1 Oscillospiraceae bacterium
GAGGCAAGTTTTTTCATCTCGTTCTCGCCGCCAACGTTGTACATAATCACATAGTCGTCAGGCATAATGAGCCGATACGCGCTGTAGAGCTTCAGCGACCGCTTCCCAAGCGCTTTTTCAAGCAGTTCGTCCGCCATGCCGCAGGATTGCCCGCAGGTAAGCACGGCGAATATTTCGGGATTCTGTTTTCCGCTGAGCTGCATTATCTCTATAAACTTATCCACGACGCTGGGCAGACCCATGAAATATACGGGAAAGACAAAGCCGACCTTTTCGCTCTCGTGGACATAGTAGTTTAGACGGCCGGAGCGTATCGCCGCCGCCATATCCACGAGGGGCTCGTTGAGCGTTTTTCCAAGCTCCTTCGCAGCCCAGTATGAGTTACCCGTTCCGGAAAACCAAAAAATCATTTTTAAGCCTCCAAGTGGAAAGTCACTTGAATTTTACCGCCGTGCCGTAAGCCATGACCTCGGCCGCAGACTGCATTATCGAGGACGTGGAGTAGCGTATGTTTATCACCGCGTCGGCGCCCATTTTTTCCGCGTCCTCGCTCATCCGTTTTGTCGCGATGGCGCGCGCCTCGTTCATCATTTCATTGTAAGCCTTGAGTTCTCCGCCTACAAGGGTCTTAAAGCTCTGGGTAATGTCGCGGCCGATGTTGCGCGTCTGAATGGTGCTCCCTCTTGCGAGGCCGAGCATCTCCGCTATTTCTTTCCCTGCCACGTAATCAGTATTTACCAATATCATCTTCTTCACCGCTCCTTATTTCATTTATTCTCTCTCTGCACATAAAAATACCCGTCAGCGCCAGCGCGAGAAATATAATAAAGCCCAGAAACTTGGCGATAGGCGGAATGTCGAAGAGGGAAAACGCGACGGCGTACCCCATAAGATATACGACTGTGATAGTAGTTATGACCACCGGCGCTATCATTTTCTTTTTATGCTCCTTCAAACCCATCACCTCTGTTATCGTACCACATTTTTTATAATTATGCACTTATATTTTGAAGAAATTTCAGCAGATTCCTTTCCCTTTCAGCGCCGCGCGCATCAGGGGCATAACAAAATCCGGATCTATCTTCGTCTCCGCAAACCGTTCAAGCGAGAAAAGAGCCTGCCACATCAGCATCGAAAGCCCGTTCATGACAGGATGCCCCGCTTTTTCGGCGGCGGCGAGAAGCTCTGTTTTCGCCGGATTGTACACTATGTCGACCACCGGTATGCCCTCTCCAAGCCCGTTAAGGAAACCGAGGCTCTCAAACGACGAGCCGACCCCGTCCATTCCCGCCGGCGTGCAGTTGACGAGCATATCGCATTCGGCGGCCGTTTCCGCAAGCGTTTTTTGAGAAAAATCCCTCGCCTCGATTACCCCCGGGAACTCCCCTGCCAGCGCCAGCGCCTTTTCCGCCGTGCGGTTACAGACGAATATCCTGTCGCAGCCGCTCTGCGCCAGCTTAAGCGTAACGGCTCTGGCCGCTCCGCCCGCTCCAAGAACGGCCGCGCGGCGGTTTACGGGGTTTATCCCGTTTTCGATGATACTCTGAAGAAATCCTATCCCATCGGTGTTGTAACCGTGAGCCCCGCCGCCGCGTATGGCTACGGTGTTCACCGCTCCGTAAAGCGCCGCGTCCTCGGAAAGCGTATCGACGAGCGCTACGAGCTCCGTTTTGTGCGGCATCGTCGCATTAAAGCCGGCACAGCCGCTCTTTCTTGCCTCGATAAGAAATTCCGCAGTCTGTCCCGCCTTCACGCGTTTTACCGAATATTCGTATTTAAGGCCGAGCGCCGAAATCATCGTGTTCTGTATCAGCGGCGACAGGCTGTGCGCTATCGGGTCGCCTATAACATAAAGCTCCTTCATGTCTCACGCGCCTTTCACATAATTTCCGAGCACGCGCAGCGACAGCGTGTTTTCAAGCATCTCATAAAGCACCGAATCCATAGCCATATCCTTAAGCGAGCCCCCGATATCGGCGAAGAATCTGTATTCCCAGCCTCTCCCTTCGGTCGGACGCGACTCAAGCTTGCTTAAATTCAGGCCGTGCAGCGCTATAAGCGACATCACACGGCTCAGCGCTCCAGGTTCGTTGGGAAGCGTGAACATCACGCTTATCTTATCGCTGCCCTTTCTTATCTCCATCTCAGGCGAGACGATGAAAAACCGCGTGTAATTCTCTCCGCTGGTGTTTATCCCCGCTGCGAGCACGGAAAGCCCGTAGAGCTCAGCGGCGCGGCGCGAGCATATGGCTGCCTTCGACGCGTCGTTTTGTTCCCCTACGTATTTCGCGGCGGCGGCGGTGTTGAGCATCACGTTTTCCCTGAATCCATTTTTTTTAATATACTCGACGCACTGGAAAAAGCCCTGCTCGTGTGAATAGACATCTCGTATCCCGGAAAGCTCCGCCATGTGGGGCGCGCAGAGACAGTGCTCCACCTTTACGGTCTGCTCGCCGACGACATAGAACCCGAAGTCCGACAAAAGGTCGTAAACACTGTTTATCGAGCCTGTAGAGTTGTTCTCGATTGGAACGACGGCGTAGTCCGCATCGCAGCGCCGGAGCGCCTCAAATACGCCCCTCCATGTTCCCCGCGTATCGTACTCTGCGCTGTCGCCGAAAAAATCATGTGCGGCCTCGTCGGCGTAAGCTCCCGGCACTCCCTGGTAAACAACGCGTGGCGCGCTGAGCGGTTCGCGCGCGTTTTTTATGTCGGCGCGAAATTTTTGAAACAGAGCTTTGCTGTTTTCGTCGGTTGTGAGCTCCCGCTGCTGGCGGCGGGAGATTGCCATTATCGCGGAAAAGAAATCCTTTACATCGGTTCTAAGATAAGGGTTTTTCAGCATTGCTTCCTTTTTCGCAAGCACCTCGGCCTCGCGTGCGCTGTCAAAAACAGGAATGCCGTTTTTCCTCTTGTACTCCCCTACTTTTTTCGTCGCGTCCATGCGCTTTTCAAAAAGCGTCGTCATCTGCGCGTCGATATCGTCTATTTTTTTCCTAAGTTCGTCAAGCTCGCTCATCGCCGCCGCTCTCCTTTCATATGCCGAGAAGCTCGCACGCTGCGAGCGCGGCAGCGCTCTCAATTACCGGCACGGCGCGGTGGACGATGCACGGATCGTGGCGGCCCTCTATCTCGATGTCTACGTTTTCCATAGTCCTGAAATTAACGGTGTGCTGGCGCAGAGCTATCGACGGAGTGGGCTTCATCGCGACGTGGAAAACTATCGGCATGCCGTTCGCTATGCCGCCGTTGATGCCGCCGTTGTTGTTCGTGACCGTGCGCACAGCACCGTTATCGGCACGGAACGCGTCGTTCGCTCCGCTTCCGTTGATGTAGGCAAATTCCTCTCCTATCCCAAAGCCGATGGCTTTGACCGCGGGTATGGAGAAAATGTATTTTGAAATCACGCCCTCGCAGTTTTTGTCAAAATCGGGAGCTCCCGTTCCAGCAGGAACCCCGACCAGAACGCATTCTATCGCGCCGCCGATGCTGTCGTACCTTTCGCGGTTGAGTTCGATAATATTCTGCATACGCTCTCCGAACACGTCGTTGAGAACTGGAAAATCCTTTCTAGACGCTGCGCGGAGCGCCTCGATATCTGGCTCCGCCGCGTCGACGCAGTCGTCCCCTATCTGCCCCACGCGCTCAATATGCGCGAGCGCCTCGATTCCGTTTTTTGCGAGTATCTGCTTTGCTATGCTTCCTGCCACGACCCACGCCGCCGTCAGCCTCCCGGAGAAATGCCCTCCGCCGCGGTAGTCGTTGAAGCCTCCGCTTTTTATAAAGCTCGCGTAATCCGCGTGTCCCGGGCGCGCCATATCCTTAATCTTTTCATAGTCGCCCGAGTGCGCGTCGCCGTTTTCGATGACCGCGCAGAGCGGGGCCCCGGTGGTCATCCCGTTAAACGCCCCGCTTATGAATTCGACTTTGTCTTTTTCCGTTCTCGCCGAAGACAATGAATTTTTACCCGTAGCACGGCGTTTAAGCTCCGAGGAAATAAATCTCTCGTCTATCGCTATTCCCGCCGGAACTCCCTCCAACGCCACGCCCACGGCGGGCCCGTGCGATTCTCCGAATATTGTGAATTTCATATGTTTTCGTCCTTTCGCGCCACGAACTTAAGTCCGAGCTTTTCCATATCATTCCAGAATTCGGGATATGATTTTTCAACGCTCTCCGCACCGGCAAGAGTTACCCGGGTTTTGCACCGTGCTGCGGCGACCGCGGCCATCATCGCTATCCTGTGGTCGTTGTGCGCGCTCACCGCCGCGCCTCCCGAAAGCTCGACGACTCCGTCAATTATAAGCGCGTCCGGCATTTCGCTTATCTTCGCTCCGAGCGCCGTCAGCACCTCCGTCACGGAAGCAAGCCTGTCGCTCTCTTTCATGCGCAGCCTTGCTGCGTTCTCAATATGCGTCCTTCTCCCTCCGCGGCAGGCCGCTATGAGCGCCAGCGCCGGAACAAGGTCGGGACAATCAGACACGTCGAGACAAACCTCCCCGCTTCCCGCAAGTTTTTCGCAGTATCCGCGTATGATCCTGTCGCCCTGCGAAGAGTTCTCGTTCAATCCGTCTATTTCGATTTTTCCGCCGAGAGCATTTGCCGCAAAGAAGAACCCCGCCTGCGACCAGTCGGCCTCGGCAAGCGCTTCATGCGCCAAATAGCGCGAGTGCGACACTTCATATCCGTCGCTAAGCTCCCGCGCATTCGCTCCGAAAAGCCGCATGGCGTCAAGCGTCATATCGACATAGCTCTTCGATTCAAGCGGCGTCGTGAGCCGTATGCGCGACTCACCTTCGGCGAGCGACAGCGCATACAAAAGGCCTGTCACGAACTGGCTTGACACGTCGCCGCGAAGCGCGTATTCGCCTGGTATGAGTTTTCCGCTTACACTAAGCGCATCTCTGCGTCTTTCATATTTAATTCCCATTTTTTGGAAAATCTCAAAATACGGCTCCTGCGGTCTTTCCATAAGTCTTCCACGCCCGCGGAATTCTCCGCCTCCCGCCGTTACAAGTGCGATCGGGATGAGGAATCTCAGTGTCGAACCGCTCTCGCAGCAGTCGAGTATCGGGAGCTCTCCGGCGCGCTTTTTTCCGCCGTTCCCATCGATTATAAGTTTTCCGTCGCTCCACGCGTACTTCGCGCCGAGCGCCTCCATGCACAAAAGCGTAGCGTCGATGTCCCTCGAGCGCGCCGCTCCGCGTATCTCGCTTCTTCCGTCAGCGAGCGCAGCGCCGATTATCAGCCTGTGGCTCTGGCTTTTCGACGGCGGCGGAGTTATGCTTCCGCGAAGCTGCGAGGGATAAATATCAAGCTCCATCTCAATCCTCCAGAAGCCGCAGCAGATCTTCCCTTTCCGTCGGAACAACGGACGCGGAACCTAGCTCGGTCACCTCGACGACGCCTATAGTATGGCCTTTCGCCTTTTTGTCGAGGCCGATCGACGCCGCATACGACTCCGCGGAGCAAGGTATCGAGGTCGGAAGTTCATATTTTAAGAGCGCGGAGACAAGCCGGCGTCGCAGCGCTTCCACATCGCGTCCGCGCTTTTCCTCGACCTCTAGCATCTTAACCATGCCTGCGGCCACGGCCTCGCCATGGGTGTATTTTTCGTAATTGTACGCAAGCTCGTAAGCGTGACCCAGGGTGTGGCCGAAGTTGAGTATCGCGCGGCGTCCCGTATCGCGCTCGTCCTCGACGACCAGCTTGCGCTTTTCGTCGCAGCAGGTGAGAATCATATCATCCATGCATCCCTCGAGCGCGTCGACTCCCGGCAGCGCTTCAAGCGTTTCAAAAAGTCCCGCATTGGCTATCATTCCGTATTTTATTACCTCGCCCATGCCGTCGCAGAGAACGCGGCGCGGCAGCGTTTTAAGGCAATCCGGGTCAATGAGCACGACCTTCGGCTGGTAAAATGCGCCCACGAGGTTCTTGCCCTGCGGCAGGTCTACGGCCGTCTTGCCGCCAACGCTGCTGTCCACCTGCGCAAGAAGCGTAGTCGGTATCTGAATAAAATCTATTCCGCGGAACATAGTCGCCGCGGCAAATCCCGCCATATCGCCCGTGACTCCGCCGCCCAGCGCGACGACCCCGTCGCCGCGTGTCAGCGCGCCTTCGGCCATCTCCTCGTAAACAGCCGCGAGCATAGAAAGGCATTTGCTGCTCTCGCCCGCCGGAAAAACTATCGGAAACACCGAGAATCCGGAGTTTTCAAGGCTATCCAGAACGCGGTCGAGATAAAGCGGAGCGACGTTGTCATCGCTCACTACCGCGAGCCGCTCCGCTCCCGTAACGGAGCGCACCTCGCCTCCGCATCTGTCGAGCAGGCCGCGTTCGACCTTTATCGAATACGCTCTCTCGCCCAGGTCAACGTATAGTTCTTTCATTCCGGAATCCTCCTTCCCGACAGCTCGGGTCATTTTACGATGGTCTTGCCCATGAGGCCGGTCATACTCTCAATTTTTTTCATAAGCCCCGCAAATTGCGTTGGCGTTATCGACTGCTGCCCGTCGCACTTGGCGTGCGGCGGGTCGTTGTGCACCTCGACTATTATTCCGTCGGCACCGGCGGCTATACCGGACATCGTCAGCGGCTCAACAAGCCAGTTCATTCCGCCAGAATGCGAAGGGTCGATGATTATCGGCAGATGGCTCATGCGCTTAACGCAGGGAATGGCGGCCACGTCGAGCGTGTTGCGCGTATATGTCTCAAACGTACGCACTCCGCGCTCGCAGAGGATGACGTTCTCGTTGCCCTCGGACATGATATACTCCGCGGACATTATCCACTCTTCATAAGTGCTCGAAAGTCCGCGCTTTAAGAGCACCGGCCTGCTCATGCGCCCGACCTCTTTAAGAAGGTCGAAGTTCTGCATATTGCGCGCGCCTATCTGGACGACGTCCACCTCGCGCTCGAAAAGGTCGCAGAATTTAGGCGACATGAGCTCCGTCACTATCGGAAGCCCAGTCTCGCGTTTTGCCGCCAGCAGCAGGTCAAGTCCGTCCGTTCCCATCCCCTGAAACGAATACGGCGAGGTGCGCGGCTTGAACGCGCCTCCGCGCAGCATCGACGCGCCCGCGGCCTTGACAGCCTTTGCTATAGCGACTATCTGCTCCTCGCTCTCGACGCTGCAAGGCCCGGCTATCACGCCGAAATTGCCGCCGCCTATCCTGGCGCTTCCGACCGACACGACCGTGTCGGCGGGATGGAACTTGCGGTTGGCCTTCTTGTACGGCTCCTGCACGCGCATCACGCGCTCGACATGCTCGTTGATGGAAATTTTGTCCATGTCGACCGCCGTCGTGTCTCCGACGAGGCCGAGTATGCTGCAGCCCGTACCCTCGGTTATGCTGACTTGCAGGTTGAGCTCCGAAAGCTCGGCGGCGAGTTTTGCTATGTCTTCCCGGGAAGTTCCCGCTTTCATTACGACTACCATAGTTTACATCTCCTCTTTAATTAAATCTCAAATGACGAAAAAAGGCAACAAAAAATGCCCATTGATCCGAAAATCAATGAGCTGATAAACGCGATATGCCTTCTCCCGCAAAATGCCGGGAGACGCTGCTCACCGATTCACGACCGTATTCTTCCCATGCCAAACCAACCCTGACCAAAAAATCGGCCAAAGCAGACATAAGTAAATTCGGTTGTGAAGCAACTAGAGCACATCTGCGTTTCCTCGCTTTCACGTTGGCGTTATTATACGCGCGCTTTGAATCCAATGCAAGGCTTTTTTCATTTTTAGCCAATCCTCAACATAAAAAGGCTTGTTTTTTACGCGTTTATCGTTATATTTGTATGACGTCAATGTTGACATTGATATAAAATAGTGTTAGCATATCCCCATAAAATCAAATATAAGTTGTCACGGGCGGCGAGCCCTGACAATGGTAGAGGCGCGGAAAACATCAGTAAACGAGGCATACGGCCGGGCGGCCGCTTCGTCCGAAAGGGTTTTCCGCCGAAGTGAACGCAGCTTTGCCCGAAGCGCGTACGCTGGGTCGTCGGACAATATCCGCCGGACTGTCACATCAGTGTGGAGCGCTATCATACCTGTTAAGGCGGACATTTCGTCCGCGGTTGACGCCATGAAAGCATTTGCATTGAAAATGCCTTTCATGGCTTTTTCATTTGCAAAACGCTTTTTCCTCACTGCCTCCGCCGTTTGATTGGATTTTAAGGAGGAAGAAAAGATGAAAAAGATACTTTCGCTTTCAATGGCGCTTGCCATGACATTGTCTCTGTTTGCAGGCTGCGGAAGCAGCTCACAAGGAGCGTCCGGCTCGGCAGCTTCCGGAAACACTCCCGCGGCTTCATCCGGCACGTCGTCCGCTCCTGTCGACACATCCAAGATCAAGGGACTTGAGGACGGCGTCCTCACTATCGCGATGGAGTGCGCATACACGCCCTACAACTGGAGCCAGAGCGACGACAGCAACAACGCCGTTCCCATCAAGGACAGCAGCGAATACGCCAACGGCTACGATGTCATGATGGGTCAGAAGATAGCCGACGCTCTCGGCGTGAGCCTTGAGGTCGTGCGCCTCGACTGGGATTCCCTCGTTCCCGCCGTTCAGACCGGGCAGGTCGACGCAGTCATCGCCGGCCAGTCCATGACCGCCAAGCGTGCCGAACAGGTCGATTTTGCAGGCCCGTATCTGTACGCGACCATCGTCTGCCTCACGCTTAAGGACAGCAAATTTGCCTCCGCCAAAGGCATTTCCGATCTTTCCGGCGGAAGCTGCACCTCACAGCTCGGCACTATCTGGTATGATTCCTGCCTGCCCCAAATAGATGGCGCAAATATCAAGGAAGCCAAGGAGTCCGCTCCCGCAATGCTGATGGCACTTGAGACCGGAGACGTTGACTTTGTCTGCACCGACATGCCGACCGCTCAGGCCGCGCTCATCGCATATCCCGACATGGTCCTGCTCGACTTTGCGGACAGCGGCGACGACTTTACCGTATCCGACGAGGATGTCAATATCGGCGTCTCAGTTCAAAAGGGCAACACCGCCCTTGTCGACGCCATCAACGGCGTTCTCGCGGGCTACACTGCCGACGATTTCAACGACATTATGAATCAGGCTATCGCAATCCAGCCTATTTCCAAGTGACACAAGCGCGTTTGGGATAACGCGCAAAGGAGATTTTGAATGGACAGACTTATACAGCTCGGCTCCGACATCTCAGAGCTCTGGGGGCAGTACGGCGGAACATACATACACGGCGCGGTAAACACGATAGTGCTCGCGGTGCTGTGCACAGCCGTCGGCTGTCTCATCGGCTTCGTCTGCGGAATACTTCAGACGATACCGCACTCAAAGAGCGACAACGCTTTCAAGCGCGCGATGCTTTGCGCAATACGCGTGATACTGCGGGTGTACGTCGAGGTGTTCCGCGGCACTCCCATGATACTTCAGGCCGTGTTCATCTTCTTTGCCGTGCCTTATTTTTCAAACAACTCTATTCGTTTCGATAACGTGTGGGTCGCGGGCTTTCTTGTCGTGTCCGTAAACACCGGCGCGTACATGGCCGAGACCGTGCGCGGCGGTATACTCTCCGTCGACCCCGGCCAGACCGAAGGCTCGAAAGCCATCGGCATGACGCATTTTCAGACCATGCTGTACGTCATTCTTCCGCAGACCATGCGAAATATCCTTCCGCAGATAGGCAACAACCTCATAATCAACGTCAAGGATACCTCTGTCATGTTCATCATCGGCTTCGCAGAACTGTTCGCAGTGCACAAGGCAGTCGTCGGCGCGACATATCTGTATTTCCCCTCAGCCGCTATAACGATGGGCATATACCTTGTTATGACTCTCGTGTGCTCGTTCATTCTACGCTACACCGAGCACAGGCTCGAGGGCTCCGCCGACTACGACCTTGCGACGTCCGACACGCTCGCGCATACGAGCGGCACGCTCAACTATATCGACCGCGACAAAAAGCGCGCGACAGAGCAGGCAAAACTCGCGGAAAACCGCAAAAAGGCCGGCGTGAGCGACGTTATGAACACCAACCTCGACCAGAACGAGAGGGGGCGCTGAGCTATGGGAGACGTTATTCTTCAGATAAACCATCTCGGCAAGAGCTTCGGAAGCCACCTTGTTCTGCGCGACATTGATTTTTCAGTGCGCGGCGGCGACGTGACAAGCATCATCGGCGCTTCCGGCAGCGGCAAGTCCACACTTCTGCGCTGCGTCAATCTGCTCGAAATGCCGACCTCCGGCGAGATACTTTTCCATGGAAATGATATCCTCACCCAGAAGGGCGGCGCGGCGGCATACCGCGCTAAGGTAGGCATGGTGTTTCAGAGTTTCAATCTTTTTGCCAACATGACGGTGCTTAAAAACTGCACGGTCGGCCAGACCAAGGTGCTCAAAAAGAGCTCCGCCGAGGCGCGCGACAACGCCATGCGCTATCTTGAAAAAGTCGGCATGACGCCGTATATCAATGCAAAGCCAGCCCAGCTCTCCGGCGGCCAGAAGCAGCGCGTCGCCATCGCTCGCGCGCTTGCCATGGAGCCCGAGGTGCTCCTGTTCGACGAGCCCACCTCCGCACTCGACCCTGAAATGGTCGGCGAGGTGCTCGCCGTTATGCAGGGTCTTGCGGACGAGGGCATGACAATGCTTGTCGTTACGCATGAGATGGCTTTCGCACGCGACGTTTCAAACAACGTCGTGTTCATGGACGACGGCGTAATCGCCGAGCAGGGCGAACCCAAGAAGCTGTTCCAAAACCCTGATAATCCCAGGCTTTCGGAGTTTCTTTCAAGGTTCAGAAACCAGTAGGAAAAAGAAAACCGCCCTCCGCGCATATGCGCGGAGGGCGGTTTGATATTTTACTTAGTATCCGGTTCCTCCGGCTTCGGCGTTTTCAGCGTCTCTATAAGACCCTCGGCGAGTCCGGCTATACCCTGTATCTCCGATGGTATTATTATCTTCGTGGCTCTGCCGTCCGCCGCTGCGGTGAACGCCTCCAAAGCCTTTATCTTTAGCACGGCGTCGCAGGGGTTGGCCTCGTTGATAAGTTTGATGCCCTCGGCCGTCGCCTTCTGGACCTTGAGTATGGCCTCAGCCCGGCCCTCGGAATCAAGTATAGCAGCCTGTTTCTTGGCCTCTCCGCGAAGTATCGCGGATTCCTTCTCGCCCTCGGCTGTGAGGATGGCGGCCCTCTTCTCGCCCTCGGCGCGGAGTATGGCTTCGCGGCGCTCACGCTCTGCCTTCATCTGGCGCTCCATCGCGTTCTTTATCTCCTGAGGAGGCTCGATGCTCTTCATCTCGACGCGTGTGACCTTGATGCCCCACGGGTCGGTCGCCTCGTCGAGTATCGAACGCAGTTTTGTATTGATAACGTCGCGGCTCGTCAGGCACTGGTCGAGTTCGAGGTCTCCTATGATGTTTCGGAGCGTTGTCGCCGTCAGAGTTTCCATCGCAATCATCGGATTTTCCACGCCGTAGGTGTAGAGCTTCGGGTCGGTTATCTCAAAATACACGACCGTGTCTATCAGCATCGTTACGTTGTCCTTCGTTATGACGGGCTGGGGCGGGTAATCGAGCACCTGCTCCTTAAGCGACACCGTGCGTGCTATGCGATCGATGAACGGGATCTTGAAATGGAATCCCACGCCCCATGTAGCCTTGTAGGCGCCTAGGCGCTCAATGACGCAGGCCTTTGCCTGCTGGACGATGCGTATGTTGGTGATGATTATTATGAATGCTATGACGACGATGGCTATCGGTATGATATATCCCATTTTTCTTCTCCTTTCAATTCCCGTCCGCCGGAACTTCAGTGTCCGCCGGAACGACTATAAGCCTGACTCCCTGTATTTCAACTGGTTTGACAAGCGCGCCTTTCGCTATGATCTCTCCTTCTCTTGAGCGCGCAGTCCACGTCTTTCCGTCCACGGTAACTGCGCCCGTTCCCGCGATATTGTCGATATCCTCTGTGACTTTGCAGACCATGCCTATAACTCTGTCGGCATTCGTCGGGTGAAGATTGACGTTTATGTGCTTTTTAACAAACGGCCTCAGCAGTGCGAGCACCAGGGCGGTCACGACGAAAAACAGCACGACCTGTATCCACATTCCCAGCCCCAGCGACGCGGCTATGAGAGCGGCAAGGCTTCCCAGCGCGAACCATATAGAAACAAGGGCTACCGTGGCGATCTCAGCCACCACAAATATTATGAACGCAGCGAACCATAAATATATCATCTAAAAGCGCCTCCCTTCAACATTGCGTTTAATTCTGTATTTATTATCTGTATTTATTATTAATTATAAAGCATATCGTCCGTCAAAGCAACGCAGAAACTGTATCGCATATAGAGTAAAAAAGTCTCCTTGGAAAAATTTTTCCTGAAATCTTTTTATTATAAAATTATTTTAGAAAATTTCCTATTTTCACCCCGAGAGCATGCAGCTCCTCAGCCTGCGCCTCGGTCAGCAAATTTTTTCTTCCGAGCCGCTCGGTCTCGAGCGTTATCTCGGCGCAGCGCTCAAGCGTTTCCATACGCGTATACGCCTGCCATAGGTCTGCGCCCCATGTGACGGCGCCGTGGTTCGCGAGCAGCACGGCGTTGTTGTCGGAGGCGAAAGGCGCAATACTGTCGGCCACGGCCTGCGTGCCGGTGAGCGCATACGGCGCGGTGTATACCTTCCCCAGCTGGAGCAGCACTGGCGGAAGCAGTGGCTCCGCCATATCCATGCCCATAGACGCCATCGCCGTCGCCGCAACGGGATGCGCGTGTACACAGGCGTTTGCAAGCAAGTTTTTCCGATATACGCAAAGATGGACTTTAAGCTCGGACGAAGGCTTTTTATTGCCCCTTATCTTGTTTCCGTCCATATCGCACATGACAAGGTCGTCGTCCGTCAGCCAGCCCTTTGCGCTTCCGGAGCAGGTTGTCCAAAGCTCGTTTGCCGAGACCTTACAGCTTATGTTGCCGTCTGTGCCGACGTTTAACCCCTCTTCATAGAGCGCGCGCCCGACTTTTATTATCATGTCCATCGCTTCGCGGTCGGTTGGAAATTTCATAAAAGTAATTCCTTTCAGCGTTGTTCGTCCGCGGAATTCTTCCTGTTGAATATCTCCCGAAGCGACCTGTCGTACGGCGCGCGGGCGATGCCGTACTCTGTCACTATCGCGGCTATAAGGTCACTGTCGGTCACGTCGAACGCGGGGTTCCACGTCTTTATCACGCGCGGCGCCATGCGTTTTTCGTACCACATCTCGCATATCTCATCGCCCGGGCGTTCCTCGATGACTATATCCGCGCCGCATTTTGTATTCATGTCTATGGTCGACGACGGCGCGACGACATAAAACGGAACTCCAAAACGCTTCGCGGCTATTGCGGCGGAGAGCGTTCCTATCTTGTTTGCGGCGTCACCGTTTGCTGCAACGCGGTCGCAGCCGACAAATACGGCGTTTATCTTTCCGCTCTTCATAAGGCTCGCCGCCATATTGTCGCATATGAGCGTCGTGTCTATCCCCGCCGAGGACAGCTCGAAGCTCGTAAGCCTCGCGCCCTGGAGCAGCGGGCGCGTCTCGTCGCAGTAAACCTTAAACCCGTACCCGCGCTTCTGGCCGAGGTACATCGGTGCGGTGGCCGTTCCGTAGCGCACGGTCGCAAGCTGTCCCGCGTTGCAGTGTGTCAGAAGCCCGTCGCCCGGTTTTACAAGGGCAAGAGCGTTTTCGCCGAGCTTTTCGCAGACTTCGATGTCCTCGCTCCATATCTTCCGGCACTCGATCAGCATAGATCGCTTTATGTCCGCGACGCTCCCGCTCTCGTTTTCGGCGGCGCGCTCCATGCGCTCAAGCGCCCATTTAAGGTTGACCGCAGTCGGGCGCGAGGATGCGAGATAATCCTTCGCCGCGCTCAGTTTTTCAAAAAATCCCGCGCGGTCGCCGGTATTTATCTCCTTCGCCGCGAGGTAGAGCCCTATGCCCGCTGCGACGCCGATGGCCGGCGCGCCGCGTACGCGAAGCGAATATATGGCCTCCCATATCTCCTTTTGCGTTTTAAGGCCGATTATCTTTATCTCGTTTGGAAGCAGCGTCTGATCGATAATTTCAAGCGCGCTGTTTTCGTCGTCAAGAGCCACGGTGTCGCAATCTAGTATGTTCATTTTCATCACTCCAGCTTTTACCTGTATACATATAATACTTGCCATTTTTCAAAATGTAAAGAAAAAACGGCCTCTTGACACAATCGCCGCAAACTGATAATATACTGGATATTAAAGCCGCGTGCGGCTTTAAGTGCAATGACCGGAAAGAGTAACGGGACACACGCCAAGAGAGGAAACGCCATCGGCTGAAAGCGTTTCCGCGTAAGGGTCCGCGAAGGTGCATCCGCGAGCGCAAGAGGGTAAGCCCCTCCGCACTTCCCGCGCGTTATGCGGGAGAGAGTTATAAATGAGAGTGGAACCGCGACAAATTTGTCGCCTCTCGTGCCTGATGGCATGAGGGGCGTTTTTTCGTTTTGAAAGGGATTGGTTTTATATGACAAGACTCGGCGAACTTCTCGGCGCGTACCAGCATCGCGACCCCGCCGCGCGAAGCAAGGTCGAGATATTTCTGCTCTACCCCGGCGTCCACGCCACGATATATTACCGGATATCCCACTGGTTCTATAAGCGCCGTCTCTTTTTCATTGCGCGCCTTATCTCCCAGTGGGCGCGTCTGTGCACTAATATTGAGATACACCCCGGTGCGAAAATAGGCCGCCGCTTCGTCATAGACCATGGCGCGGGCATCGTCATAGGCGAGACCGCGGAAGTCGGCGACGACGTGCTTATCTACCATGGAGTTACCCTTGGCGGAACCGGCAAGGATCAAGGCAAGCGCCACCCCACGATAGGTAACAACGTGCTCATCGGCTGCGGCGCCAAAGTTCTCGGCCCATTCAAGGTCGGCGACAACTCGCGCATCGCGGCGAATTCGGTCGTGCTGAACGAAGTGCCTCCGGACTCAACCGCCGTCGGCGTACCCGCAAAGATTGTTCGCACCGCCGGCCACTCCGTCTGCCACTATGCCGACGACGTGGACCAGGTCAACGTATCCGACCCGCTCGAAGACGAGCTGTGCGATATTGAAGAACGTATAAAGGAACTTGAAGACAAACTCAAGGAGAACGAATAAGATGGAAATTTTCAACTCGATGACAAGGAAGAAGGAGACCTTTGTCCCTCTTAAAGAGGGCGAAGTGAAGATGTACTGCTGCGGCCCCACGGTCTACAACTTCATACACGTCGGCAACGCGCGCCCCATAATAGTTTTCGACGTGCTGCGCCGCTATCTTGAGTACCGCGGCTATAAGGTCACCTTTGTCCAGAATTTTACGGACGTCGACGATAAGATAATAAAACGCTCGCTCGAAGAGGGCATCAGCGCCGCCGAGGTCGCCGAGAAGTATATAAAGGAATACTTCACCGACGCGCAGGGGCTCGGCGTACGCCCCGCGACGATACAGCCCAAAGCGACCGAGAATATAGCGCAGATAATCGACCTAGTCCAAACGCTTATCGACAAGGGTTACGCCTATGAATCCGGCGGCGACGTGTATTACCGCACGCTCAAATTCAAGGGCTACGGCAAGCTTTCGCACCAGCCAATAGACGACCTTATGTCCGGCGCACGCATCGAGGTGAACGACATCAAGGAAAATCCGCTCGACTTTGCGCTCTGGAAAGCCGCGAAGCCAAGCGAGCCGTACTGGGAATCCCCTTGGGGCAAGGGGCGTCCCGGATGGCATATCGAATGCTCCGCCATGTCAAACCGCTATCTCGGCAAAACCATCGACATCCACTGCGGCGGCCAGGACCTTGAGTTCCCGCATCACGAAAACGAGATAGCGCAGAGCGAGGCCGCCAACGGCTGCGAGTTCGTACGCTACTGGATGCACAACGGCTTTATCAATATCGACAACCACAAGATGAGCAAGAGCCTCAACAATTTCTTCACCGTCCGCGAGGCCGCGGCGGATTACGGATACGAGACCATACGCTTTTTCATGCTCTCCGCCCAATACAGGAGCCCAATAAACTACTCCGCCGAATCGCTGAACCAGAGCAAGGCGGCTCTCGATCGTCTTTACACCGCGGCGGACAATCTCCGCTTCATTGAGAAAAACGGCGCGGAGCGCGATATGAGCGCCTCGGAAAAGGCGTTTGCCGACACGTTCCAGAACTACCGCGACCGTTTCGACGCGGCCATGGACGACGACCTCAACACTGCGGATGCTATAGGCGTGCTGTTTGAGCTCGTCCGCGCCGTCAACATCGAGACCGCGCCGGAGAAATCTCCGAGCCGCGCTTTCGGCAAGGCATGCTCCGATATGCTGCATGAGTTCACGAACGTGATCGGCCTGCTCTGCAATGAAAAATCCGACGACCTCGACGCAAAGGTCGAAGAACTCATAGCGCGGCGTCAGGCCGCGCGCAAAGCGAAAAATTTTGCCGAAGCCGACCGCATTCGCGATGAACTGAAAGCCCAGGGTATAATCCTGGAGGACACACCCGCAGGCGTTAAGTGGCACAAAGGATAAATCGTATTACAAAAAAGCCCGGGGCTGCGTAAACCGCAGCCCCGGGCTTTTTTATTTTGTGACGCGGGCAATGGGTGGAAGGCTTCACCTTTCATGGAAAGGAACCCGGCGCAGGCCGGCGTTCCGTATCCCCGCCCCCGTCAGGCGAATCATTTTCTTGCGACAATGTTGTCCTTATCCTTATAAATGCTCTCAGCCGGGACTACGCCGCGTACGGAGGACAGCGGGTAAACGCTCGTCCCACGCCCTATGACCGTTCCGGGGTTCAGCACGCTGTTGCAGCCCACCTCGACATAGTCCCCGAGCATGGCTCCGAATTTTTTGAGCCCAGTCTCGATGCGCTCGGCTTCGTCCTTGACGACGACGAGCGTCTTGTCGCTTTTGACGTTGGAGGTTATAGACCCCGCGCCCATGTGCGCTTTATAGCCGAGTATCGAGTCGCCTACATAGTTGTAGTGCGGAACCTGCACAAAGTCGAAAAGTATGTCGTTTTTGAGCTCCGTCGAATTTCCGACCGTGGCTCCGCGTCCGACTATCGCGTTTCCGCGTATGAACGCGCAGTGGCGCACCTCGGCGTCGGCACAGATGATGCAGGGGCCGGTCACGCTGGCCGTCGGCGCAATGCGCGCGCTTTTCGCTATCCAGACGTTTTCCTCCGGATGGTCATACTCGTCCGCCGGAAGCGACGCGCCGAGCGTTTTGATAAACTCTCCTATAAGCGGCAGAGCCTCCCACGGATACTCGCATTTTTCGAGCATTGGCGCTGCTATCGTGCGCGTCATGTCATACAGGTCTTTCGTTTTATACAAACGTACCATCTCCGTTTAGCGTTATTTGCACCGCCGGTCATTCCGTAACGAGCTTTTCAAACATGTCGAGCGTCTCGTCGAACACGCGCAGCGCATGGGCCACCGTCTCCGGCTTCGTAAGGTCGACTCCCGCTATCTTAAGTTCGTCGAGCGGGTACATGCTTCCTCCGGTCGTCAAAAACTTAAGATAATCCGACGCGTCGCCAGTCTTTACTATATGGTCGGCTATCGCGACCGCCGAGCAGAAGCCCGTCGCGTACTGATAGACGTAAAACGCCTCGTAAAAATGCGGTATGCGCGACCACTCGTAATCCTGAAGCGCGTCGACCTCCGCGCCCGCGTAATAAAGGACGTTGAGCTCGCGGTAAAGCTTTGAAAGGCTGTCGGCCGTAAGAGCCTCGCCCTTTTCGTACATCTCGTGCGCCCTGCGCTCGAACTCCGCGAACAGAGTCTGGCGGAACACAGTGGTACGGAAACCCTCGAGAAAATGGTTCAGAACGTAGGCGCGCCGTTTTTTGTCGGTCTGCGTTTTAAGCAGGTATTTTGTAAGCAGCACCTCGTTGACAGTCGACGCGACCTCAGCGACCATTATGCGGTAGTCGTGGTTCGCAAAATCCTGATTCGTGTCAGAAAAATACGAGTGCATCGAGTGTCCCAGCTCGTGCGCCATCGTGAACGCATCGTCGAGCCGCCCGGAAAAGTTGAGCAGAACGTACGGATGCACGCCGTAAACGCCGCAGGAAAACGCGCCCGTCGTCTTGCCCTTGTTTTCGTAAATATCCATCCAGCGCTCGGAAAACGCGCGCTCGAGCAGTTTCACGTACTCGCCGCCGAGCGGAGCCGTCGCTCCTCTGACGAGTTCCTTTGCGCCGTCAAGTGTCATCGGCCACTCCACATTTTCGACTATCGGGCAATAGAGATCGTACATGTGCAGCTCGTCAATTCCGAGCAGCTTTTTGCGAAGATCGAGATACCTGCGCATTGTCGGAAGCGCGCCGTGAACCGCGTCCGCCAGACTGTCGTACACCGACAGCGGCACGTTTCCGGAAAACAGTGAACGCTCGCACGCGCCTGAAAAGCCGCGCACGTCCGCAAAATAGCAGTCCAGCTTGATGCTCCCCGCGTACATAGCGGCCCAGGTGTTTATATATTTTTTGAACTCCCCGAAATATTTTTCGAACGCCTCGCGGCGCACGCGCCTGTCGGGACTTTCACGCCACGCGGCGAAATTTCCATGCGTCAGGGCGGCGCTGTTACCTTTTTCATCGGTTATTTCTGGAAAGGCCATGTCCACGCTCTCGAGCATCGTGAAGCAGTTGTCCGGAGTCTGTGCGGCGTCGCTCAGCTTGGCAAGCATCGTCTCGCCCCGCGTGTCCAACGTGTGCGCGCGCTGGCGGTCCGTATCCTCGATTATGTGGCGGTAGCCGTCGAGCATGCCGCCTGAGAGCCAGCTTGATAGCGTGTCCTCTGGTATGGCTAGTATCTCCGGGTCGATGAACGCGGCGGCAGTCTCCATAGACACGTAAATAAGCGTAGCCTTCGCGGTCATGACCTGGTAATCATCGTCGCTGTTGTCGCTGTTTTTTAATAGCGAGGCGTATAAATATACGCGCTCAACCTTTTTCAGCGCCGAATATACACTGTCAAGTCCGGCCTTGAGCGCCTCCGCAGAATTTCCGAGCGTGCCTCGCACGTTTTCAATGTCCCTTACCTCGGCCTCCGCTTCGGAGCATGCCTTTTCCCACTCTTTCCGCGATGCAAAAACGGGAGACAGATCCCATTTGTATTTTTGGTCTATTTCATTTCTGCCCTTAAGTCCCATCAGCTTCGTCCTTTCGTTTCTCCGCAGGCGCATTTTCGTCGCCACGGAATATTTACCGGAATATTTATATGGATATTATTATACTATATTATATTATGTTTGCAAATCAAACCGTCGTTCTTATATTTTTTCTTTTTGCCGCATATACTTTCATAAAGAAAGGAAGGTCGCTATGCATTATCCTTTTACCCTCCCGTCGCTGCCCTACTCTTATGGCGCACTCGCGCCGAACATCGACGAGCGGACCCTTGGCTATCATCATGACAAACACATGGCCGCCTGCGTGGAGAAGCTGAACGGCCTGCTATTGCCGTATCCCCAGTTCCAAAACTGGAGTCTCGAGAAGCTCTGCCTCAACTGGGACTCGCTGCCTTGTGAAATAAGAAACGGCGTCCGTTCAGCGGCTGGCGGCGTATTTTGTCACTCGCAGTACTTCCTCTGCATGGCGCCGGTGGGTTCGACCGCGCCGAGCGAAAATCTGCGCACCGCGATAGATCGCTCGTTTTCTTCTGTGTCGAATTTCAGAACCGTGATGAAGAGCGCCTCGCTGTCGGTCTTCGGCTCGGGATTTTCATATCTCGCGACCGACGCATCCGGAAATCTGTTTGTTCAGACGTTTCCCTGTTACGAATCTCCGCTCCCGATGGTCCCGCTCTGCTGCTGCGATATGTGGGAGCATGCGTATTATCTCCAGTTCCAGAATAGGCGAACCGAGTACGTAGACAATTTTCTCTCTCTTCTCAACTGGAAATATATGGGGGAGGTATATGACGCCGTCCGCGCCGGTGACCCTCCGTATCCGCTTGGATAGCCCTCAGCCTTCATTCTGCCGGCAAAAACGCGTCCAGGGAAACTTCTCTGGACGCGTTTTTTCATTCGAGATTCATTTTTTTCTTGCGGCCCGCGGAATAGGCGAGCTTCTCAGCAAGGCGCTCCGTATCCCCGCTTTCTATTGTCTCGCGGTAAGCGCGGAGGTTGACCTCGAGCGTCTTTATCACGGAGCACAGCGCAGAGGCGTTCATCGAAAACAGTTCCGTCCAGAGCGGAACGTCCAGAGCTGCGACGCGCGTGCAGCCGCGAAACGACCCTCCCTCGAAGCCCCGGCATCTGAAGAGATCCGGGTCGTCGCAAACCGACACCGCGAGGATGTGCATGACCTGGCTAGTGTAGGCGATTATGGCGTCGTGCTCCTTCGGCGTGGTCACGACCACGTCGCGAAATTTCATATGCGCGGCCATACGCCTCAGCAGCGCTATGTTTTGCGGTCTGCTGTTTTCGCGCGGCGTGATTATATAATGCGCTCCGGCGAATATCGCGGCGTCGGCATTTTCAACGCCCGACGTTTCCTTCCCGGCCATCGGATGACTCCCTATAAAATCGACGGACTCCGGAAGAACTGTCGCCCCGTCCATAATGGCGCCCTTAATCCCTCCCACGTCGGTCACAAGCGCGCCGGGTCTGAACGTATCCCTAAGCTTTGCAAGCATATCGATTATTCCCCTCGGGTCCATGCAAAGATAAACGACGTCCGCCGAGGCTATCGCGTCTTCGGTATTTTCGCCTATCTCGTCTATAAGGCCGCGCTCGAGCGCGCGGTAGCAGACCTCGGGGCTTTTGTCGGTTCCGACCACCTTAAAATCCTCAAACCCGCGCAGCGCCTGGGCTATGCTGCCCCCGATGAGGCCGAGCCCTACTATGACGGCTTTTCTCATATCTCGCGGCCGACGCACTCAGCTATAGGACGCAGCTCGTCCATCAGCTTTTTGAAATCCGACGGAAGAATGGACTGCGCGCCGTCGCAGAGCGCGTGAGGCGGGTCGTTGTGTACTTCTATTATAAGCCCGTCGGCTCCGACGGCAACGGCGGCTTTAGCCATCGCCGGAACCATCCATGCCTTTCCCGTAGCGTGGGACGGGTCGACGATTATCGGCAGGTGCGACTGCTTTTTGACGGCGAGCACCGCGCTTAAATCGAGGGTGTTTCTCGTGTAGGTCTCGTATGTGCGTATACCGCGCTCGCAGAGTATGACGTTGGGGTTTCCGTTCGCCATTATATATTCGGCCGACATTAGCCACTCTTCTATCGTGGACGCGATACCGCGCTTCAGAAGTATCGGCTTCGTCGTTTTTCCAAGCTGTTTCAGCAGGTCGAAATTCTGCATATTGCGGGCTCCGACCTGTATCACGTCAACGCACATCTCAAACATCTGTATATTGTCTGTAGACATTATCTCGGTCACTATCGGAAGTCCCGAAGTCTCGCGCGCATGCTGGAGCAGGCGTATCCCATCCTCGCGCAGCCCCTGAAACGAATAGGGCGAGGTGCGGGGCTTGTAGGCTCCGCCGCGAAGGGCGCAGGCTCCGGCGGCCTTGACCTCCGCCGCTATCGCCGATATCTGCTCCGGAGTCTCGACGCTGCACGGCCCGGCGATGACTCCTATCTTTTTCCCGCCTATGTTCACCCCGCCGAGCGGTATCTCGGTATTCTGCGGGTGGTATTTCCTGTTTGCCATCTTGTATGGCTCGGACACGCGCATGACGCGCTCGACGCCGTCGAGCATGGATATCTTTTCCTGGTCGACCTTGGACGCGTCGCCCTCGGCTCCGAGGATTGTGTTGTCGATGCCGCGGCTGACCATCATCTTCAGGCCGTAGGCTTCCATCTCCTTTTTGACTCCATTGATCTGCGCGTCGCTCGCGCCCGTTTTCATGATTACGACCATGATGCTTTCTCCCCTTTTGACCTCGGGCATTCTGCCTCGGTCTCCATATATTTCAGCCGCTTTTGCGTTTACTGATTGCTCTGTACTTTAGCACTTTTTACTGTTAAAGTCAAACCCTTTATTTTTGTCTTTTCATAATTGTCGAATTGCTGTATAGTTTGTCCCGCAGGCCGTGCTTCTTTTCGCAATATCAACAATTTGCATGACCGCCGCCGAAGGACATAACTTTGCAGAATTTTACTTATTAAACGGATTATTCTGCTTTGGCGGACTATGCGGAGTTTATTCGTCTTCTTTGCATTTGACAATGCCGCGCAAGTGTCATAAAATAATTTTTATCCGTATATTGAAAACGGAAATATAAACGGGTCTGTCTGACCCGTCGTCTGAAAAGGAGTGAGACATTATGGGTATTCGCACCCGGAACTCACGTCTGCCGAAGCGGCGAATGTGACGGCTCCCTTCAACATAAATGAAAGGAGCGTCCGCATTGGTAGAACTCAAACACATAACAAAGGTTTTCGAAACCGAGGACGGCGAGTTCACGGCGCTGAAAGACGTGAATCTCACTGTCGCAGACGGTGATATCTACGGCATAATCGGTATGAGCGGAGCAGGAAAAAGCACGCTCGTCCGGTGCATCAATATGCTGGAACGTCCGACGGAGGGCGAGATACTCATAGACGGCAGGGACGTCTGCATGATGAATCCCGCGGAGCTTCGCGCTCTGCGCCGCAACATCACTATGATATTTCAGCAGTTCAACCTGCTCATGCAGCGAACATGCCTTAAAAACGTATGCTTTCCGATGGAGCTTGCCGGAGCCAAGCCCGCCGACGCGAAAAAGCGCGCCATGGAGCTGCTAGAAACGGTCGGTCTTCCCGACAAGGCAAACGTCTATCCCGCGCAGCTCTCCGGCGGTCAGATGCAGCGCATAGCCATCGCCCGCGCGCTTGCCAGCAACCCGAAGGTTCTGCTGTGCGACGAGGCAACGTCCGCGCTCGACCCGAATACGACGCACTCGATACTCTCTCTTATCCAGGACATCAATAAGCGTCTCGGCATAACGGCAATAATAATAACTCACCAGATGAGCGTGGTCGAGGAGATATGCAACAACGTCGCCATTCTCGACGACGGTGTGGTCGTTGAGATGGGCAAGGTCACCGATATATTCGCAAATCCTAAGACCGACGCCGCAAAACGGCTTGTTTTCTCCGCTCACGAGGGCATGTCATCGATACCCGCGAACCGCGTCGTGCGCGTTGTTTTCAACGGCGGCACGTCCTACGACCCTCTGATAGCTTCGCTGGCGATAGACTGCGGCGTAAAGGTCAACATACTCGGAGCAAACACGAAAAACGTCGGCGGACAGGCTTTCGGCTATATGCTGCTCGGCCTTCCCGACAGTGAGAGCGACGCCGCGAAAGCGCTTGCCTATATACGCAAGCAGCCGGGCGTAACGGCGGAGGAGGTGCCTGAATACCATGTGGGCTAACATTTTCCGTCCCGACAACGTCCAGCTCGCGGTCGAAGTTATCCGCACCGCTCTGCTCGAGAACATCTGGGAAACGTTTTACATGACTGTGCTCTCGACGATAATCTCCTATGTTATCGGACTCCCGCTCGGCGTTCTGCTCGTCGTCGGAGAACCGGGCGGCATACGTCCGATGCCCTCCGGTTTCATGCACTTCATAAACGTGGCGGTCAACCTGCTTCGTTCCGTGCCGTTTCTGATACTGATGATAATGGTCCTTCCGCTTTCCGAGGTGATAGTCGGCACGGCCGTCGGCACCAAAGCAGTCATAATCCCGCTGATAATCGCGTCTTTCCCCTACGTCGCAAGACTTGTCGAATCCTCCATCCGCGAGGTCGACAAGGGCATCATAGAGGCCGCACAGTCAATGGGCGCTACACCTAACCAGATAATCTGGAAGGTGATGATACCCGAAAGCCTGCCCTCGCTTGTCTCCGGCTTCACCATAGCGCTGACGACCATACTTGGTTACGGCGCAATGGCCGGAATAATCGGCGGCGGCGGTCTCGGAATGATCGCCATAAACTACGGCTATTACCGCTACAAGGCTCTTGTAATGCTTATAGCCGTCATACTGTTGGTAGTAATGGTCCAGATATTTCAGTCGGTTGGAACGTATCTGGCCATACGCTGCGATAAACGCATAAAGCTCATTAAGAAAAGGAGAAAAAAAGGATGAAAAGATTTTTTGCACTGCTTCTGGCAGGAATCATGTGCCTCGCGCTGCTGACGGCGTGTGGCTCCAGTAGCACCGGCACGACCACCGCCGGCGGCGATACCAAGACCGAGGAATCCACGGACGGAATCAATCCCGACATCGATTACGCCGCTCTCGACGGCACCACCATCACCGTCGCGGCTTCCCCCACCCCGCACGCCGAGATACTCAAGGTCGCCGGCGACATCCTCGCGACAAAGGGCATCACGCTGAAGGTAGTCGAGTACACCGATTACGTCCAGCCCTGCAACGTCACCGAGAGCGGCGAGGTCGACGCGAACTATTTTGCTCACCTGCCTTATCTTGAAAACTTCAATGAAGAAAATGGCACTCACCTTGTATCCGCCGGTGCCATCCACTACGAGCCGTTCGGCCTGTATCCGGGCAAGACCGCCACTATCGACGCTCTTGCAGACGGCGCTCAGATAGCGGTTCCCAACGACGGCACCAACGAGGGCCGCGCACTCCAGCTTCTCGCGTCTCAGGGCCTCATCACCCTTAAGGACGACGCGGGACTCACCGCCACCAAGCTCGACATCGTCGACAACCCCAAGAACCTCGACATCGTCGAGATGGAAGCCGCTCAGCTTCCCCGCACCCTGAGCAGTGTTGACATGGCCGTCATCAACGGCAACTCCGCAATCGAGGCCGGCCTCTCCGTCGGCAAAGATGCCGTAGCCACCGAGGACGCCAATTCCGAGGCCGCTCAGACCTACGCTAACGTCGTGGCAGTCAAGGAAGGCAACGAGGAGAATCCCGCAATTCTCGCGCTTGTCGCTGCTCTTCAGAGCGAGGCCGTCCGCACCTATATCACCGACACCTACGACGGCGCCGTAGTTCCCTCTTTCTGATCAGAAACGAAATAGTTTCAAGCGGCTCTGCGGATTTCTCCGCAGAGCCGCTTTGTTTTGAAAGCAAAATATCGCCACGCAACCGCGCGGTTGCGCCGCGGTTGGTAGACTGCAACCGCCGTAGCTGGTACAATGATTTCAGCACAAAAAGGAGGGCAATATCATGACGCTCGGAGAAATGATAAAGGAAAGGCGCGAAGCCGCAGGTATAACGCAGGAGGAACTTGCGGAAAAGCTTTACGTCAGCCGTCAGGCCGTGTCGAAGTGGGAATCTGATTTGTCAGTTCCGAACGCGGACAACATGTGCGAGATACGGAATATCCTCGGCATGGAAGAGATGGCACCGGAACCCGGCGCTGAAGCTCCGAAAATGGGAAAATTTCCTGTTTTCACGCTCGGCTGGATAATCGCCGCCATACTCGCCGCGCTGCTCTTCGTTTCGCTTATTCTTCCCGCCGCGCCCGCGAAAAACGAAATCACCGGCGTCACGTTTTATGACGCCGGCGGCAACATCGTCGATATGAAGGACAACTGGTACACGCTCGGCGCGGAGACGACGATAGTCGTGACGTTCGGCGGCAAAACGCCCGAGACCGTAACCGCATACATCACTCCGACCGGCACCGAGACCGCTTCCGCGCGCGAACAGATGACCGTCGTACCTCTATCCGACGCGCAGAGCTATGCTCTGGTGCACCTTTCGCTGTCCGGCGCGACGATGGGACATCTCCAGATATCCCTAGATTACGGCGGGAACAGCATAGTTTCTGATTATTATAACATCTATTATGAGCCGGCGAATTGATGCGGCGATAAGCAAATTGCAGATGACCACGCAGGGCCGTCCCTACGAGTTCTTAACTGTCAGCTCCAAAATTTCCTCCGGCTTTTCAATAACCCGTTTCGCGCCTAGTTTCGCTATGAACTCATATCCGCGAAAGCCCCACGCAACGAGAGCGCAATCCAAGCCCGCGTTGTCGGCCGTCTCCTTATCCACTTCGGAATCGCCGACGTAGAGCGTGCTTCCGCTTTTCGCATCCAGCAGGCGCATGGCCTCCAAAACCGCCTCCGGCGCGGGTTTTAGGGGCTTTCCCGCGCGGCCTCCGACAGCTCCGGCGGTAAGCCCGTGAAAATAATATTCCGCCAGCGTCTTCGCGGCCTCGTCGTTCTTGTTCGATACTATAGCCGTCTTTATACCCCGCGCCTTAAGCTCTGCAAGCAGCTCCGTCACACCGTCGTAGGGCCGCGTTTTGGCGCGGCAGTTTGCGGTGTAATATTTCCTGAAATCCGCCAGCGCCGAGGCATAAGTCTCATCGTCAGTCTCCTCCGGCAGCGCAAGGCGTATCAACGACGCAACGCCGTGGCCGACAAAGCTGCGTATCTCGTCTATAGTCCGCGTCCGGTATCCGCGCTCCGAAAGGACGTGGTTCACGCCGTCCGTCAGGTCTTCGAGCGTGTCGAGCAGCGTCCCGTCGAGGTCAAAAATAACGGTATCGTACATAAAAATCCCTTTCCCTGAAAAACAGCGGTATGGAAAATTTTCCCATACCGCTGTAAAATTTTATCTTTCAGTTATACTTTCGCCAAAGCCTGTTCGATGTCCGCGATAAGGTCCTCCGCGCTCTCAAGCCCGCAGGAGAAACGGACCAGGTCCGGCGTTATCCCCGCAGCGCGAAGCTCATCGTCGGTCATCTGGCGATGCGTGGAGCTTGCCGGGTGCAGGCAACAGGTGCGCGCGTCGGCGACGTGAGTCTCTATGGCCGCTATTTTAAGCCCTTTCATAAACTCCTCTGCCGCATTGCGTCCGCCCTTCACGCCGAAGGAGACGACGCCGCAGGTCCCGTTCGGCAGATACTTCTGTGCGAGCTCAAAATACTTATCGCCCTCAAGCCCAGGGTACTGCACCCACTCGACCTTCGGGTGATTTGAAAGGTACTTCGCGACCGCCATGCCGTTTTCGCAGTGGCGCTTTATGCGCACGTGCAGGCTCTCGAGCCCGAGATTCAGTATGAATGCGTGCTGCGGCGACTGTATTGCACCGAAATCGCGCATGAGCTGCGCTGTGCACTTGGTTATGAACGCCCCCCCATTGCCGAAGCGCTCGGCATAGGTTATTCCGTGATAGCTTTCGTCCGGCGTGCACAGCCCCGGGAACTTGTCCTTATGCGCCATCCAGTCGAACTTGCCGCTGTCGATTATCGCGCCGCCGACCGTAGCTCCGTGGCCGTCAATATATTTTGTCGTCGAATGCGTGACTATATCCGCGCCCCACTCGAAGGGGCGGCAATTGACAGGGGTCGCGAACGTGTTGTCGACTATGAGCGGCACGCCGTGGTCGTGCGCAGCCTTCGCGAAAAGCTCGATGTCAAGTACGGTCAGCGCGGGGTTTGCTATCGTCTCGCCGAAAACGGCCTTCGTGTTCGGGCGGAACGCCGCGCTGAGCTCCTCTGCGGTGGCGTCGGGAGAAACGAACGTAGCCTCTATTCCCATTTTGGCCATCGTCACGGCGATGAGATTGAACGTTCCGCCGTATATGGCCGACGAAGCCACGATATGGTCGCCGCAAGAGCAGATATTGAACAGGGCAAAGAAGTTCGCCGCCTGCCCGGACGACGTGAGCATCGCCGCCGTTCCGCCCTCAAGCTCCGCAATCTTCGCCGCAACATGGTCGTTTGTCGGGTTCTGGAGCCTTGTATAGAAATAGCCGTCCGCCTCGAGGTCGAACAGCTTTCCCATTTCCTCGCTCGTGGCGTATCTGAACGTCGTACTCTGCACTATCGGTATCTGGCGCGGCTCGCCGTTTCCGGGCTTATAGCCGCCCTGTACGCATATCGTTTCTCTTGTCATCTGTTTTTTCCTCCTGATTTTACCGTCAGCTCAGTGGCTTGCTTATATCAACATCGCCGTAAGAATTGACCACCGCGCCGTTCACAAGTATCTGGACATCATTTATCTCATTAACGGAGCAAAGTGAATTTACAATGGAGTATACCACATTATTCTGCTCGTGGGAAGTCTCAGGTATATCTCTTTCAAATTCCTGCGATAGGTTAACATAACACGTTCCGTCGTCGACCTGGGTATAGCGCACGGTAACGTCTTCGGGTATAACCGAAATATATGCCTCGTTCTCCGGCCCCGCAAGAAGCTCGCTCATGACCTTGTCGGCCTGAGTCTCCCCCTCGTAGAGCTCTATCGTCCTGTCTTCGGGCACAAGTCGTCCCGTCGACGATTCCTCGAAATACAGCTTGACGGTAAGCGTTCTCACCACGTCGTCCATCGTGCTGAGCAGCACGTCGCGGCTCATAAACCGCTGCGTGTCGCGATATGGTATCGGCTCGCCGTTCACCGTAACGGCCACGCTCCCGATGTTGCTGAGTTGGGTCAGCGACAGCGTTATGCAGTAGTCGGCTATCGTAAGGTCCATCCCCGAAAGTCTTCCGTACTGTTCGGACATATCCACCTGCGCGTGGCGCGCGGAGACCTTGACGCTGTTGAGCTTCGTTCCCGCCGGGAAAGGCGATATGAGCTCGGTGTCGTCCGGCCCCGCGAGCAGCTTGTCGATTATATCCTCTGCAAGCGCCGCCGTATCGGTCTTACTTATCTCGACGCTCTCGCTTCCGACGGCGTCTCCTCCGGCGGTATACGAAAGATTGGTCTTATAGTACAGCTTGTATGTATCATTATCCTTGTTTGCGCTGACGCTTGCGCACGCAGCGAGTGAAAGCACAGAGGCAGCCGCGAGCGCGGCGCATAGAAATCTTCTTTTCATTGCGCTTCCCCGCCTTTCCCGGCAAGCCGGAGCGTCACCGTGAACACCGTTCCGCCGCCTTCGCGCGGCGCGGCCGTGACCGAGCCTCCGTGAAGCAGCGCCGTGTCCCGGACTATGGCAAGTCCCAGCCCCGTGCCTCCGGCGGCGCGCGAGCGCGCCTTATCCACGCGGTAGAACCGGTCGAATATCTTGGTGAGCTCGTTTTCCGGGACGCCTATGCCGTCGTCCGCCACGGTTATCCGTGCGGCACCGTCGCTCTCACCGAGCGTAACCGTCACGAATCCGCCATCCCTGTTGTATTTTATCCCGTTTTCGACAAGATTGTAGACTATCTGGAAAAGCCCGTCCCCCGTGCAGAGCACCGTCGCGTCCTGATTTATCTCGCGGCGCAGCTCAACGCCCTTTTCAGCCGCGAGGATCGACAGCATGCGAAGCACTTTGTCTATTACTCCCGCCGCGTCGACAGGCTCCGACGGCGTTGGCGCAGCGCTGTCGATTTTTGTCAGCCTCAGCAGTTCCTCGCTTATGCGCGTCAGTCTCTCGGCCTCAGAACCGATGTCGCCCACGAACTCGCGCACCGTGCCCTCGTCTATCTGGTCGGTCTGAAGTATCGAGTCGGACAACAGTCGTATTGACGCCAGCGGGGTTTTAAGCTCGTGCGACGCGTCGGACACGAAGCGTCGGCGGCTCTCCTCGGTCTTTTGAAGCCTGTCCGTCAGACTGTTGAATTCTGTCGCTATCTGCGCCAGCTCGTCGTATCCGCCGAGCTCGGTACGGTGGCTGTACTCGCCCTCGCGCACTATGCGTATTGCCTTGAGGAGCTCCCCGATGCGCCCGGTCAGCGCCTTTGAGAGCACGAAGCTGATGAGTATGACAAGCGCTCCGACGAACAGTGATATCCTTTCAAGGTTCGTCTCGAGCCCCTTCAGCAGCATTGCCTGCTCGGCGTCATACTCATACGCGTAGACCGCGCCGAGTATATGGCTCCTGTATATGATCGGAGAAGCCGCGCGGCTCATAAACGCTCCGTCCTCGTATTTGGAATAGAACGCGTCGTTCCCGGCAAGCGCCTGAGCGATCTCGGTATAAAGCGCGTAGCTGCCCTTGGCGCTGCCCATCTCGCGCGTATCGTAGAGAACATAGCCGGTGGCGTCGGTCACGATGACGCGCGAAGCCGCCGTCTCCTCAGCGACGGTCATCGCCTTGGCGACATTCTCGCTCGTCAGCTTATCGAGCCCGGACAATGCCGAGACCATGACCGACACGCTGCTCTCCATCGTGGTCTGCTTCGATTTGAACACCAGGTTTTCCGAAACCAGCAGTGGATATGTGTTCAGAAGAAGCAGCACTGCGGCGATGACGAGGATATAGCTTACCGCAAACCTGAACTGCAGGCCCGAGGTCTTTCTCCTGAAATCAGCCCTTGAAATAGTAGCCCACTCCCCATTTTGTCTGTATATATTTCGGCTCGGCAGGGTCATCCTCGAGTTTTTCGCGGAGACGCCTGATATGCACGTCCACCGTGCGGAAATCGCCCTGATACTCGTAGCCCCAGAGGATATTCATGAGGTTCTCGCGGCTGTATACCCTGTTTTGGTTCTTCATCAGCAGTTCGATGAGGTCGTATTCCTTGGCCGTAAGCTCAACGGCCTCCCCGCCCTTCAGCGCAACGCGCCTCTCCGTGTCGAGCGACAACGCGCCTACAGTTATACATGGCGTCTTCTTCTCCGCTGCCGCCCCGCCCGAGCGCTTCAGCAAAGCCTTGACCCTGGCCTTGACCTCGAGTATGTTGAATGGCTTTGTGATGTAGTCGTCCGCACCGCAGTCGAAGCCCATCAGCTTGTCCGTATCATCGCTCTTGGCCGTCAGCATGATGACCGGTACGTCGGAGAACTCGCGTATGCGCATGCAAGCCTCGAGCCCGTCCACCTCCGGCATCATAACGTCGAGTATGATGAGGTTGTAGCCGTTGCTGCGGGCCATCTCGACCGCCGTCCGCCCGTCAAACGCGGTGTCAACCTTATATCCCTCGTGCTCGAGGTTGAATTTTATACCTTTTACAAGCAGCCTCTCATCATCCACAACAAGAATCTTCATCGTCTTAATCTCCAACCGTTATCAAATCTTTCATGTCGGCGAACTTCCCCTCGCCGATGCCGTCCACGTTCATTATGTCCTCGACGTTTTCAAACCGTCCGTTCGCTTCGCGGTAGTCTATTATCCTGCCCGCAAGCACCTCTCCGACGCCCGGAAGCATTTGCAGCTCCTCTGCGGCCGCCGTATTTATGTCAACCAGTTTTGACGCTTCGTCCGCTGCGGCGGCCTCCGTATCTGCGCGGGAGACGGATATCGTGTAGTCAGATGACCGCTCCGCCTGGCGTCTTAAAACGAAAGACGCGCCCAGTATAGCTAAAAAGCAGACTGTCAGCAAAACTAAGATCAATTCGGTTTTAGGCGCGCGCTTTATCATTTTCAAGGTTGCACTCACCGCCCGCATTTGATATACTTTATTTGTCGAGGAGTTTTCACCCTTTCGGCAATATGATTACGTCTACTGCAGCGCACGGGCAAAGTGCGCGCGTCTGCAGGCCGATAAGTACTTTTGTCCGTGCGTGTGTCGCGGCCAAAATGTTTTAACCTTATTCCGCCGCCGCGGAGACAGAGCTCTGCGAGGCTATTAACGAATATATTGTATCATATATTGCGGGAGATTTGAATGAAAAAACGTATTATTTCTATATTTTTGGCATCGGTAATTGCCGTTTGCCTGGCAGCCCCGGCGGCCTTCGCCGACGCGGGTACATACGAGGACATAGACATCGACGCGAAAGCGGCCCTCCTTGTCGACGCGGACACCGGCCAGGTGCTCTATGAAAAGAACATACACGACGAGCTCTACCCCGCCAGCATCACCAAGTGCATGACTGTGCTCCTGACGCTAAAGGCCATAGACGATGGCAAGCTTGCCCTGTCCGATACGATAACCGCCACCGAGAGCGCGCTGTCCTATGTCACGGACGACAGCAGCAACGTAGGCATCAAGGCGGGCGAAAAGCTCACGGTCGAGCAGCTTCTCTACTGCGCGATGGTGGCCTCGGCCAACGAAGCCTGCGATATTCTGGCTGAAACCGTCGGCGGGAGCATAGACGATTTCGTTACGATGATGAACGACGAGGCCAACTCCCTCGGCTGCAAGAACACGCATTTCGTCAACCCAAGCGGCCTTCAGGATTCGAGCCATTACACCTCGGCCTGGGACATTTATCTTATTGTAAAGGAAGCCATGAAATACGAGGAATTCATGAAGCTCGCCGATACAAAGGATTATATAATCCCCGCCACGAATACGTCCGAGCAGCGCCACTTCTATACGACCAACTATCTGCTTTCGCAGTTCAGGGCTCTCGGCTACCTCTACTCCTACGCCCACGGCATCAAGACCGGCCACACGTCTGAGGCCGGCTACTGCCTCGTATCCTCGGCCACCAAAAACAGCCGCTCGCTCATAAGCGTGGTGCTCGGGTGCGATTCCGTTACCGAGAACGGGAAGACAACAGTCAAGAGTTTTTCCGAGACAAAGCGTCTTTTTGAGTGGGGCTTCAGCTGCTACCATACCGTGTCCGTGCTCAAGGAAAGCGACCCGGTAGACCAGATAGACGTGACGCTCTCCTCCAAGGCTAATTACGTCGTCGTCCACCCCGAGAGCGATATCGATGTGCTTGTTCCGAACAACGTTTCGAGTGATGATATAACGACCGAGGTCCAGTTCAACAGCGACAGCGTCGCGGCTCCCATAGCCGAAGGCGACGTGCTTGGGACGCTCACTGTCAAAAACGGGGACAAGATCTGCGCGACGGTCAACCTGCTTGCGACGAACGACGTTCCCGCATCGAAAGTCCTAACGATACTAAACGACATAAAGACCGCGTTTGAAAAGCCGCTCGTAAAGCTGCTCATAATCGCTGTCGCCGCGCTGATTATCGTGCTTATAGTTCTTCTCGTCATGCGCGGCGGGCGCAACAGATACCAAGGCGGCCACAGTTACCGCACGCGCCATCGCGGCTATCGCGGACGGCGCAGATTCTAAAAACAAGAAAGACCGGCGGGTAAACCCGCCGGTCTTCCTTTTACATTTACCCTCAGTGTCAGCCACATCTTCTTCTTATGCGGGTTTATCCTGCCTGCCCAGGTCATCGTCGTCCTCGTCGTCCTTTATGTACGCCTCTTCGGCATCCTGCTGAGTCCTTATCAGCCTCGCTCTGATTCTTGCGAGCTCGCTTTCTGTGTCGGTAATTGCATTGAATAGTATGGAATACTCTTTACTGATTTTCTTCATTTGTGTTGTCCTTTCATCAAACATTTCCCTCTTCGCTCTCCCCCATCGGCGCCAAGAATAGCCCATATAAGTCAAAAATTTTGTTGTTTTTTGTCGTTGGGAGAAAGATTGTAGGATATGCGCAAAATCTCTGCCGGTTCGTGAAATAAATCTATGGATATTTTATCCGTAAAGAAAAGGCCCGCCCGAGGAACAGCTCCCATCGGGCGGGTCGTTTTATGCGGCGGCGACGGGTTTTGCAATGCGCCCACGGTGCATTATCGCCCTTCCGGTTGACCAATAGGCCGGATGTGCTGCTATGATGTTCTGCTGCAAGTATGCCACTGCCGCTTTGAATCCGTGTGCCGGAAGCTTTTTCAACAAATATTCTGTGCAAACGCTATTCGATTTTTTTACATTTAGTGCTATTATGGGAAAAAAGTGGAATTGGCGCGGGTGCCATCGGTTAACAATGGCATACTACTCACTCAAATGTTACATATTCAATAATATGAGACAGGCCCAAGGGGTTCCCTTGGGCCTGTCTCATGCTAACAGCAAAATGCAAAGCCAGTTTAACTATGGTAATGCCTAAAATGATTCTAATCTATCAGCATGGTTCTTCCCACCAGCCAAATGCTACACTCCCCAGGATCTTTTCATTGCTTGTCTCGGGAGTAATACAGTTTATTAGATAATTACCACCTGGAGGGCAGATAAATTTCCCGTCTTCTTCAGCCACGATCGTCGTTTCAGCAGGACAACGGCGCCCATATATGGATGTCCCCGTCAAAGGTTCTGTATCAACATTTTCCGCATATAAAAACTGAACTTTTGGTTTTGGAAGTGGACATAGCGCCGTATTAGACGGACTTTGCATGTCTGTCAGCTTTGCCGTTCCAGAGGTTACCGCATTTAACCAGACCTGAACAGAAAACGGGACCTCACTGACATTGGTAACAGTAAAGACATTGACAAAAAGTAAAACGCCGGAATCCGGGGGATTAAAAAGCCCTGCCCAGGCATACTTCCCGTTGCCGAATTCTTCACGGCTGCCGCCAACAAAATATTTGCCCTGAATGGATTTATACAATGACATTGCACAGGACGGCTCACAGCTTAAACTATGAAGCATGGATTTTCGCCTCTTTCGCTCCAAAATAGCCACACCACATAATATTACGCCACTACAAAAGGGTTCATCTAAATCGAATACACTCGTTCAACGATAGACCGTAGGAATACTCCGTAACTCCGCGGAGTATTTGAGGTCCGCATTATGGTACATAACTGAAATACGCGTTATGTTTATATCAAGAACAGAAAACGCATTGTGTTTGGTCAGACAATGCTTTTGAATAATCAACGCCGTCACCGGCTTTTCTGATAAAACCACACGGCAAAATTTTTACCAAATTTTATTACAGAATGAAAAAAAGCGGGTATCCCAAACGTGTTATCAGTGAAAGGGCGGCGAGCGGAATGAATCCCGATGATACAGAAGAATACATCAGTCGGATCGTAAAGCAGTATAGCGCTATGCTGCTTCATTTGTCCGCTTCCCGACTGGATTCACCCGCTGATGCCGAGGATGCCGTACAGGAAGCATTCTTGAAGCTCTTGACTGCGGCGCCGGTTTTTCGGGATGCGGAACATGAAAAGGCCTGGTTGATCCGGACAACTTTGAATATCGCCTATGACTACCGCCGCCGGACGGCTACCCGCAATCAGGTTCCACTGGAGGATGATCAGGCAACCTCTCCTCAACCGGAAATTTCGCCACTCCTTTCTGCCGTCCGGGCACTCCCGGACAAATACAGCGCTGTGATTCATCTGCATTACTACGAAGGCTATTCCATCAATGAAATTGCAAAGCTGCTCGGACTCCTTCCGCCAACCGTTGGTACCAGACTGGCCCGTGGACGAAAACAGCTTCAACAACTGCTGAAGGAGGATTTGTGATGACAAAAAAGGAGTATCGTGTTGCGATGGATGAAATCGTGTTTGATATGGATTTCCAAAAGCAAACCATCGACAAACTTTCATCGGCAGCGCAGCAGAATCGAAAGGAGCTTCCTCAAATGAACAAGAAACGAATTTTCAAGGCATTTCCCCTTGCGGCTGTGCTGGCCGTAGTTTTGACTGTCTCGGCAGTCGCTGCCGTACTTCTGCTCAATCCCAGTGATGTAGCGAACGAAATGCAACTCCCGGCGCTTGCGGCTGCCTTTGAGAGTGACAGCGCAGTGGCCATCAATAAAACCGTAGAATCTGAAGGATACGATATTACTCTGGCCGGTATCGTGAGCGGGAAAGATTTGTCGGACTCTGCATTTTCGCAGGAAGTGACTGACGAGCGCACCTACGCTGTCGTGGCCGTCCGCAATGCAGACGGAACACCGATTGAGGAGAGTATATCTGATTTTGTGGTCACGCCCCTCGTGTCCGGCTATGCTCCCAGAGCTGTCAATGCGTGGACGCTAGGCGGAGGGTACAGCTCTTTCGTCAAAGACGGCATTGCCTATTATCTATTCGATTATCAGAGCCTTGAGATGTTTGCCGATCACACTGTTTATCTGGCCGCCTATCAGGGATCTGTGCCGTCCAGCGATGACTTTACTATGGACAGTAATGGCGCAATTGACTTTACAGATTCTATTACTGGACCGCACGCATTGTTCACACTGCCTATGGACGAGTCTAAGGCTGACCCGGCTGCAGTAGAGCAGTTTTTTGCTGAAAGCGGTATCGATAAACTGTTGAACCCAGCAGATTGACGGTTCATAAATACGGAAGAGGCCCTCTGGAATGCAATCCGGGGGGCTTTTTCCTATTTCTTCGTTTCGAGTCGCTCGTCTCTCATAGATATCTGGAATGAGCTTCGAGTAATGTTTATATAAGGCAAGCCCAAGGAGTATCCCTCGTGCTTGCCAACAGCGCATAGTAATAATGGGCGGCCCGGCCAACGGGTCATAGCCATACTGTAAAGGTCAATTAAAAGGAGCAGCCGAACGATAATGTTTCGGCTGCTCCTTTGCTGGACTCCATCAGGTTTCCAGCAAGTTATAAATCACCTGCGCCATTTGCGCGCGCGTTGTAGTCGCTGAAGGTAGCAAACATCCGTTGTTTCCGCTGACGACGCCGTTTTTCACTAAATAATCCATTGCCTCCATCGCATATGAGGAAATACTGCCGCTGTCCGTGAAGTCGGAGAGCGTTTTGCCGGAATCACCCTCAGGCAATTGGTCGATTTCTTTCAGCGTATTGTAAAGCAATGTAAACATCTCTTGACGAGAGATTGCCTTCTCCGGCGCAAATTTGTTATCACCCACACCATTCGAAATGCCTAGCCGTTTGGCCGCTGCCAGATAGCCGGTGTAATAAGTGTCGCCCGCGTCGGAGAAATTGTCGGCGGAATCGTCATCCGGGTCGATGCCGTAGGCTTTCATCAGCATAGTAATAAACTGGCCGCGCTTAAGTGTGGCGTCGGGGCTGAAGGTGGTATTTGACGTCCCGTCGGTGATGCCGCGGGCCGCAATGAAGCCGACCGCATCAGAGCACCATGCGTTCTGCGGCACATCACTGAACGCAATATTGTTGTAGCCTACCGCGTACTGTGAAAAATGCGTAGTTGAGAATGTTACGTTCCCGGTGGCCGGGTCATAGTGCCCGTTGGGGATGGTAACAAGATTTCCGGAGCCGTCTATGTACCAGACTACGATGCTCTCCTGATTTGTAAGCTCCTCGGCGGTCGGCGTATAGGGAATGCTTACCGAAACCGGCGCGTCGGGGTTGCTCCAGTCGGTCTGAGTTCCGTCAATGGACAGTGTGAGCTGAACGAGCGGCCTGCTGCCTATGGCGTCTTTTACATTTTCCGGCAAATTCTCCTTGTTTCCCTGGCCGATAGTGATTTCTGCAGTTTTATCCGATGTATCGGAAGAAATCATATTGGAAGGCACGGCGACGCTGCCCAGATTCGTTTCCATAGTCAGCGTACCGCCCTCATTGCCATGCAGGCTGCTTGCCGGGAGCTTCACGCCATAGCTGACCGCGTCCTTTACGGTGGGTATGGCCAGTTCCAGCGTACTGCCTCCCGCGAGCGCATTGCCCTGCGCCGAGCCGATCTCTGCCGACGCAGTGCCGCCGCTGGTCGTAATGCTGACGGTGCCTGACGTCCCATTGGCGCCGGTAATGGATGCGGTTGTAGAACTGCCTTCTGAAGCGAAAGCGCTTGTGGTCACGCTGACGATGGGGCCGACCGTCGTCCACGAGCCATTCGCGTTGCCCGCCTGCACCTGAAAGCTGTAGCCGGTGGAAGCGGACAGTCCGGTCACGGAATATGTAAGGGTCGCGCCGTCCACCGTTTTAATCAGCGCGCCGTTCTGATAAATCCGGTATCCGGTGACTGCGCTTATGTCGCTTGCCGCCGTCCAAGTCAGCACAGCGCCTGTCTGCGTCACGCCGGATGCCGTAAGGCGGCTTTCTTTGGGCCAGGCGGGAGGTGCCGGCTCCACGGTAACCGAAAGCGTTTTTGTAATGTTGTTACTAAAAGCTATTGTGATATTGGTCGTTCCGACCGCGAGTCCGGAGACGGTAACGGTACCGTTTCCGGTGAGCTGCGGTGTGTCAGTCGAGGCAATCGTACCGTCGGTTACCGTAATGGCTGCCGAGGACGCCGCGGCGGTTCCCTGCCCAAGAGCTACCGAAAATCGGGCCGTATCGTCCTTGTAAATGATCAGACTTTCCGGGGATACGGAGGGTTCCAACGGTTCCAACTCGGTGGTGAAGCTGCGGGAATACGCGGACATCACATTCCCGGCCGTGTCCGAAAAGCCCGAAACTGCAAGCGTATAGGATGTGCTATAGTCAAGCGCGGTGTAAGGAACCGTATAGACCGTACCGCCGGAAGACCATGCGCCGCCTGTCAGCGATATGAAACGGCCGCCGCTCGGAGTCAGAGAGGCCGCTCCGGCAGACGCGTCCATGGGCTCACTGAAAGTGATTACGACATTCCCGCTTGCCGAAACAGCCGTCGCGTTCTCAGCGGGTGTTATGCCGGACACGATGGGGGCTGTGGTGTCCACCAGGACTTTCGAGGTGTCGGAAATATTGGTTAGCGCCGACTCCGTATCGGCATCTGTATTTCTTATTGTTCCGCCGTTCAATGTAATCTTGTCGCCAACTGCTATGCCGTCCGTATCATTGTCGCCGGACTGAACCGTATAACGGAAAAGAAGCTCGTTTGTTCCGCTGCCGGACTGATAAACTGCCTGTACTGGCTTACTGCCCACGGTCAGCGGAAGATACGGCGTGCCGCCGGAGGAGTCTACCATGACGCTTGTGCTGAAGTGGACGGTGAAATCAAGCGAAGTCTCCGCCTTGTAATTTCCCTCAGGAATGGTGACCGAGGTAATTTTCGGCACTTCGTATAATGTTCCTGAGGTTGAACTATTGGAAGCGGTGACCAGTCCGGCATAATGCATACTCGCCGTCGAAGCCGCCGTCGTTTTCGTCTTCTCCGGCAGGTAAAGGTAAAGCTTGCCGGTATCGTCGGTATCCGTGTCATTGATACCGTAATTGTAGCTTTTTGTGGTCAGGGAAGTAACCGCTGTCTTGACGGATATGCCATTTAAAGTTATTGCGGTGAGATATACGGGGGTCTTATCGGTGCTGTTGTTTTGTGGCGTAAAGCTCCCTGATTCGTCATCTCCGTTGCCGATATCCTGCGCAGAGCCTCCTCCGGAGGCTTTCACGCTACCGCCGGATATAAACACCGTACCGCCGCCGCCGCGGACGCCGCCGCCGATGCCCGCGCCATAAGTGCTGCTGGCCATAACTGTGCCGCCGCTGATGGCTATGCTGCCGCCGTCACCAGGATAGCCACCGCCGATGCCAGCGCCGCTGCTGCCGGTGGCCATAACTGTGCCGCCGTTAATGGTAATGTTGCCGCCGCCGCCGCCGTTGCCGCCGCCGATGCCTGCGTCATAATTGCAGGTAGCCGTAACTGTGCCGCCGCTGATGGAGATGTTGCCGCCGTTGCCGCCGTTGCCGCCGCCGCCGATGCCCGCGCCGGTGCTGCCGGTGGCCATAACCGTGCCGCCGTTAATGGTAATGTTGCCGCCGTTGCCGCCGTTGCCGCCGCCGCCGATGCCTGCGCCATAATTGCTGGTGGCCGTGACCGTGCCGCCGTTAATGGTAATGTTGCCGCCGTTGCCGCCGTTGCCGCCGCCGATGCCTGCGCCATAATTGCTGGTGGCCGTGACCGTGCCGCCGTTAATGGTAATCGTGCCGCCGTCGCCTTTGCCGCCGATGCCCGCGCCGCCGTCGCCTGTGGCTGTCAATTTGCCGCTGCCGCCAGCCTGTCCGTAAATTGTCAGGCTGTTTGAACCTTCAACATTAATTCCAGCGGCATTTTCACTGCTTGTAACTTCCAGATCGGCGTCGTCGGCTAGAATCAGATGCACGTCGCCGCTCACTGTAACGCCTGATAACGAAACGCTGCCGGACACGTTGCCGGACACGTAGTACCAGTCGCCGTTCCATGTGGTCGTATCGCTTGTCACTTGTGTCGCAGAGGCTATCGGGATAGATTGTAACTTTCCGTCCTTGTCCACGTAGGATATGGTATCAGCCGCCGCCGCGGATATTTGCACCGCCGACAGCAGCGTAGCCGTCATACACAGGCAAAGTAAAACAGACATCAGCCGGTTTTTCATATTCCAGACCCCTCCCGTGGCCAAATGCTTTGTGTTTGTGAAAAATATACGTTATAATAATACTGTTGCTAACTAATAAACGCGGTATTTAGTCAAGCTTCATTATAGCGCATATCGGCTTTAGATACAATATCGGGAGTGAGTTTTTTTGACAGTACGAAATAATAACCGAACAAAGGAACAGGGGGCCGAAACGAAAAGGCTGCTGTACAGGTGCGCGGATCAGCTGTTCGGGCAGTATGATTTCAAGGACGTCAGCGTTGATGCTATCACCCGGATGGCCGGAGTTACAAAAGGTGCGTTTTATGTGCATTTTGAATCCAAGGACGCGCTGTATGTCGAGCTTTTCTCGGCTTATGCCGAGCGGATGGACGCGCAGT
>JAYFRC010000109.1:0-10262 GCA_034926415.1 Oscillospiraceae bacterium
TCTCTCAGAGCAGCTTATCTATATTACCACTCGGAAGCTTCCCTGTCAAGTACTTTTTTCCTCGACTTTCGCTTCTTTCTGTGGCCGCTTTCCGCTCTCATCGTGTTCCCACTCTCGCGGACAGCTTTTATAGATTAGCACACGGTATTACCTTTGTCAACATATTTCTTATGCCTTTGACAAATTCTTTAAGACCGTGCTTACCCACTCCGACACGAAGAGCTTTCTTTCTTCGGAGTGGACTTTTATAATACCAAATCAGAGCTGTTCTGTCAAGGTAATCTGCGTCAAAATTTTTCAGTTTTCGTTGCCCGCAAATGCCTTTACAATGCGGTTTCCAGAGGGCTGTGGCACACGCGGAGGCGTGTCGTGTCGACCGCTTGTGTCTATCTTGCGCATGTTAACAAAATGTGGTAGTATACACATCATACATTATACATTATTATTCAGGAGGCGGAAACATGCCTATACGCATACCCGATTCACTGCCGGCTACGGCCACACTCGAGGGCGAAAACATATTCGTAATGACCGAATACCGCGCTATGCATCAGGACATACGTCCTCTGAAGCTCCTCATACTTAATCTTATGCCGACAAAGATAACGACGGAGACTCAGCTGCTGCGCAAGCTGTCCAACACTCCGCTTCAGATAGAGATTGAGCTGCTGCGCACGAGCAGCCATTCCTCAAAGAACGTCAGTGAGGAACATCTTGAGTCCTTTTACCGCAGCTTTGGCGAGATACGCGCAAACAGATACGACGGTATGATAATAACCGGGGCTCCGGTCGAAAACCTCGAGTTCGAGCAGGTGGACTATTGGAGCGAGCTGTGCGACATCATGGAGTGGACCAAGACCAACGTCCACTGCACGCTGCATATCTGCTGGGGCGCTCAGGCAGCACTGTACTATCACTATCATTTGAATAAAACTATGCTCGACAAAAAGCTGTTCGGCGTATACGAGCACACCGTGCTGAAAAAAAAGTCCCCATTCTTTCGCGGATTCGACGACCTGTTCTACGCTCCGCACTCAAGATACACGGAAATACCGATGTCCGAGATACTAAAAGTCCCTGAGCTTGAGATAATGTCCGTGTCGGACAAGGCCGGAGTCTTTGCGGTAAAAACCGAGGACAGCCGCCAATTTTTCGTGATGGGGCATCTCGAATACGACCCGGACACGTTGGCGCGCGAGTACTTCAGAGACGTGGACGCCGGGCTGAAAATCGCCATTCCCGAAAACTATTTCCCACACGACGACCCGCAGCAGACGCCAATCGTCCGCTGGCGCAGCGCGGCGCAGCTCATGTACACCAACTGGCTCAACTACTATGTCTACCAGACCACGCCGTACGACCTCAAGGAAATGAGGAAGAAATAACCAGTCCCGAAATAACTGTAAACGGCTTTCGCGCCTGAAGCGCGGAAGCCGTTTTGCATATCTCAGGACGCGCACACCTCGCTAAGCGCTCCGGTATTTATATCCATAACAAAACCGCGCACGGAAACGTCATGCGGAATGAGCGGATGCGCTTTAATGAAAGCTACCGAATCTCTCACCGAGTCTTCGACGTCGGCAAAGCCATCGAGCCATTCGTTATCAACGGCTTCAACGTCTGTTTTGTCTATACCGCGCCGCAGCATCTCGCTTTTAATTTTGTCGGCCATAAGGCCCTCCACTTTGCAGTCTGTATGTCCCACGACCATTATCTCGGTTACTCCGAGCTCATACACGGCAATAAGTAGGCTTCTGATCTCGCCTCCGTAAATATCGCGCACGATTCCTCCGGCGTTTTTTATCACTGTCGCATCGCCGTCGCGAAGCCCCAGCGCTGCTCCGAGCAGCTCCGTCAGTCTCGCGTCCATACACGAGACAACAGCTATGCCTTTTGCTTTTCGTTTGCGCGCAGTGCATTTTTCGTGTTCCCCGCTCATGACGAACGCCCTGTTGAATTCAAGCGTTTTTTCAATTTCCACAGCACACCTCCATAAAATACCGTTCTGGTGACGAACGTCCGGCGACGAACGCTCCGGAATCGTTTTCTCAACGAGATGATACCACAAAAGTCCGCGCATGGAAACTGCAAATTATTTTTCCGGCATACTCACGCAAGTAGGGGTTGCAGCTGAACTCCGCTGAGCGCCGCGTCCATTGCCGGAAGCAGCTGCTTCATATCCGCCGCAAGCGAGCAGGGCTTACCGTCCGGATCGTCCTGACGAAACGGCACGAAATAGAAATTCTTCCGTGCGAGCAGCCTGCCTATGTTCTCAGCATTGCCTGACAGCGCATCGTTCGTTGAGATTGCGAGCAGCACAGGCCTGTCGTTTCGAAGGTGCGCTTTAACGGCCATCGTAACGACCGTATCCGTCACTCCGTTGGCAATCTTGGCGACTGTATTTCCCGTGCACGGCGCGACTACAAGTATGTCGAGCAGTTTCTTAGGACCTATCGGCTCGGCATCTCGTATGCACGTTATGGCCTTTCTTCCGCTCATGCGCTCGATCTCCGCCATGAAGTCTTCCGCGCTTCCGAACCTTGTGTCCGTCGCCGCGCTCATCTCTGATATTATCGGCACGACATTCGCGTACTCACCGGTCAAATGCCGGAACTCGTCGAGCACTCTTTTGTGCGTACAGAAGGAACCGCAAAACGCGAACCCCACTCTTTCCTCTCTCAGACCGACCAGCCTCTTTCCTCCATAATATGGTAAACGATGTCAAGAATGGCTTCCGCCGCGCTTTCAGGCGCATATCTTCCAGGGAGTGACGCTTCCTTTATCGCATCGACGCGTTCCCTAAGTTTTTCCACATCGGCTCCGTAAGGCGCCGATGCAAGTTCTATAAACAGGCACTTATCAGAAAGCGCTCTGATTTCCTCTTCTCCGAAAATGCGCTCCGGAACGGTGTTGAAAATTATATCCGCGTCGGAAACTGTGCGGGCAAGTACGCCGAAATCCACGGCTCTGCAGCCTGAAAACTCCGCGAGCGACCTGTCGGACGGCTTCCGCGCCGTTACCGTAACATCTGCGCCGAGCGCCGAAAGCTTTGCTGAAAGCATTTTTCCGATTCTTCCGTATCCTGTCACAACGCATTTCGCGCCGAAAAGCGTGCGTTTCTTGTCGCGCATTGCAGCATATATCGCGCCCTCCGCTGTTATGGCCGCGTTCTTTACGGTCAGTTCCTCACAGAGAAAATAATCCACTACCTCTGCTCCGCGGGACTCAAGCGTCTTCACAGCACTTTCCGTAGCCTTCCCACAGAAAAATATCTGCCCCTTTTCCGATATCGAAGCGATGTCGGAAAGGCGTATAGGCGTCGGCGAAAGTGGAACTGAGAGCATTCCCGCGCCGCTCTCAAGCGGCATCGGGAGCAGCGCGTACCGCGAATGGCGCAGCTCGTTGAGCGAAACGCATTCAGCCTCAGCGTCAAGGCCTATAAGCGCAATATTGTTTCCTTTTTCTTTAAGAATTTCAGCGAGGCAAAGCTGCCGTCTGTCGCCTCCGACGACGGCAAAATCATACCGCATAACATCATCCCGAAATCATATTATTCAATCCAACACGGCGCGGTGACTGCGCGTAAAAAGCGCCGCGGCAAAAGCCGCGGCGCCAAAATCAGCAATATGGATCAAAACCGTTCACTCGGCAGGTTTTTCCAGGGCTTGTTTGTAAAATCGACGTGTTTGAAATTTCTGCCGAATTTTACGTCGGGCAAGGCAAATTTTCGCAGGCATTTCGCAGGCATAATTGGTTTATGGCAAGGAAATTTAACGCAGCCCGGCACAAAATTCGGCGAAAAGACGGGCGCGGGGATTTTACAAACAAGCCCTAGCTCAATCTCCGTATTTTCTGTGTCGTTCCGCGCGCCAAAGAAGTTCCGCCTTGTCGTTCGCGGCACGCTCCTCCATAACGTCGTCCAGCAGACGCTTGAGCTCCAGGCCGATTTCCCTGCCATTGAATCCGAGAGCCGCGACGTCGTCTCCGTTCACCGCGAGCTGGCTGAGCGAGAAGCATTCGTCCCGCGCTATAACACTGTCTATCATCTCGGACAGAGCGTCAAGCTCCTTCTGCGCGCCGATAAAATCCGGGTTCTGCGCAAGATTGTCCGCCCTCTTCACCAGCAGCAGGTCGCGCAGATTCTTTTCCCCTATCTGAGAAAGGCACTTGCGCACGCTCTTTTCGGAAAGAGGTATCTGCCTGTCGTGCCAGCGAACGAGCAGCTCGACTCTTTCCTTTGTCTCGTTGTCGTATTTGAGTCTGTTCAGTACGTTGCGCGCTATTGCCAGGCTTGCTTCCTGATGCCCGTAAAAATGCCCGACGCCAAGGTCGTCCGTGCTGAAGCATCCCGGCTTTCCGAGATCGTGGAGCAGCATCGTCAGCCGCAGCACCTCATCCGGTGGCACCTCCGCAACGGAGCGCGCCGTGTGCTCCCATACATCATAGCAGTGATGCGGGTTTTTCTGGTCGAGGCCGACCGAGGGCAATATCTCCGGCACCGCCACGCCTAATATATCAGGATAATCAAGCAGGACCCTTGCGGCGTCGGCGCCGCACAGCAGCTTTGTGAGCTCAGTGCGGATTCGTTCCCATGCTATCATGTGCAGCAGCTCTTTTTTATCGCGCATGCTTCTTTCGGTGTCCGCATCTATGGCGTAGCCGAGCTTCGAGGCAAACCGCAGCGCGCGCATTATGCGCAGCGCATCCTCGTCGAACCGCTTGTCCCCGTCACCAACGCAGCGTATTATTTTTTTACCGAGGTCTTTATATCCTCCGAACAGGTCGACAAGTTTCCCGCGACGGTCCATGGCCATGGCGTTTATAGTAAAATCGCGGCGCGAAAGGTCGTCTTCTATATTGTCGGCGAATGAGACGTTTTCGGGGTGCCTGTGGTCGCCGTATTCTCCGTCCGTGCGGTAGGTTGTCGTCTCTATCGCCATGTCGTTCACTCTTACGGTGACGGTGCCGTGTTTGAGTCCCGTCGGTATCGCGTAACCGCCAAAAAGCTCAAGTACCTGCTCCGGTCGAGCCGAGGTCGCCGCGTCCCAGTCTTCAGGTTCTTCGCCGCGAAGCATATCGCGCACGCATCCTCCGACTATATAAGCTGTGTAGCCGTGCTCTTCGAGCGCGGCGAGAAGATTTTCAACATCGCGGGGCATCCCTGCCATCGCCCACAGCTCCCTTCAATGTAAATTCGCGCTTGTTATTGCGCTTTTGTTTTAATTATATTATAATAGTTTGACTCAAAAAGCAAATACCGGTACTTTTGTGCCGTATATAAGGACGTAATCAGTATTATGAACGATATTCGCAACTATATGATACCCGGAAAGCGCGCCCATCTAGTCGGCATCGGAGGAGTTTCGATGTGTCCCCTGGCAGAGGTACTGCACGGCGCAGGTATAGATGTTCACGGTTCCGATATGCGCGAGAGCGCGGCGGTCGACCATCTGCGCTCCATAGGCATAGATGTCGACATCGGCCATTACGCAACCAATATCGACGGCTGCGACTATATCATACGCACCGCCGCCGTACACGACGATAATCCCGAGATAGCCGCCGCCAGAGCCTCCGGAATACCCGTGTTCGAGAGAGCGCAGGCCTGGGGCGCCATAATGCGTAAGTACAAAAACGCGGTCTGCATCTCCGGAACACACGGCAAGACGACCACCACCTCCATGGCAACGCACATCGGTATGTCCGCCGCCATAGATCCGACAATAATGATTGGAGGCACGCTTCCCCTGCTGGGTTCCGGCCACCGCGTCGGCCACGGAGACACTATAATACTCGAATCATGTGAATACTGCAATTCATTTCTCAACTTTTTTCCTACAATAGCGGTAATCCTCAATATCGAGGCCGATCACCTCGATTTTTTCAAGGACCTTGACGATATAAAACATTCCTTCCGAAAGTTCGCCCTGCTCGTGCCGGATAACGGCAGCATAATCGCCAATATGGACGATGCCAACACCATGGACGCCCTGCGCGACCTTGGCCGCAAAGTGCTCACATTCGGCGTCAAGTCCGAAAGCGCGGATTTCAGAGCCGTCAACATCACCCACTCAAACGGCTGCCCGGTCTTCGATATTCTAGCCCACGATAAGATTTACGCACACATCGCACTCCGTATTCCCGGCGACCACAATATAATAAACGCCCTTGCCGCCACAGCCGCGGCGTATCAGCTTGGCATCGCCGGCCCGGCCGTCGAAGCCGGGCTCTCCTCTTTCTCCGGCGCCGGAAGGCGTTTCGAGCACAAGGGCAACTACAACGGTGCCGAGGTCTACGACGACTACGCACACCATCCCGGCGAGCTGCACGCGCTGCTGACAATGGTAAAAACGCTCGGCTATAAACGCGTCATCTGCGCGTTCCAGCCACATACCTATTCCCGCACAAAAGCTCTGTTCGAGCAGTTCGTCGAAGAGCTTAAAATTCCCGATGTTGCCGTGCTGATGGAAATCTACGCCGCACGCGAAAAAAACAACATTGGCATCTCATCCAAGGATATAAGCGCCCGCATACCGAACTCAATATACTGTGCGACGCTCTGCGATGTGACCGAGACGCTCAGAAAGCTTGCACGCCCGGGCGACATCATTCTGACGGTCGGTGCCGGAGACATATATCTCTCCGGCGAAAAGCTGCTGGTCAAATAAAATATGCTGTAAACACATGGGGCGGGATGCTGCATCCCGCCCCTCATTTTTGTCAAAGCAACTTGTTTATATCGACAGTCTCCGTTTTTATCTCCGCTTCTCCGCCGCAGAACACTCCCGATACAAAACACGGCAGCAGCGCGAGCCGGTAGTATTTTCCGTCCCGCTCATCGTCCGAAAAGCGCATCGGAGCTGCAAACGCGCTCTCTCCAAGATATTTGGCCCGGCTCTCCCGGCGAACCCAGCGCTCGATGAAATCCGCGGAGTTTTCAGCGCCCATGCGCCGAACGGCAGCCATGCTCACGTCGCGAAGGCGCTCTATATCCGCCCCGACCCCGGCGTCGGCGACGGCGCAAAGCACAGCTCCGGCGGTATGCGAAAGGCTGAAAAACATTTCCGGCCTGTCCTTAAAATACGGCTTGCCCGACGCCGTGTAAAATATCTCCGGCAGCTCGCCGCCTGCAGAAAGCTTAAGCAATGCGTAAGCACAGAGCGCCTGAGCGCGGAGCGGCGCGCTCTGTGCGTCAAGGCGGGCCAGGCGAACCTCCGGCATGCCGCGGCGCATTTTTTCTTCCGCCTCTTTCGGAAGCGTCCGCGGAATTTTGGCCGAGAAAACCGTTATATGCATATGCGCGCCCCCTTTCAAATCGGCTGTCTGCATATTATACTTTTTACTGCGCCCGCGTCAAGCCTTGCAAATTTTCAAAACTTTTCGGATTAAAAGAGGAAAAATAAAAAAAAATGCGTATAATAACACGATAGCTTTTTAATTTTCGACTGAAAGGAGGAACGGCATGGCGTTTTCATCCCAGTTTCTGGACGAGCTTATTGCAAGGTGCGATATTGTGGACATCGTCTCTGACTACGTCCAACTCACGAAAAAGGGCGGCAACCTGTTCGGCCTTTGTCCGTTCCACAGCGAAAAGACCGGCTCATTTTCAGTCTCTCCGGACAAGCAGATATACCACTGCTTCGGCTGCGGCAAGGGCGGCGGAGTTATCAACTTCATAATGGAGGAGGAAAACCTCTCATTCCCCGACGCGGTGCGTTTTCTCGCAAAGCGCGCGAACATGGACGTACCCGATGACGACTACGAGGGCGAATCGCACCGCTTGAGACGGCGCGTGCTCGACCTTAACCGCGACGCCGCTCGCTGGTATTATCAGCAGCTTCAGCAGCCGCAGGGCGCGGCGGTCTCGGCATATCTTGAAATGCGCAAAATAACAAAAAAGACCGCCGTGGATTTTGGGCTCGGCGCCTCGCTCGACGAGTGGGACGCGCTTATACGCGCCATGACCGAAAAGGGCTACACCAAGGCAGAGCTTATAGCCGCGGGGCTCGCGGTGAAAAACAAGAACGGCGGAGTGTACGACAAGTTCAGGAATCGCCTCATCCTTCCAGTCATCGACGTGCGCGGCGACGTCATAGGCTTCGGAAGCCGCGTGCTCGACAAATCCGAACCGAAGTATATGAACAGCCCGGAGACCGTTGCGTACAGCAAGCGCCGCGCGCTATACGCCATAAACCTCGCTAAAAAGACGAAGCGCCCCAACATGATACTTTGCGAGGGCAACATCGATGTAATAACGCTGCATCAGGCCGGGTTCGACAATGCAGTGGCCTCGATGGGCACGGCACTCACGGTCGAGCAAACGCGTCTTTTGTCGCGATACACAAAGGAGCTCGTAATCTGTTACGACAATGACGGAGCCGGAAAAGCCGCGACGCAGCGCGCGCTCGAACTCCTCAACAACTCAGAGTTCACAGCGAGGGTTCTCCAGCTTCCCAACCGCATCGAGGACGGCAAGCCCGTCAAGCAGGACGTTGACGATTTTATAAAGCTGTACGGCAGCGCCGCTTTTGAGCGATTGCTCAGCGGCAGCGGCACTGGCATAGAATATAACATGTCGGTGATCGCCGGAAAACACGACCTGACGACCGACGACGGCAGGATAGAATATAGCGCCGAGATAAGCAATGCGATAGCCGCGCTACCGAGTCCCGTCGAGCGCGAGGTGTACTCCGCCCGCGCCGCCGAAGCGTGCGGCATAACCGCCGAGGCCATGAAAGCCGAGGTCGCGAGAGCGTTCAAGCGCCGCATGGCTCAGGCAAAGAAAAAGCAGGAGCGCAAGGATCTCAACCCTATGGCCGAACGCCAGCCGAGAGAACGCTCCATCCGCTACGACGACCTGCGCAGCGCCATGGCCGAGGAAGGCGTAGTGCGGCTGCTGGCGCTTTCTCCCGAGCTCTTCGGGGACTCGCCCCCGTTTGAACCGGAGGATTTCTCGTCTCCGCTCCTCGGCAAAGTGTTTTTCACGCTTTGGAAAAATTACGTAGAAGGACGCGGAACAAACGTCGCCTTGCTCGCCGGAGACCTAAGCGGCGATGAGATGAGCCACATAACCGGCGTCCTTCAAAAGCCCGAGTCGCTTTCAAACAGCTCTCAGGCGCTGAGGGACTACATAACGATAATACATGAACAAAGAGAGAGACGAACCGGCGATGGCGGAGAGGACGGATTCCTGGCCGCACTCGGTAAACTTAAAGATAAAAAGAATTATGGAGGAAAGCTCAATGGCCAAAACTAAAGAAGCGGCAAAGAAGTCTCCCGTGGCAAAAACTAAGGACGTAAAGAAGACCGCTCCCAAAGCTCTTGTGAAGAAGACGCCGGCGCCTAAAGCTCAGGCAGGCAAGGCTGTAAATAAAGTCCCCGTAAAAAAGTCGGCCGTAAAACCAGCAGCCAAAAAAGCGCCTGAAAAGCCTTCGAAAAAGGCTGTGACCGCAAAGGCTCCCGTCGTCAAAAAAGCGGTCGCCAAGAAGAGCGCTCCCGTACAGAAGCCCGCAGCAAAACCCGTTGTCAAAAAGCCTGCGGTCAAGGAAGGCGCAAAAAATATCGCGGCGAAAAAGCCCGACGTCAAGGCCTCCGCGAAAAAAAAGCCCGTCGTTAAACAGGCGACGGCACCAAAAAAGCCCGAGACGAAAAAGGCGGCAAAGGCCGAAGCCCCCAAAAAAGCTGCGGCGAAAAAGCCCGATGCAGTAAAAGCTCCCGTCGCAAAAAAGCCGGAGGCAAAGAAGCCCGCGATGGCAAAAGCGCCCGCCGCACCCGCGCCGAAAATGCCCGATGTCAAGGAACCAGTCGAAAAGAAGCCGGAGGACGAAATCAAAAAGCCCGCCGTCAAGAAGAATTCCAAAAAAGAAGCTGAAAAAAGCGCCGAGGAAACGGTAATCAAGGGCAACGCCGGAAAGCTCGACGACGCAACTATCTGCACGCTCCCCGCCGCCGCGCTAATACAGGCGAACGAGAAGCTACGCGAGATATTTATCCGGGGCAAGAAGAAGGGTAAGATAGACCCGGCCGAGATAGCCGACGTGCTCGACGGCATGGATTTTGACAGCGATCAGGAGCAGAGCATCTACGATTCTCTCGATAAGCTGGAGATAGACTATTCAAGCGACGTTTATCTCCCCGAAATCGCCGACGATATAGAGCCGCCCGACGAGGAGATAAACGAAATTGAGGAGGAGAAGCTCGTCGACCCCAGTTCCCTCGTCGACAGCTTCGGCATAGACGACCCCGTGCGCATGTACCTCAAG
>JAYFRC010000053.1:0-18601 GCA_034926415.1 Oscillospiraceae bacterium
TGTTTCCAGCGCTTCGGCATCCAATACCGTCTCCTGTTCCAAGTCTGCTTTTACCTTGTCCCGGATGGGCAGAAACACCTCGTCCCCGCCGAAATACTCGTAACCGCCGTAGGTGGTCTGAATGATCTTGAAGAAGGTATCTACATCCTGTTTGGCCTCCTCCAGTGTTATCGTCCCGGGATTTTCGTGGGGCGTCACCAACTGGTCCATCTCCTCCTGGGTAAAGGCATCCATTTGGTCCGAAAAATCCGGCGTATACGCCGCAAGGTCGTTATTTTCGTCCTCAGTCCAGGCCATATTGTTTGCCCTGGCATCATTCACCTCCCGGATAAAAGTATTGAAATCCGGCGTCTGCGAGGTTGAAGAAGACCCGCAGCCTGCCAGTAAAACAAAGAACAGCAGCAATGGAATCCATCTCTTTTTCATATGCGGCTCCTCCTTTTGCTTCTGATGTATTGTATAAAAAATTATATACCAATATCTGTAAGAGGGCAAGCATATGCTTGCCCTCTTACAGATATAAAACAAATAACACAAATCCAAATCCGAGCCAGACGCGCCTTCCGCCGTGAATCTAGGCAAAGCCGAGTTCCCACAGGGCGAATTTACTTTACCCGAGGATTTACTTTACCCGAGGATGTTAAATAAAAATGGTTCCCACGGGATGCCTGCATCCCGTGGGATGAAAAAACGCTGCAAATAAAATTTCGCCGTTCGGCCTATGATATTTGTTGGCTTCCCATAATGCTCATATTGAGCAATTAAAAAGGGTATACAATACAGGCAATTAGTGTTACTATCCATACCAATGTGAGGCAAATCGTTGCATACGACATTTGTTTTTCCCGCCATGTGAGGTCATGTATGTATGTCGCTTTTTCCCCTGTCTGAGTGATGCCGGGAAAAAGCAGAGGTATGAAAATTATTATAAATGAATAACCACCGACTGCCACGGCTGAAACAGTAAAAAGGCCAAGTGGAAATATATTTAATATACATAGACAATTCCAAATAATTCCCGCTACTAATAACAGTAGCATTAGTATCCGCTTAGTTCTAATTTTCATTTTTTTCTCCTGTTATAAAGGAATCAGATTGTATTCCCAATATAGGTCATATACACAATGCGAAACTCGGCGATCTTAACGAATTGCTCATTATTTAGCAGAATCAAAGATTCTTTGTAAAAAAATAACGTTTCCCGGCACACGGATATTCATCCAAAGTGAACACTTCTTTATACCCATATTCTTTACAAGATTCAGGTACTTGAAGATCAAACGTATCTAAAAAAACATATTTACACCCACGCTCTTTTGCAGTTTTTTCCACTTGCTTTAGGATTGAACTGCCAATACGCTGGCCTCGGAACATGTCGGACACCCATAATTATTTAATTGTCAACCAGTTGCCATGAGTTTCCCATTGACGTTCCTTTCTGCATTTAAGATTATATAAATAATAGGCAGTTCGTAGTCCAAAACGATCTACATATTTCTGGTTACCTGAGTTTTGAAGAAATTCTTTAATCCATATTATCATGTTTTCTCACATAAAGAAAGACATAGCTTCCCCTTGGCGGAAACTATGCCTTTTATGGTGCGGGCGACAGGACTTGAACCTGCACGCACAAGGCACGAGAACCTAAATCTCGCATGTCTGCCAATTCCATCACGCCCGCATTTTCGCCGCGAAACGCGGCGGATTGATTTTAACACAACGCGCGCTTTAACGCAAGACCTCCGCCGAATGTCACTCCGGTTGTCTCTGGCGGCGCGGCTCTTTTCGCGGAAGCTCCGTGCTGCCGCAGCTCTTGACGTCCGGCGCGGGAAGCCACGGAAAACGCGGCAGAGCTATGTTCGGCAGGCTCGGGAGTTCTGGAACGCGCACTCCCGCGCGGAACAGCGCTCCGATGGTCCGGAAGATCATGCTCCGGGTCTCTTTGTCAAAGCCCATCAGCGTTTCAAACATCGAGGCCGCGGTCTTCCTTTTGTCCGCGTTGAGGCCGCTAAGCGTCGTCGAGCCCGAGGACTCCATTATCGCGAACACCGCGTCTATAAAGGCTTTTCTCTGCTCCATGCCTATGCCCTCGAGCCAGAGCTTAAGCGTTTTGTCAAGGTATTTGCTATGGTCCGAAAGGCTGTCCGCATGCACAAACTGAGGCCCAAGGACTTCCCAGGTGAACCCGTCGTGCTGAAGCACTCCGACGCCGGTGCTCTTGACGACCTCGTAATCCTCCTCGTGCTCCATCAGCATCCCGATTACCGACGACTGCGGAAGCAGCGTCCAAACACGGCTGCGTATCTCACGATACTCCGGAGTGTCTATAATGGAGCTGCGAAAGCCCGGCCCGTCGTTGTTGTATATCTCTATTATGCGTCCGCGCACATCATCCGCGCAGTGCATGGATGCGTAAACCGCGAGATTTCCGCCTTTTGAGTGTCCCCCGAGGCGTATCGCTCCTACGCGCGACGATGCCACCGCAGCAAGATAGCGCGTGGCCTCAACCTGCGCCGGAACGGCTTCGGAAAAGCTCATATTGAAGTTTTCCTTCCAGCCGACGATAGTATCGTCCGTGCCGCAGAAGGAAATATACAGCGTGCCGTTCCCGAGGTCGACAACGACGGCCGAGAACTGCTCCTCTTTATCCACGTCCACGTGTTTTACATACTCGCTGAGAAGCACGTCTCGATAGCGGGCGCATCCCGACATCTCCCGCAGCATATCCGGCACACGGTCGGGTACGAGCAGGCCGAGAAGCTGCCCCCTCTCCCTGTTCTTTTCAAAATACACGCGCGCCGCCTCATGCAGCGGTGCCGAGCGCAGATCACCCGGAGCCGGAACGACGTCCGTAAAGTCGATATACGCGAGCATCGAAAATATCATGTTGTCAACTTCGTTGAAGGGCGCAGCAGCGAAGGTAAGGTCTCCGCGCCACGTCAGATAATCAAATATACCGGCCAGTGCCCCCGCCTCCTTTTTGCAAATACAGGGTATGTATGATAAGATGAATGAACGATATGCATATGCGGATTTGCATTGCCGTCCGGGACGCCTGGGAGCCGTCCCCTGCGAGGCGATAACGGCGCAACGCCGTCACCCTTCGCTTATTGTTACCCCTGACACGGCCTTCCAGTTTGCTGTGTCTGAGCTCATGCCGCTCAGAAGCGCGTTGTAGGCATCCGTCTGGTTGACTATACTCGTCGTCGCGTAACCGTCCTTATCGCTTCCAACGTATTCGTACCATTTACCGTCGGCGGAATCGTATATGTACTGAGCGTATTTTGGGTATTTCCAGTCGCTGTCGCCATACGTGTTCGCGAACAGCAGCGGAGTCGTATTGCCCCATCCTGAATTGTACGAGAAATTGTAAGCCGTCGAATCACCCGAAAATGTTACAGTCTTTCCGCTGAACGCAGACGCTTTAAGCGCGGCAAGGCAATCCGCGGCGGACTTGTTTCTGTAGTTCGCGACGGTCTGAGTCCATACGCTTATGAACTCCGCGGTCGTTTTCGCGTTTTCGTCCGAGCCGTGCTCGGAGCACTTTACGGCTCCGTATTCTCCGCTCGAATCCCATGAGAAAGCACCGCCGTCGGGACAGACGTAATTATCATTATCATACAGCGCTGTGAACGCCGCGTTGCAGGAACCGTACTGACCCGAGACATAACCCGCGATGACTTCGGACTGGAGCGAGCGCCTGTTGGCAAGGCACGTCGCCTCACGCGCTTTCTCTAGCTGAGCCGAAAACACCGGTATGGCGACGGCGGCGAGTACCGCGATTATAGCTACGACTATGAGCATTTCCATCAGGGTGAACCCTGATGTCTCTCTTTTCATATCATCATACTCCAATATGGAATCAAATGTGTATATATAATTATTTTATCATATTTGAAGCTGCATTGGAAGAATATCCGGCCAAAAACATCTTTTTGGGGAGGAAAACTTATGAACAGGAAAATACTGACCGCCGCGGCCGCTCTGCTTATGTGCGGACTCGCCGCCGCTCCGGCTTTTGCCGACATGGGGCCGAAGGATCAGCTGACCGTTTACGTTGATAACGCGCCCGACGAAGAATACTACCTTGACCTTCTCTATCAGCCTTCCGATACGGACTCGGAATCAAAGCCGTACGACAACCTTCAAAGCGACAGCCATGACTACGACGAGACCATGCTAGCCGCACTCTGCGCCTACGAAGACGAGGGCTGGTACCCAGCCTACGTTTACGGCACCGGCGCGCCCATGTGGGGCAGTCTTGTCGGTAAAGAGAATAACGGACGCATGGTCCACACCTTCGGATATTTTGGTCTGCCGGACACATACCGCATAATCATCGTCACAAAGAGCGGCGGCAGCTTCGTCTCCGACACCTATACGCGCGCGTCGCTGCAGAGCGCCGTAACCGTCGACTACGGGGCGAAAACCGTCGACGTTCCGTCGCCCGCGGCGCAGTACGCCGCGCAGTTTCTCGGCACCTGTATTCCAACGCTCATCATCGAGGGGCTGCTGCTGGCCCTGTTCGGATACCTCAAAAAAGATATCCGCCGGCGCAATTTTCTCATTTTTCTCTCCGTCAACGTCGCGACGCAGATAGCGCTGAGCGCGACGCTCGGCACGATGATGATACGCTCCAGCGTCGTCGGCGTGTTCTTTTTCCTCATACCGGCGGAGATAGTCGTTGCGGCGGTCGAGGCCGTCATTTACGCCTCTGCGCTCAGAGGATATCGCAAGCGGCGCGCGGTCATCTACGCCGTCGCCGCCAACGCGTGCTCGTGTGCGTTCGGGTTTTTGTCGCTGTACAAACTGGCCGAGTTCGTGTACAGCCTGTGACGGGAAGTCTGTTTTTCCAAGCCGCCCTCCGTTTCTGAGGGCGGCTTTTTATGTCCCCCGACGGGGGCATTTACAAAATGGTTTTACATTTTTCTTAACTTGTGTCTTGTCATATGTAAACTACTGTGGTATACTGCGAACAATCTTACACGGCGGCTTGCGTCAAAGAATTAACAATTAAGTGCTTTTATGACGGGACGCACCGCGGAAGGAACATATGACATGGAAGAAATACATGAAAAAATCGCACGCCTCAAGCGCGAAAAGGACGCCGCCATACTGGCGCACTACTATGTAAGCGACGAGGTGCAGGAAGTTGCCGACTACATAGGCGACTCGTTTTATCTGAGCCGCCTCGCCGTCGACCTTAAACAGAGTACGCTAGTAGTCTGCGGAGTCAATTTTATGGGCGAGAGCGCCAAGATACTTAACCCCGGCAAGCGCGTGCTGCTTCCGGACGCCCGGGCCGACTGCCCCATGGCGCACATGATAACGCCCGAGACGATACGCGATGTGCGCAGCCGTCATCCCGGCGCGGCCGTCGTCTGCTACATCAACTCGACCGCCGAGCTAAAGGCCTGCTCCGACGTATGCGTAACCTCGGCCAACGCGCTCAAAATAGTCCGCGCGCTGCCGAGCGACGAGATATACTTCATACCCGACGAAAACCTCGGACGATATGTCGCGGGACTCGTTCCGGAAAAGAAATTTATCTTCAACGACGGGCGCTGCCCGATACACGCCAAGATATCCGCCGAGGCCGTGCGCGAGGCGAGAAAGCTCTATCCCGGCGCGCCAGTTTTGGCGCATCCCGAGTGCCGTCCGGAGGTGCTGGCGGAGGCCGACTACATAGGAAGCACCTCGGGCATACTAAAATACGCCACTGAAAACGACGAACGCGAGTTCATTATATGCACCGAGTGCGGCATAGGCTACCGCCTGCGCACAGACAATCCCGGCAAGCTTTTTCACTTTGTCTCCCCCACCCCCGTCTGCGCCGACATGAAGCTTATAACGCTGCAAAAAATAGCCGACGCGCTGGAAAACGGGACCGGCGAGGTCGTGCTTGCCGAAAAATTCAGGCTTTCGGCCAACGCGCCTCTTACAAGGATGCTGGAGCTTTCAAAATAAGGACTGGATAGATATGGAAGAGAGATATAACATAGTCATAGTCGGAAGCGGCGTGGCCGCGCTTTACGCCGCGCTTCAGTTTCCGAAGGACAAAAGCGTACTGATGATAACCAAAGACGACATAGAACACAGCGATTCGTTTCTCGCACAGGGCGGCATCTGCGTCCTCAAGACGCCCGACGACTACAAGAGCTTTTTCGACGACACCATGAAGGCCGGACACTACGAAAACCGGAAGGCCTCCGTCGACATTATGATACGCTCGTCCAAGGACACCATCAACGAGCTCATCGGATACGGCGTAGACTTTGCGCACGACGCCGACGGAAAACTCTTATACACCCGCGAGGGCGCGCACTCGAAACCTCGCATACTCTATCACGAGGACGAGACCGGGCGCGAGATAACTTCCGCACTGCTTCGCGCCGTGCGGAGCAGCCGGCCCAACGTGCTTATCCGCGAGATGACGCCGATGGTAGACATCGTATGTGAAGGCAACCGCTGTATCGGCGTAGTGGCGCGGCGTCCCGGCGGCGAAATGGAAACGATAATGGCCGACTACGTGATGCTCGCCTGCGGCGGCATCGGCGGACTGTACGACAGCTCGACCAATTTCTCCCAGCTGACCGGCGACGGCATAGCCGTCTGCATGGAACACGGAGTCGCACTTGAAAACATCAACTATGTTCAGATACACCCGACAACGCTCTATTCCACGACGCCGGGAAGACGGTTCCTCATCTCGGAATCCGTACGCGGAGAGGGCGCTTTGCTCTACGGCGCCGACATGGAAAGATTTACCAACGAACTTTTGCCGCGAGACCTGCTGACGGCAAAGATACGCAAGCAGATGAAAAAGGACAACAAGCCGTTCGTCTGGCTCGATATGCGCCCCATAGGCACAGAGGAGATAAAATCCCACTTTCCAAACATCTATATGCACTGCCTTGAAGAGGGCTACGATGTTACGAAGGAATGCATTCCCGTCACGCCGGCGCAGCACTATTTCATGGGCGGCATACACGTAGACGAAGACAGTCTTACGACGATGCCGCACCTCTACGCCATCGGAGAGACGGCCTGCAACGGCGTCCACGGGCGCAACAGGCTTGCGAGCAACTCTCTGCTTGAATCGCTCGTGTTCGCAAAACGCGCGGCTATACACATAATCAACCACTACAAACCGCAAAGCGATATGCGGCCCGAGGTCGATTACCGGCCGTACGCCGACGCCGAAAAGCTCGCAAAGGAGCGCAGGCAGCGCATTATCGCGGAGATAGAGAGGCTTGACGAAAATGATAAGTGACGTTACGATGCGCCTTGACATGGATCCCTATATTCTCTCGGCGCTGCGCGAGGACATAAACTCCGGCGACGTTTCCGCCGACGCGGTCCTTCCCGAAAAAAAGCGCGCCGCCGTCGACCTGATATGCAAGCAGAGCGGAGTCGTCGCGGGGCTCTGCGTATTTTCCCGCGTGTTCGAACTGCTCGACGATTCGTTTGTATTTTCTCCGAATTGCAGCGACGGTGACTTCATTGAAAACGGCGCGCTCGTCGCCACGATGGAGGGCGACGCTAAGGCGCTTCTTTCGGGCGAGCGCACGGCTCTCAACTATCTCCAGCGCATGAGCGGCATCGCGACGAGCACGCGCCATATGGCGAAGCTGCTCGAGGGGACAAAAATAAAGCTGCTTGACACAAGAAAGACAACGCCCAACATGCGCATATTTGAAAAATACGCCGTGTCAGTCGGAGGGGGCTTCAACCACCGCTACAATCTGTCCTCCGGAGTAATGCTAAAGGACAACCACATAGGCGCGGCGGGAAGCGTCAGGCGCGCCGTGGAGCTTGCAAAAGCGCATGCGCCGTTCGTTCTTAAAATAGAAGTCGAGGTCGAGAATCTCGACATGGCGCGTGAGGCCGCCGACGCCGGAGCCGACATAATAATGCTTGACAACATGGACGCGGAAACGATGAAAGAAGCCGTCGCGCTTATCGCCGGGCGCGCGGAGACCGAGTGCAGCGGCAACGTCACGATGGAGCGTATCGCGGAGCTTCGCGACGTGGGCGTTGATTATATTTCGTCCGGCGCGCTCACACATTCCGCGCCGATAATGGATCTATCTATGAAGCATCTTCATCTTTTATAAGGAGGGGTCAATATGTCCGGTGAAGACCGCCGCGCCGCCATTCTGCGGCTTCTCCAGAAGAGCATACTTCCCGGCTCGCTGCTTGCAAAGCAGCTGAGCGTCAGCCGTCAGGTCATCGTTCAGGACATCGCGCTGCTGCGCTCGTCGGGCTATGAAATAATCTCGTCGCGACAGGGCTATATACTCTCCGCCAGCAACAAGCGCACCCGAGCTTTTCATGTGCGTCAGGACGAGGACGGCCTTCGCGACGAGCTCAACATCTTCGTTGACGCCGGCGGCACGGTGCAGGACGTCTTCGTCATACACAACACCTACGGAATGATACGCGCCGAGCTGCACCTTTCCTCGCGCCGCGAGGTCAACGAGTTCCTCGACAGCATAAATTCAGGCCGCGAGGCCGCGCTGAAGGGGCTTTGCAAAGGCGGGCACTGGCACACCGTAACGGCAGACAGCGAGGATATCCTTGACGAGATAGAAAGCGAGCTTTCAAAACGCGGCTTCCTTATAGAAAAATAAACGGCAGTACATAAAACTCCCGCTGGTGCAGAATACACCCGCGGGAGTTTTTCGTATCCAGTAAGACGGCCGGCGCCATTTCGTCAGTTCATCATATCCGCGTTTGCGCGGAACATATCGTCTATCCTTCGCGCTATCGCGCGGTGCTCCGGCATTTCAAGGCGGCTGTCGCCGTCGAGCAGGGCGCCTGCGGCATCCTGCGCATCGTGCAGCAGCTTCATATCGCAGCTGAGATCTGCCATCTTAAGGTCGGGCAGGCCATGCTGGCGCGAGCCGAAAAAGTCGCCCGGGCCGCGTATTTTGTGGTCTTCCTCGGAAATCCTGAAGCCGTCGCCGCTCTCGCACATGACCTTGAGCCGCGCCTTCGCCTCTTCGCCCTGAGAATCTGAAATAAGTATGCAATAGGATTTATACTCTCCCCTGCCGACGCGGCCCCGGAGCTGGTGAAGCTGCGAAAGGCCGAAGCGGTCGGCGTTTTCGATAAGCATTACGGCGGCGTTCGGAACATCGACTCCGACCTCTATTACCGTCGTCGCCACAAGCACGTCGGTCTCTCCGCGCACGAAAGCGGACATGGCTTTTTCCTTGTCCGCGCTCTTCATCTTCCCGTGGACGCAGCCGACTCGAAGATCCGGAAACACCGATTTCCTGAGCGTTTTCGTATAATCCGTCACTGTTTTGCGCTCGTCCGGTATCGTATCCGCGCCTCCGACCGCCGGACATACGATATACGCCTGACGCCCCTCCGTGACGAGTTTTCTTATGAATTTATACACGCGCTCGTGATATGTCGCCGGGACTGCGAATGTATCTATCTTCTGCCGCCCCGGGGGAAGCTCGTCTATGACCGACACGTCGAGGTCGCCGTAGATTATCAGCGCGAGAGTGCGGGGTATCGGCGTAGCAGACATGACGAGAACGTGCGGCGACGCGGCTTTCGCCGACAGCGCCGCGCGCTGGTTCACGCCGAAACGGTGCTGCTCGTCGGCGACGACGAGGCCAAGAGCCGAAAACTCCACTCTGCCGGATATGAGCGCGTGCGTCCCGATAACGAAATCCGCCTCACCCAGCGCAATGCGCGCGTACGCCTCGCGCTTTTGCTTTGCCGTGAGCGAGCCGGTAAGAAGCTCGCACCTTATTCCAAATTTTTCCATAAGCTGGGACAGCGACAAGAAATGCTGCTCCGCGAGAAGCCCCGTCGGAACCATCATAGCGGCCTGCCAGCCGTTTTTCACCGCGAAATACACGCACGCCGCCGCGACCATCGTCTTGCCGCTTCCGACGTCGCCCTGGCAGAGCCTGTTCATCGGGGTCTGCTTTTTCATATCGGACAGCGACTCTTCGACAGTGCGCATCTGCGCACGCGTCATCTTGAACGGAAGCGCCGCAAAAAACGGAGACATGTCTATATCCGCGCAGTGCGGGCCGGTCTCGCCCTCGCGCCTGGCACGAAGCAGGCGCAGTCCCGCCGACAGGAGGAACAGCTCCTCGAAAACGAGACGGCGGCGGGCTTTATCCGCGGCGGCAAAGCTGTCCGGAAAATGTATGTTTTCATAGGCATACTGCGCGCCGCAAAGCGAGTACTTTTCTTTCAAAGCGGCGGGAAGCACATCCTCTATCTTATCAAGTCCTGCGTCGAGCCCCTGGCGTATGGCGCGCGACATCACGCTCTGCGATATTCCGGAAGTCAGCGGATATATCGGCACTATACGCCCCGTAACAGCGCCGGCGCCTTCCTTTTCAAACAGCGGGTTCGTCATTCGCAGGCTCCCGCCCACGACCTCCGCCTTGCCGTAAAACGAGTACGTCATGCCGCGCTCGATATTATTTTTCACATAGGGCTGGTTAAAAAAGGTTATCGTCATCGAGCCGGTAGAGTCCACGACGCGCAGCTTTGTCAGCGTCATCCCCTGGCGTATGCGGGCAGTCGACGGCACCGTGGCAGCCATGGCGGTCACACAGACACTCTCGCCGTCCTGAAGACCGCCGATATCCGCAAAGCCCGTCCTATCTTCAAAGGCGCGCGGAAAATACGATATGAGACTTTTAAGGTCCGTCACGCCGACTTTTGCCAGAGACTTCGCCCGCGCCTCGCCTATGCCCTTTATATACCTGACGTCCGTATCGAGCTCAGCCATGTCTTCCGCCTCCAATCCGGCTTTGCCGCCGAGGACAAATTATGTAATATTTTACCACACCGCACCTGAAAATAAAAGGGGACGCGCAGAAGACGGCGGCGAAAAAGCGAACGCGTGCACCACGGCAATTCCGTGGCGCACGCGGCAATCGTAGATATGCCTCAAGCCCGCTTGCTTCCGTCCGCATCTCCGAAAATGGCGGCGTTTACAGGGGACGGCGGGCGAAAGGCCGGTAGTCACTATTCCCAAACGTCAGGCCGAAAACAGCGCAATTTTTGTTGGGTGAAAGCAAAACAGCTCTTGAATACGCCCGAAAAGTGCCGTATTCTTGACATACACACATTATAAAATCTTTGTAAAAGGAAAATCTGATGCCCGAAGAACGATTAAAAAGCCAGACGGAGTTTACCACATCCGACCTGAGACGGCTTATACTGCCGCTCATCGTGGAACAGCTCCTCGCCATACTCGTCGGCCTCGCCGACTCAATGATGGTGTCCTACGTCAGCGAGAGCGCCATGAGCGCCGTGTCGCTGGTGGACGCCGTCAACGTACTGCTTATACAGGTATTCGCAGCGCTCGCGACCGGAGGCGCCGTGGTCGCGGGGCAGTACCTCGGACGGCGCGAGACCGGACGCGCCTGCGTCAGCTCCGACCAGCTCGTCATCTTCATGACTCTCGTCTCGCTCGTCGTCATGGCGCTCATGTACCTTGGACGAAACCTCATAATTCACGGACTATTCGGCGCGATAGACCCAGACGTCGCGGCAAACGCCATGACCTATCTTCTCATCGTCTCGGCCTCAATCCCCTTTATCGCGCTCTACAACGCCGGAGCCGCGCTGTTCCGCGTGATGGGCAACTCGCGCATATCGATGAACGTGTCGATAATCATGAACATCATCAACGTCTGCGGCAACGCCCTGCTCGTTTTCTATTTCCGCATCGGGGTCGCTGGCGTGGCGTGGCCTACGCTTATCTCGCGCGCGTTCGCCGCGGTCGTCATAATCGTCCTGCTCTTTTCGCAGAAGTACGAGATACACATGTCGAGGCCGTTCCGCCCGCGCCCGGAGTGGGCCATAATACGAAATATTCTATGGATAGGCGTGCCAAACGGTGTTGAGAACGGCATGTTTCAGTTCGGCAAGCTTCTGCTGCTAAGCCTCGTGTCCTCCTTCGGCACGGCCTCCATCGCGGCAAACTCCATTGGCAACTCAATCTGCTCCTTTCAGATACTTGGAGGGAATTCGATAGCCCTCGCGATGATAACCGTCGTTTCGCGCTGCGTCGGAGCGGGAAATTACGGCGCCGCCCGGGCATACACAAAAAGGCTGATGAAGCTTACTTACATTTCCATGTGGGTGCTGTGCGCCGCCATACTCGCCGCGCTTCCGCTAATACTGCGCCTTTACAACGTGTCCGACGAAGCGTCGCAGCTCGCGACGACGATAATATGGATTCACGGAATCTTCGCGATGACGATATGGCCGCTTTCGTTCACGCTGCCGAACACCCTGCGCGCCGCGGGCGACACGCGCTTCACAATGCTCGTCAGCGCATCGTCAATGTGGGCCGTGCGCATCGGCGCGGGATATCTTATCGGCGGATACATGGGATTCGGAGTCGTCGGAGTCTGGATAGCGATGATAATAGACTGGGGCGTCCGCCTGATATTCTTCATCGCAAGATACCACGGCAAAAAATGGGAGCAGATGGCTCTTAAATAGCTGCCTTGAAATGCAAAGCCTTTTGCACCGAAACTCAAGCGAGTTTTTCACAGCATAAATTTTTGGGGAGATGCACATATGAAATACGATTTTGAAACGCTCGTGCCGCGCTTTTCCGCCGGTGCGGAAAAATGGGAAATGATGAAGCACGCAAAGCCCTCCGTCGGAGAAAACATCGTGCCGCTGTCCGTCGCGGACATGGAGATCAAAAACGCGCCGGAGATAACCGAGGCGATAGTCGGCTGGGCAAGTGCCAACATTCCCGGTTATTCGACGGCTCCGGACGGTTTTTACGAGTGCGTCTGCCGCTTTATGGAAAAAAATCATAACTGGAAAATCAGCCCGGACGAGATCGTCACAACGCCGGGCGTCGTCTACGCGCTGCTCCAGGCGGTGAAGACCGTTACCTTGCCCGGCGACGGCGTGATAATCATGACGCCCGTTTATTACCCGTTTTACCGTGTGATAAACGCCGCGGGAAGAAACGTCGTCAAAAATCCGCTGATAAACGACGGCGGAAAATATACGATCAATTTCGACGGGCTTGAAAAGCTTGCCCGGGACGGTAAAAACACCGCCATCATATTGTGCAGCCCGCACAACCCGGTCGGGCGAGTATGGACGCGCGCGGAGCTTGAAAAGCTCGCGAAGATATGCATTGAAAACAACTTGTTCGTTATATCCGACGAGATACATTTTGACCTTATAATGCCGGGATATTCGCACACGGTGCTATCTTCCCTCTCCCCCGACATTTCCGCGAAGTCCATCACCTGCACCGCGCCGAGCAAGACCTTCAACCTCGCGGGGCTTAACCACAGCAACATTGTAATTCCCGACGAAAACGTCAGGCAGCGCTTCATGCGCGAGCTGAGCAACGCCGCGACGCCTATGCAGACGCCCTACGCCTTCGCGGCCTGCCGCGCAGGCTACGAAAAATGCGGCGACTGGCTATCTCAGCTCATCGCGCACATAGACGGCAACAGGAAATACGTCGCTGACTTCTGCGCGCGGCGTATACCGGAGATACGAGTCTCGCCGCTTGAGGGCACGTACCTGCAATGGCTCGACCTGCGCGCTTTCGGCGCTTCGCGTGAAAAGCTCGGGGAAACAATGATAGCAAGCGACCTGTTCTTCGACGAGGGATATCTGTTTGGGGACGATGGAGCGGGATTCGAACGCATAAACCTAGCCTGTCCGGGATACGTTATAGCGGACGCGATGGACCGCCTTGAGAGCGCCTGCAGGGAACTTAAGTGAACTTTTCGCACCGCAAAAGGGTAAAAAAAGGACAGGCGGAAAATTTCCGTCCGTCCTCATCCTTATTTTGCTGCGGTTCAGTTCTCTTCTTCGGCTTCCTCGTCTACATAATCGCTGAACTCATCGTGTTTTACCTTGTAGGGACATTTCCGCTTTATTTCATCAAGAAATTCGCTAATTTCATCAAAAAACTTAACTATCAGAGCAAAAATAGCCACTATCGCCATCAACACGGCGACCGCGGCGAGGATGTGCTTTACAACATTGCCCATATCAAAGCCCTCCGTTTTTAGTAAGTCTGCGTACATTTTACACCTTTTATTCCACGAATACAATTCTTTTTTGCGAGGCGGTAAATTAGCGTCTTCTTTATACTTGTTCTTTTTCGCGCGGCAAGGTATAATAATAAAATACTAATGTTGCGCGATACGCCTACCGGGGCGCGCGCCGTTCGTTTTTTATGAACCAACTTTTATCAGGAGGAAGGTTTTTATGATAAAGATGAAAACCGAGAAGGGCGACATACTAATAAGCTCGTCAGTCTTCTCGAACATTACCGGCGCCGCCGCAACAAAGTGTTTCGGCGTCAAGGGCATGGCCTACCGATCCATGACCGACGGTATCGTCCACCTGCTCCGCCGTGAGGCCATGAGCAAGGGCGTGCGCATCACATACAACGAGGACAACAGCATTTCAATCGAACTTCACATTGTGGTAGAGAACGGCGTAAATCTGAATGCGGTCTGCCGCTCCATCATGAGCGAGGTGCGTTATGTGGTCAGCGGAAACACCGGCGTCGAGGTTCGCTCCGTCGACGTGTGCGTCGATTCCATGACGCTGTGAGCATCATCTGAAAGGAAGGCAGTAGTTCAATGAAAGAGCGTATCAACGGCGCTCTGTTCAAACAGATGGTGCTTTTCGGCGCGGCCTGCATCAATCTCGAAAAACAGAGCATCAACGACCTTAACGTGTTCCCCGTCCCCGACGGAGACACCGGCACCAATATGAGCCTTACTATCGGCAACGCCGCGACGGAGCTTAAGAAAATCTTTCCCGTCACGGTCGACGAGGCTGCAAGAGTCACCGCGGGAGCACTTCTCCGCGGCGCGCGCGGAAACTCCGGAGTCATCCTCTCCCTGCTGTTCCGCGGAGTGTCCAAGTCGCTCAAGGGCATGGACGAGGCCTCCGGAATCGCCATAGCCAACGCCCTTCAGGAGGGCGTTGCCTCTGCATACAACGCGGTCATGAAGCCCGCCGAGGGCACCGTGCTCACAGTTTCCCGTCTCGCCGCCAAGCGTGCGGTCGAGGCCGCCATGGAAAACGACTGTGCAGAGTACGTCATAGAGGAAGCCATAAAGACCGGCGAAATCGCACTCTCCAACACCATCGACCAGAACCCCGTGCTCAAAAAGGCAGGCGTCGTGGACGCGGGCGGCAAGGGCTATCTCGTCATACTCGGCGGCATGCTCCGCGCGATACGCGGAGAGGAGCTGCCCGAAACCTCCCCGGACGCCATGCGCGAAGAACCCGCCAAAGAGTCCTCGCCGTTCGACAAGTTCGAGACGAAGGACATCCGGTTCCAGTACTGCACAGAGTTCATCGTCAGCCGCGAAAACAAGAAAGATCCAGATAAGCTGCGCCAGTTCCTTAACAGCATGGGCGACAGCCTCGTCTTCGTCGACGACGACGAGATCATCAAGGTGCATGTCCACACGAACCATCCCGGTCTCGTATTCGAGGAAGCGCTCACCTACGGCGCGTTTGTGACGACTAAGGTCGAGAACATGAAGCTCCAGCACACTGAGAAATTGTCCGAGCAGTCCGCTCAGAAAACGTCGGACGGCGCGCCCGCGCAGGATCCCGCAGATAGCGAGCGCCACATCGTTCCGCCCGAGAAAAAGTACGGTTTTCTGTCGGTCTGCGCAGGAGACGGGCTCGTAAACGTGTTCCGCGACCTCGGCTGCGACGGTGTGATAAGCGGCGGACAGACAATGAACCCCTCTACCGAGGACATCCTAAGGGAGATAGACAAAACTCCTGCCGAGATAGTGTTCGTGCTGCCCAACAACAAAAATATCGTCATGGCCGCACAGCAGTGCCAGGCGCTTTGCGACAACAAGAAGATAATCGTCATACCCTCGGCCAGCATTCCCCAGGGAATCGCCGCCATGCTCGCGGTGGACGCCGAGGCCGACGAGAAAGCAATAGAGTCCGCAATGCACGCCGCCATAGAGAAGGTCACGACCGCTCAGGTCACCTACGCCGCCCGCGACAGCGAGATGGACGGCCTGCACATCAAGGAAGGCGACTTCCTCGCGCTCTGCGAACACAAGCTGTTCGGAACCGACGCGAACGTTGGCGTCCTGCTCGTCTCTCTGGCCCAGATGGCAAAGGAAAAGGGCGCCGAGTTCATAACGCTGTTTTACGGCGAGGACGTGACCGAGGAGTCCGCGGAAAAAGCCGAGAAGCTCTTCACCGAGGTCTGCCCCGACGCCGAGGTGTCTCTGCTCTCAGGCGGCCAGCCCGTTTATTACTACATCATTTCGATAGAATAAAAATTTCAGAACCGATCCCCGGAGCTCACGAATGCGGGCCCCGGGGATTTTATGCGCCCCGGACGGCGCGTTAGCACAAAGTTATTGTGCCGCGCCCCACGGCTGTGGTACAATTACATATTATGGCGATTATAGTCAGATTTTGTTGTACGGAGGCGCTGCCATGCATCTTCTCGTAACTCCAGAATATGAAAAGTCGGTGATGGAGCCGCTCGGGATAACTCCCGCAAACGTATTGGAGCGCGTCGCCGACGGTTTTTCCGCCGCTTATCTTGCGCACGGACGCATTGTCCTCGAAAGCGGGGACGGATTTTCCGGCCGCGTATGCGAGATAACCCCCGAGGACAAATGGCTGCTCGACATGTGGCAGGACGTATTTGAGACGGAGTGCCGCCCGACCGGGCTTAAAGACGCGGACGGCGTGGAGATATTCTCATATTTCGACCTCTCCGGCGCTAAGACGTCCGCCGCGTTCGAAATGGACGGATCGGATACAGCGCGTATCCGCGCGCACATGGAAAACAGCGGCATAAAATATGCCGACATATTCCTCATGATACCCGGAAAGCTGCGCCCCGGCGCGCCCGCGATACAGCCGTGCCGCCTCTGCGACAAGCTCAACTCCGCCCTGACGCGGACCTGCGCCGAGGAGTTTTCCGGCGGGTATGCCGACGAGCTCGAGCGCAGGGCGTGCGGTACGGCGGAACTGGAATTCGACTACGACGGCGAGACCTGCCGCCAACGCGTATTTACCAGCATAGTCACGCACCGCGGCACGGGATTTTCCGTCGTCGAGATAGGCGCGCCCTGCGGCGACGTGTGCGGCACGATGCTGCTGTACCTCTACACCTCGGGCGAGCTTCGCGTATCATGCGGGGATAAGCGGATGAGTGTCGGCGAATACGCCGTCTCGCTCGGCCTCGAGCTTTTCGGCTCGAAGCGGAGCATCGTTTTTTCCTATTCCGAACTCAGCGAGGAGATGCTCCTGAACGTGCTGGTGAACGAATACGCCCCGATGGGAAAGATAATCGGAGAACACTTCCTCGCCTGTGCGCACGGCAACCTCGCTCAGTATGACACGGCAAAGGCCGTCGCCTCGTCCGTGACCTTCGTCGAGCAGATATACAATTTTGAAAGCGATATAATGAAGCGCCTTGAATATCAGGCCATAGAGATATTTTTCATCGAGCTGCTGCTCATGCAGGACGCGGGCGTCAGCAACGTTTATTCCCGCCTGCTCGCGGAGGAAAAGATACAGCGCGATGGGAATTACGATATAAATGAATCCAAAAGAGTCTTTGAGAACATAAACTTTGATATGTCACAGATACAGCGTTTCTCAGATTACGACAGTTTCCGCTTCCCCACCGTGCGCGTGTCGGCGGAGCGCATAGCCAAGGCTTTCGGCATCGACCGGATGTTTGAAAAGTACGAGCGAAACAGAGAACTGCTCGACTATATGCTGGACGTCAATGCAAAACACGAGGAACGGCACGACAACAGGCTCAAAAACGGGCTCCTGCTCATGCTCACGCTGCTGTCTGGAATGGACGTCATAAACAACCTTATGTCAGATTACATGGGGCAAGTGACGACCCATTCGTATTATATTTCGTCGGCCGCAGTGCTCTGCGGCGTGGCGCTGTATTTCATTATCACGGCAATAAGGAAAGGGAGAAGAATTCATGCGAAAAAGAGAGCTGTTTCAGGAGGAAAAAACGGGAAAGATGCATAACGTATCTCGCTTCCCGAAAACGCTTTATCCTCAGGAGCGCGACTGGACCTGCTCCATAGCGTGCATAAGAACTATGCTGTCCGGTATGCCGGAGCGCGCCATGAGCGAAGACGATTATATAAAAAAATATGCGCTCACACCCGGCGCGTACTATTCAAAGCAGATAAAGGCTCTCGGCGTGCTCGACGGGCTCGACGCTTTATTCGGCTGCGACTCGGCAAAACCGGCAAATCTCGGCGACATGACGCGTCTGATGGAAAGCGGTTATTACGTCATGATTGAAAGCCTTGTCAACGGCGCTCACTGGATGGTGCTGCTCGGATACGCCGTCTGCGGCGGGGCGGAGCAACTCGATTGCCACAGCGCGATATTCTTCGACCCATACTACAATAAGGTGCGGATAATAAACGCCGAGGAGTTCAGCTCCGAGTGGGCATGCTCAGATAAGGAAAGCTCCGGCGTCGAACGGGATTTCATCGCCGTGCGCTCCGGGGATCCGGACGCAAAATAAACGGTGACAAAAAACACAACTGCAAATAAAGAAGCGGGGGGG
>JAYFRC010000034.1:0-71431 GCA_034926415.1 Oscillospiraceae bacterium
CGTCCTCGTCGGCCAGAACGGTATTTGCCGTATTCAGCGCGGCGGTGACGGAGGCTGCGGATGCCGCAGTGTAGAGGGAGAGATCGATAGCGGCGGCTGTGTTAACGGCGCTCTGAAGCTGTGATTTGTCCACGGTGGGTGTGAGCTCCACCAGGGCAGCTACGGCGCTGTTCAGGCCGGAAGCTGCGGCATCCACCTGAGCCTGGGTGGCGTCCTCGTCGGCCAGAACGGTATTTGCCGTATTCAGCGCGGTGGTGACGGAGGCTGCGGATGCCGCAGTGTAAAGGGAAAGATCGACAGCGGCGGCTGCGTTAACGGCACTCTGAAGCTGCGATTTGTCCACGACTGTCGCACCGCCTGTGACAGACATGAAGAAATTATACATGATCAGTGAGCAATCCGGACCGGTGGGATCAGTATAACTTCCGGAAGAACTGCCGCCGGACCAGGCATGTCCCATGCCGGTGACGATATATTTTTCCATGATGATATTGTTGTTGCTGTCGTTATAAACATATCTTGTATAATTTTTGCCGTTGGCTACATCTGCCGTGCCGGTATAGGTTGCGTCGGCAGTGTCGTCGATGGAACCGTTGGCGGAGCCGTCATCCGCAAGATCATTGGTTTTGGCCCACTGGGAAAGGACCTGATTACCGTTGACCGGATAGACGGTGTAATCCGAGCTGCCCTGAAACACGATGACCGGGACGGTACTGGCATAGCTGCCCATTGCGTTATAAGCCAGCTGCCCCTGTGTTGCCGGGGCGGGGCCGCCGGAACTCATAGCGGAGAATGCGCCAATCATGTCTGTGGCCGCCTTATATTCCAGTCCCGAGGCAACCCCGATACCGCTGAATACGTCGGGATAGGCAGCCCCTAGAATGACAGACATGGCCGCACCGGCCGAAAGCCCGGCGACAAATACTCTGGAATTGTCAATGGAGTATTGGGATTTGATCTGATTGACCATGCCAACAATCAGCGCAGGTTCTCCCGAACCTCTTGACTGGTCCTCTGGAAGGAACCAGTTCCAGCACTTGCTGGAGTTGGCGCTGGACGGCTGTTCCGGGTAAAGAACGATGAAATCCTCCTCTTCCGCCAGAGCGTTCATCTGTGTTCCGGTCGCGAAAACAGTAGGATCCTGTGTTCCGCCATGGAGCATAACCATTAGCGGAACTGAAGTACCAGATACATAGGAACTGGGAATGTAGACCTTGTAGTTTCTTCCATTGTATGTACCGCTGGTAAACGTACCCGAGTCATCGGCGAATGCCGAAAGGGTGGCGAACGGAGCCATAAGAAGCATAAGAATCAGCATCCATGCAACCGTTCTGAACTTGAATGTGGTCTTTGATTTCATTTTGTTCCTCCTTTTCCGTTAATTGCTTCGGCTTCTTCTTCCTTGAAAACTGCCGCCGCCCGGCGGAAAATATATTACCCCTTGCGCGCAGAGGAAATATCGTTGCATCATCGGAGGACATTAAAATGTAAAATATATAGTTTTTTATGGTTTTTATAGTTAATCTTTTATAGTTAATAGTATATAATACAATAATTGCCATAATCAGTCGAATAATGTCGATGCCATCCTTGTGTTTCTGCGGAACAGCGACATTAATAAACAGCGGCAAGAAAAGAGGCTATTGCATTTTCAGCAATAGCCTCTACAGGTTAAAGTCAAAATATATTATGAAGGCCAGAATTTCCTTCGGCAAACAAGGAAAAAAACGCGCCGGTTATTGCGGAATACGAAACGGTTACGAATCTCATGATCCGTTGCTCCTTATTCACTGCTGAGTCTGCTTCTCCCTATGATACATGGATTTATCCCGGTACATGTTCTCGTCCGCCTCTCTCAGCAGGTTTGCTATTTTGTTATTTGCTCTTCTGGACGATACCGCATATCCGACGCTCACGGAAAGCCGGAACGGGAACTGCTTTGTCCCGCTGAAATCATCAAAGCTGTTTTTAATCTTCTGCGTAATTTCCTTTGCGGCACTCTCTCTGCCTCCCGGCAAGACGATAACAAACTCGTCTCCGCCATACCGTGCCAAAAAAGCAGGAGTTCCGTTAAATATTCTCCTCAGTATATCCGCCGTCTGAATCAGTGCCACATCGCCAAAGGTATGGCCATGCTGGTCGTTGATGTGCTTAAAATCATTTATATCAAGCACAATCAGCGTAGTTGCGCGGTTCTGACCTTCTTCTATCCTAAAGAACCGCTCCATGTTCCTGCGATTATTCAGGCCGGTAAGAGGATCCTGCGATATTGCCTGGCTTTCCTTATTAAGGAGCACAAGCATACTGGAAACAACCGCGCAGGGCCACAGCACGCTGAGTCCGTAAAACACCGTCTGGATAGCTCCGCCCAGAAACGGAGACACCACAAAAAAAGCAATGGTCAGCAATTCTTTCTTTCGGTCAATAAGTACTTCTTTTCTATACTGCGCCAGAGCTATTACAGACACTGACAGCAGATATATAAGTACGATAACGGACATCGCCGTGGACAGCACCCCACGATGATAATAATTGGCGTCATCCAGATAAAAGCACCATCCGTTAAACGGAGAAGTAACGATAATCAGGCTTAATAACGAAAAAGGTACGAAAACAAACAGTATCTCTTTCTTTATCGGCATAGCCTGTTCAAAGAGACGATACCACGCGTATCTCAGCCACTCCACGGCAATGACAAGCTGCACAATGAAATAGACGATGTTATCTACATAGCTCAAAGCGCGTAACCCATCTCCGCTTTTGCCATTCAATATCCACATTACCATATCCGTCAGTATAACCAGTAACATCGCCACTTCGATCTTGCGCAGCAGCAGGACGTCATAAGTGTCGGCAAAATCTTTTGTGCAGCTGTAAAAGATTATCAAAGTAATAACGCAGGAAAAAACATCAATGCCGATATCAAACAGCAATGTCTCTCCCGGATCGAATATGATCATGTGTCATCACCTCTTTTGTGTGTTCTTCAGGCGCGCCTATTATAATATCACATATTATTCTTAAATAAATAACAAAAAAGAACAAAATTTTGATTTGAAAATACAAATTTCAGTTTATTGCCGTCTTTCATGGTGGAATTATACTTCAAAAATATTAACAGAGCTATCAAGTACCAATAATTTTCATTGGTATATTTTTTTGTTGTAATTGCAACAGACTTACCGGCTCGAAAATAATATAATCAAAACATAAAATCAGCAGCGATCCTATATTAGCAGATTGTGAAAAGGGCATGTCCGCTAACGCGAAAGACGCGGCTACGTATGCGCGGGATAACTGTCCTGTCTCTGTTGTCAATGCAGAATAACCATAAAGCAGTGCCCTTCTGAAAAGCTTTGGCAGTTCAGGAGGGCACTGCTTAACCCGAGAGCCTTCACTGCGGCAAATTTGGCGTGGCTGCTCAGGCAGAGCCGTTTCATGATGCAGGCGGCTAAATGCTTGCCTGCGGCGTATCCCCGCTGCCGGTACTCCCGCGACGATATGTCGGATCTGCGCCCCCAGTCCGGCGCGGACAATATGCCCGGGATAGTATTCCCGTTAAGCGAGAAACACGCAAGGAAACGGCTCTGATTCCAAACAAATATAGCACTGCTTAATCAGAAATTGTGTCGATTCCCGCCTCCGGCAATTCCTCGACACTCATGGCTTCTATATAGTAAAAAGCCTGGCCCGGCTGCCCGGATCCCGGATACATGGTTCCCTGCCGCAGGATTCCGGTGACTCTTATCCATGAGCTTTCCGAAACAAGCTTGGAAAGATCCTGATCCGATTTGAACTCAAAATTGACATAACCGCCCGTGCAGTAGGGACAGGTCGGCCCCTTCCGGCCAACGAAGGTGTATTTGTCATCGAAAATCATATAATACCCCTCGATTACGACAGATTTCCCACTGTAGTCGGAAAAGTTCATATACCAGTCGTTAATCTGGGTCATGTACAGTTTGTCTCCGACGTTAATATCAATATTGCCAGCGTCAAACGTTTTTCGGTCGTTGGAGATGTCATAGGAATAATCATCACTGGCTTCCTGCGGGCCGGACAATGCCGTGCCGCCCGCATCGCCCGAGGCGGCATCCGTGCTTACTGAGCTTTCCGTCTGACTGCCGCTCTGCGTCGACGGCTCGCCCTGAGCCGGAGCAGTGGAATGTTCGTCTTTACTCTGGCCGCAGCCTGCCGCCATCACAAGCATGATACACATAATTAAAATATATGCCCTTTTCATAACTTCACACCCTTTCTCTCAGCTTTTCTATTCCGGCAAACATAAAAAATGCAATAATGTCTGTGACGACAATGCACGCGCCGGTAGGGACGGAACCCAAATAAGATACCGTGAGTCCCACCATAAAACAGGTAATTGACAAAACGGCGGATACCACAATGGTGCTCTTAAATCTCCTGCACACCCTCATGGCGGTAAGCGACGGAAAGACAATGAGACTTGAAATCAGCAGCGTACCCATCATACGCATGCCAAGAACCACGGTAATTGCGGTGAGAGATGCGATAACCATATTATAGAAACGCGTTCCGGTTCCTGTGGCGGACGAAAAAGTTTCATCAAAGGTAACCGCAAAAATGCGGTTATAAAAGATGATGTACAAAATGAGCACCGCCGCGCTTAAAAATAAAGACAGGACAACATCGCTGTGGCTCATGGCGAGAATGCTCCCGAACATATAGTTGCACACGTCCGTGTTCATTCCCGTGGTCAATGAGATAGTCATAACTCCGATCGCCAGCGCGCTGCTGCACAGCAATGCCGTAGCCGCATCCCCTTTGATTTTGGAACTGTCCTTCAGCTGAAGCAGGAGAAAGGCGCACACTACGCATACCGGAATGGAAACGGCCAGCGGCGCGGCGCCCATGGCATAAGCCACGGCCAGCGCGGCGAAGCCAACGTGGGAAAGGCCGTCGCCTATCATTGAATATCGCTTCAGCACGAGGCTTGCCCCGAGAAGAGAGGCGCAGAGCGAGACCAGCACACCTACAATGAGCGCGCGTACCAAAAAGGGGTAGGAAAGCATTTCGTACATCGTGTTCAACATGTCGTGCCTCCCAAAAAGCGCGTTCCAATCTCGCTGCGCCTGTAATCTTCCGTTTTTCCATAGAACAATTGCCGGTTGCCAAGATGCAAAACATGGTCGGACTGTTCAATCGCCCCCTGCACATCATGGGAGACCATGATTACGGTAATGCCTTGTTCATCGTGCAGATTTCGGATGACGCGGTACAGATCCGCAGTCATAATGGGGTCGAGCCCCGTGACCGGTTCGTCGAGAAGCAGCAGCTTTTTTGTGGCGCAGAGCGCCCGGGCCAGCAGTATTCTCTGCTGCTGGCCGCCGGAAAGGTCGCGGTAACAGCGCCTCTCAAGATCACCCGCGCCGAGCAGTTCCAGCTTTTCCCTGGCGTCCGCCCTATCGGCGGTTTTGTAAAACGGATGCCATCCAAGACGATTCAACCTGCCCGACAGCACCACTTCCAATACGCTTGCGGGGAAATCTTTCTGCGCTGCCGTCTGTTGGGGAAGATACCCTATCTCAGCGGGCTTTAGTCCGTCGCCGGTCAATATTTTTCCGCAGGAGGGCTTCTTCAGATGCAGCAGACCTTTGAGCAGGGTGCTTTTTCCCGCACCGTTTTCACCTACGATACAAAGATAGTCTCCGGTTTCCACGGAAAAATCCAATCCTGACAGCACCGTCGTCCCCTCATATGAAAATGCCGCATCCCGGCAGACGAGCAGGCTCATGTCAGTTCAGCGCCTCCCTAAGCACGTCTACGTTATGTTCCATCAGGCTCAGGTAGGTCGCTCCCGCTTTGAAGTCGCTGTCGCTCACATTGTGAACGGCATTGAGAAGCTCGCTCTTTGCTCCGGTCGCTTCGCATATGGAATCGCACATCTGCTCGTTTGAAAGCTCGATATGAAATACCACGGGAATATCGTCCTCTTTGACTTTATCGATGAGAAACGCCACCGTGGACGCATCCGCTTCCGTATCCGTCGTGCAGCCGGGAAAAGCGGCATAGTAGGTCAGACCGAATTCCTCGCAGAAATAGCGGAACGGGAAACGGTCTCCGACAACGATTTCCTTTCGCTTGCCGTTTTCCACAACATCGCGGAACTCATCGTCAAGTTTCTGAAGCTGGGCAAGATAGTCTTTTGTATTTTCCTTGAAGGTCTCCTGATCGTCGGGGTCGAGCGTGCAAAGCGTATCGCTCAGTTTCTGTACAATTTTCATGGCGTTTGCCGGCGAGGTCCAGACGTGTTCGTCCATTTCCGGCGCTTCTTCCGATTGGCTGTCGCCGTCAGATTCTTCTTCCTCGGGCTGCATCCCCTCGACCAGCTCTTCTTCGACCAGATCAACGCAGTCCATAAGCTTGAACACGTTCATTTTGCTCTGATCCATAGAACTGAGAACATCAGCGACCCATTCGTCGGAATCCCCGCCGACATAAATAAACAGGCTGCTGTTTTGAATTTTGATAATATCCTGCGGCGTCGGCTCGTAACTGTGGCTCTCCGCGCCGGGTTTAAGCAGCATAGTAACATCCACCTTATCGCCAGCGATCTGACGGGCAAAATCATACTCGGGGAAATTTGTGCAAACTACGCTGAGCTTTTCCTCGCTTTCAGTACCAGACGAAACAGCGCTGTCAGACGAGGCGGAGCTTCCGCAGGAAGACAGGGAAAACATCAGCAGAAAACATGCCACAAGGCATGCGAGCGTTTTTTTCATAATATAATCCTCCGTTAAAAAACAATGTTGACCTAAAAAAGAGCGCAAAAATACAAGGGAACCTCGGCAATTCCCGAATCAGCCTGCCCTTAAGCAGACTCGTCCCTTGTTATATGCGAACATTGTTTAATCGGAGAGTTTTACCTTAAGCGAAATGAGCGTGACGGCCACCGTCTCGCGAAGGTGAACGGCGGGAAGCGCCGTCAAAACCGCAAGCGCTGAAACGAAAACAGTCACGGCCACAACCGCCGTTCCCACTGTGCTTAAAATCTGTCTGCAAATCTGAATTTCGTGGCAGACCGGACAATTCTCGCCGGTGCAGTCATGGTCCGCTTCTTTTATTATGTAAGCGGTGGAAATGAACATGACGAACATCAGCGCAAAGCACATCACGGCAGCCATGATTCTGATTTTTTTCGTCATATCCATACTCCCTACTTACTGATTAAGCATTACCGGCGCACGACAGGCAACTGCTGCACAAACCATATAAAACCGTTTTCTGCCGACTTATCTGAAACTCATTTGCTTTATAGACGTCGGCAAGCAGCCGGGCCGTAATCTCACCCTGCATATGAAGCGTTTTTCCACACTTGATGCAAATCATGTGAATGCTGCTTTTGCACTGCTCCGTTTGAATATACTGATAAAAAATTTCTCTTGAGCCTTCTTTTGTGGAGCGATTGATTGCTCCGGCGCTTTCAAGCGAAATCAGGTTCCGGTAAATTGCGCTCAGGCTCATTTTAGGCTCAGGCAGGCTGTCCGCGATCTGTCTGGCCGAAAACTGCCTGTCGGGATTATGCTGCAAAAAGTCCATAAGGCGCTCACGCTGCTCTGTTTTGTAGGTTACCATCTCCATGCCTCCAATTCCAGATTTGCGAATCATACGCAAATTATGCTATCACTCAGTCTGTTCTTTGTCAATCAAAATTGCGAACTGATTGCAAATTTATAATTGAACAGCCCTAACTTCTGTACGTATGCCTTAATTCGGTTCTACCGCAACAGTTTGCGGCTGATTTTCCTCTTTACGACGACCGAAAAACTGTAATTCTGTTATGCTAACGATTTACGGTAAGGTATATAATTATTTATTAAAAAGAAAGAAGGTTTTAAACAATGGCTTTTGGCTTTGGACGAAAAGAAGCCGCCGATGGCAACGCGGACAAGAAACTGGTGGTAAACAAACATCGCTGCCCGCAGAACCATCCCTGTCCCTCTGTGCGGGTATGCCCCGTCGGCGCGCTGTCCCAGAGCGGATTTTCTGCCCCTGTGGTGGATCAGGACAAATGCATCAGCTGTGGGAAATGCGTCCGTTTTTGTCCCATGAGAGCGCTCAACCTCGAATAACTATTAACCTGGAATAACCAGGTGGGGAAAGCGGCTCCGGCATCATTAAACGAAGCAGGTTTTTAAGTAATTTGCGGCATATGTCAATTTAGTTATTGACATATGCCGCTTTCATTTGTATAATCCAATATTAAATAACACATGCTAAAATAAAACAACAGGATGTGAAAACCATGCCGCGTCCGAAAAAATGCAGGAAGGTCTGCTGCCTTCCGCCAATCAGCGAGTTTGTTCCCGCAGGAGAGGGCGTCCCCTGCCGCGAAACCGTCGTGATGACGGTGGACGAATATGAAACGGTTCGCCTCATCGACAACGAGGGCTTTACACAGGAAGAATGCAGCAAATATATGAACATCGCGCGCACCACGGTACAGCAGATATACGACGGCGCGCGCAGGAAGATTGCCCAGGCGCTTGTGAAGGGACTGCCTCTCAGAATCGAGGGAGGCGACTACCATCTGTGCGACGGCAATGAACGCTATTGCGGCTGCGGAGGCTGCCGGAGACACCGGCGCGGCTGTATGGAGCAGCTGCAGGAGGAGGAAAATCCATGATAATCGCAATTCCCGTTGATGAGGGAAAGGAAGCCGTATGCGTTTCCTTTGGACGCGCGCCGTATTTCCTGATTCACAATACCGAAAACGGCGAGACAAACGCAGTAGAAAACCCGGCGGCCGAGGCGCAGGGCGGCGCGGGCATTCAGGCCGCACAGTTTGTTGTGGATACCGGCGCGGACGCGCTGATAACGGTTCGCTGCGGGCAGAACTCCGCGGATGTATTCAAAGCGGCGAATCTCAAAATTTACAGGGCGCAGGGCGAAAGCGCCTCCAAAAACCTCAAATCGCTTGCGGAGGGAAAACTTGAGGAGCTGAACAGCTTCCATGCGGGTTTTCACGGCAAGGCATGAAGGTCTCGGTGCTCAGCGGAAAGGGCGGCGCGGGCAAGACCTTTGTGTCTGTGAACCTTGCCGCCGCCGCGAAAAGCGCGGTCTACATCGACTGCGATGTGGAGGAGCCGAACGGCCGCCTTTACTGGAAACCAAACGTCGAGAGCAAAACGCCGGTCGACGTTTTGGTCCCTACGTTCGACGAGGAAGAGTGCAGCGGCTGCCGGAAATGCGTGAAGTTCTGCCATTTTCACGCTCTGGCTTTTGTCAGGGATCGCCCGATGGTGTTTCACGAGGTATGTCATTCCTGCGGCGGCTGCGCGCTGGTCTGCCCGGAACATGCCGTCTCTGAAGCCCCGCGTCAGGTGGGAGCGGTTGAAGAAGGCATGAGCGGTGACGTACGGGTTGTGACCGGAATCCTCAACAACGGCGAGGTCTCGGCTGTGCCTGTCATAAAATCCGCTCTGCGTGCGGGCGGCGAAGCCGAGTTCACGGTCATCGACTGCCCTCCCGGCAGCGGATGTCCGGTAATGGAAAGCGTGAAGGCTGCGGATTGCTGCCTGCTGGTGGCCGAACCCACCGCCTTCGGCTTCCACAATTTCAAGATGGTGCATCGGTTGGCCGTGCTGCTGCAAAAGCCCTGCGGCGTGATAATCAACAAGGCGGATACGCCCTACGCGCCGCTAGAAGAATACTGCGCGGCGCAGGGCCTTCCAATTTTGATGCGTGTCCCTTACAGCGCGCATCTGGCCGCTCTGGGCGCGGCGGGAGAAATCACCGTGCAGTATGACGCGGACCTTGCAAAAGCATTTTGCGCTCTGCTGGATGCCGTCCGAAATGGGGCGATCCTATGAAGAAACTGCTGATTCTAAGCGGCAAGGGCGGCACGGGCAAGACCACCACCGCCGCCGCGTTTATTCGCTTTGCCGCCGCCCGCGCCTATGCGGACTGCGATGTTGACGCGCCGAACTTGCATCTGGTATCCCCGATAAGCGGCGAGCCGGAGCGATTTGACTATCTGGGCTCGCAGAAAGCCTCCATTGATTCTCGGAAATGCATCGGCTGCGGGAAGTGCGCGGAGGCCTGCCGCTTTGATGCGATAAGCCGCACGGGAAACATTTTATCAGTCGACGAATTTTCCTGCGAGGGCTGTGGCGTGTGCGCGGAGCTCTGCCCCGAGGGCGCGGTCTCGCTTTTGGATGACGTGGCCGGAGAGGTGACGCTCTATCGTTCCCCGGCGGTGTTTGCCACGGCGGAGCTCAAAATGGGGCGCGGCAATTCCGGCAAGCTTGTGTCTGAGGTTAAGCTTGCGCTGGCGAACGCCGCGCGGGACGAGAATCTCGCCATCATCGACGGCTCGCCCGGCATCGGCTGCCCGGTGATCGCCTCTATGGGCGGGGTGGATCTTGTGCTTATCGTGGCGGAGCCTTCGCTTTCGGGGCGCAGCGATCTTGAACGCATCCTGAAAACAGCGGAAATATTCGAGACAAAAGCGGCTGTCTGCGTCAATAAATACGACACAAGCCCTGAAAATACAGAGAAAATCTATCAATTTTGCGCCGGGCGCGGTATTCCCTTCGTTGGCCGGATTCCATACGACAAGCAGGCGTCCGCCGCCATCAACGCCGGAAAAAGCCTTGCGGATATAGACTGTGCCGCATCCCGAGCGCTGCACGAAGTGTTTGAGCGCACTATGGATCTGCTCGGAGTCGAAGCAAGTTGAAAATCGCATGGCGCAGTATCAATCTCTGAAAACAAAAATGAAGCAGCTGCATCATCCGCCCTGCGGGCGGATGCCGGCGCTTTGAGGAGGAACACAACATGAGCGAAGAATGTTCGCACACCTGCGAAAGCTGCGGCAAGGACTGCAGCGAACGTACAAAAGAAAGCCTGCTGGAAAAGCCCCATGAGGGCTGCCATGTGAAAAAAGTCATCGGCGTGGTCAGCGGCAAGGGCGGCGTGGGCAAGAGCCTCGTCACCTCCATGCTCGCGGTTATGACCCAGAGAAAAGGCTACCAGGCGGCTATCCTGGACGCCGATATCACCGGCCCCTCCATTCCGCAGATGTTAGGCCTGCACACCCACGCCTCGGGAACGGAATCCGGCATTTACCCGGTTAAATCCAAGACCGGAATCCGAGTCATGTCCCTCAATCTGCTTATGGAACGTGAGACAGACCCGGTGGTATGGCGCGGCCCCATTATCGCGGGCACGGTCAAGCAGTTCTGGACGGACGTAATCTGGGGCGACGTGGACTATATGTTCATCGACATGCCGCCCGGCACCGGCGACGTGCCCCTGACTGTGTTCCAGTCCATCCCTGTGGACGGCCTTGTCATCGTTGCCTCCCCGCAGGAGCTGGTGGGCATGATAGTTGAAAAGGCAGTCAACATGGCGGGCATAATGAACATTCCCGTTCTTGCTCTGGTCGAGAACATGAGCTATATCGTCTGCCCTGACTGCGGCAGGGAGATCCGTGTGTTCGGCGAAAGCCGGATTGCCGAGATCGCGAAAAAGCATTTCATCGAGAACACCGCGCGCCTGTCTATCGATCCGAAGCTGGCGGCGGCCTGCGACGCAGGCATGATAGAGCTTTTCGACGGAAACTGGCTGAACGAGATACTCGATACCATTATAAAATAATTAAAAGGAGAAATTTATTATGAAAATTGCGGTTGCCTGCAACGGCGAACAGATTTTTGGCCATTTTGGCCACTGCGAGAATTTTATGCTTTTTGACGTGGAAAATGGCAAGATTACCGGCGCGAAGAGCGTCCCCAATCCCGGCCACAAGCCCGGCTTCCTGCCGAACTTTCTGGCTGATCAGGGCGCCGGGGTCATCATCGCCGGAGGCATGGGCGGCGGCGCCGTGGATATTTTCAACGAACGCGGCGTGGAAGTGGTCACCGGAGCGGAGGGCGACGCCCGCCAGGCGGCGGAAGCCTACCTGCGCGGCGAGCTGAAGTCCACGGGTTCCGTCTGTCACGATCACGCGTTTGAAAGCGAGTGCGGCAGCCATAAATAACAGCGGGCGCATTTATACCGATTCAGCTCGTCCGCTTTTTATCGGCTCAAGTTAGGGCGCATACGCATAAACGAAAAACCTCCGCGCGTTTTTAACGCACGGAGGTTTTTTCCGTATATGTACCGGGGCTACAGGGCTTATTCGCCGAGAACCTCAACGTCGATATTCATCATCTTGCAGATGGTCTTTAGCTCGTCTATATGGTCGCCGTATACCGCGTGGGCGTGGTTGGCGTCGAAATTGTCGAGGAATACCTTATAGTCGAAGTGAAGCTTCGCGAAATTGTGCGGCCACTCCTTGTTCGTCAGGGCTTCGCGCTCCTTTGGAAGCGAGACAAGCTCCGCCGTGAACATGACCATGCGGTATCTGCGCCTGCCGTCTTCGTCCATGGAGCGGCAGAGACGCGCGATGGTGCAGAGGCCGGGCGCGGTCTGGCAGTTTACATGGCAGCCGCCGCCCGCGTATATGTCGAGGCAGGGATAGAGCGTGACGTTTTTCATGTTCTCGTCCGGGTCGTCGCTGTGCGCGGCGTACCATGTTGACTCGGAGCCGCAGTTGCAGAACTCGAGCACCTGATTCTCCTCGTCCCAGTGGCGGACGTCCATGAACACGACGGGCTCGTGCGTCAGCAGCTTTAAAATCTGCATCGTCATGGCGGCATCGGAATCGGCCTCGCAGGCGTAGACCACGGGCTCCTTCTTTCCGTCCCAGTCGTAGGGATCGTTCATGAAGGCCGCCGCGATGCACTCCGTGCAGTAATGGCAGCTCATGTCATAATGGCACTTGACGCCGACAAAATCAAAGCCGTTCTCTTCCTGTATGCGCTTTATCGCCTCGTAATGGCGTATCTGTGTCTTTAGCTTCTCCGGCGTGAGCTTCACGCCGTCGTACTCGATGGACTTGCACTTTTCGGTCAGCCAATCGAAAGCCTTGTCGACCTGAGCCTGCGGAACCTCCGCGGCAAGGCGGACTATCTCGCTTTCGTCGCAGTGCTCGACGTCGACGCCGAATTTCTCCTGCCAGTCCTGCATATCGACCGTTGCGCTGTACATTCCGAGCGAGCGGCCGCCGATAAGACCGTATTTCTCGCCGTTGAGCGAGTGGACCACATAGGCGCATTTTGCAAATGTTATGATGCGCGCGAGGACTTCGGACGAATTGAAGTCGCCGTAGGCGCGGAAGTGGCGCACGCCCTGCTGGTTAAGCGCGCCGCCCGCGGCGAGCATGGCGACCATGCCAGGCCAGTCCGGGTTGAGCTGGGCTGCGAGAAGATATGGCCCCTGGCCGTATTTCGCCGCGACTGCGGAAAAATTAGGCCACGCGAAAACGCCGTAGGAGAATATCGTGCCGTCGACGCCTTTCGCCTTCAGTTTTTCGGCCTCCTCTTTCGCGGATTTGACCGAGGTAACGAGATTGTCGGCCGTGATCACGTCAACGCGGCCGTCTTTTTCAAGAGCCGCTTTTATAACGTCGAGCTGATGCTGAACTACGTCCTTGCTTTTTTCATGTACGATGGGGTCTCCGTCGGACAGCCCCATAAGGCCGAGAAGAGGTTTTCTGAGCATAACAACATCCCCTTTTTCGAAATTATTATTTATATGTATTTCCGGGAGCCCGGACGGATATTATCGGCCGAGCCAGAATTTATCAGCGATTTAAGTCATATTCTTTATAACGGTCCACCTTGGGCTGGGACGGGCATCCGGCAGTGAAATCACTGCCAAGCCAAGTCTTTATAAGTTCCGCCGCCAGCTTCTCACCGATGGTGAACGCGCCGATGCAGGCGATGTTGCTGTCGTTGCTCTTCATCGCGCGCTCAGCTGAATAAACATCCGATATGAGCGCCGCGTAAGCTCCGCGAACCTTGTTCGCGGCGATGCTCATTCCTACGCCGGTGCCGCAGAGGAGTATGCCTCTGTCGTATTTTCCGGCAGCGACAGCTTCCGCCACCGCGATGGCGGTATTGGCGTATATTGGATCGTCGCTTCCCATGTCGGTTATCTCATGCCCCTGAGCCTTGCAGACCTCGATAATTGATTTTTTGAGCGCGGTCGCATTCGGATCGCAGCCTATTGCGAGCTTCATGTTTATGTCATTTCCTTTCTTTGTCTATATCCGGATTTTCCAGTATATCAAAATCACAGCAGCGGCGCTATACCGTCCGCCATGGCCTGAAGTATAAGGCAGCATGAGCAGGAGCCGGCGTCAAGCACGCCTCTCGACCGCTCTCCAAGGCGGCTCGAGCGGCCGTATTTCGCGACCATGTCGTTAGTGCTGTCCCTGCCCTTTTCAGCCGCATCCTTCATATGCGCGAGCGCTTCCGCGAAAGACGTTCCGGCCTCAGCATCCTTTTGCAGCGACGACGACGCCGGAGCGAGCGTATCGACAAGCGTCTTGTCGCCGGGGCGCGCGTCTACTATGCCGTAAAGCTCCTCAAGCCCCGCCGAAAGCGCCTTGCTGAACGCGGCGAGGTCTATCTCATCGCTTCCGCTCTCGTCGAGCGAATCGGCGATACCCATCATTATAGTACCGTAGATCGGGCCCATGGAGCCGCCTATCTCGTTGAGCAGTATCATCGCAAGGTTGTTCAGGCCTTCGGTGAAGGAAAAATCCTCAGCGCCGTGGCGGGTCTCAAACATGGTGAAACCCTTGTTCATGTTCGCGCCGTGGTCGCCGTCACCGATGAGACCGTCAACGTCGCCGAGATAAGTCTTGTTGTCCTGTATGCTCTTTACCATCGCAAGCAGGATTGGCTTTCCAGCTTTATTGGAAAAATATCCCTTCATATCGCTCACCCCTCAGTCCTGCTTGAAGCCCATGCTGTAAGCGGGCATATCAACGAGCTTTTTAAGTTCATCGTCGAGTTTCATTACTGTCAGCGTCACGCCCATCATTTCAAGCGACGTGAAGTAGTTGCCTACATAGGCTTTGTGAATGCGTATCCCGGCAGCGGAAATTATTTTCTCTATCTCATTATAAAGCACATACTGCTCCATCACCGGCGTTGCACCGAGACCGGAAACCAGCACCACGACCTCGTCTCCGGCCGCGAACGGATAATCCGGAAGAACTATGTCGGTCATACGCTTCGCTATGCCGGCCGCGCTCTCAAGCGGGCAGACTTCGACTCCGGGTTCGCCGTGATGCCCGATTCCTACCTCCATTGTTCCTTCCTGTATCTCAAAGTTCGGATGGCCGACGGCCGGAAGCGTGCACGGCGTCAGCCCGATTCCGACGCTGCGCGTAGAATCTATGGCTTTCTGAGCCGCCCGTATGACCTCGTCGAGCGGCGCTCCCGTCGAAGCCATGGCCCCGCCGCACTTCCACATCAGCACCTCGCCCGCGACGCCGCGGCGCTTTCCGCTCTGATCCTTCGGCGCGGACGCGACGTCGTCGTTTGCGACGACGGTTTTTACCGTCACGCCCTGCTTCGCGGCCATTTTGACCGCCATCTTTACGTTCATATTGTCGCCCGAGTAATTTCCATACAGGCACGCGACGCCGTTTCCGCTGTCGGCGGCCTTGAACGCGTCCGCAAAGGCCATCGCTGTTGGCGAAGAGAATATCTCGCCGACTGTGACGGCGTCGCAGAGATTCTTTCCGCAGTAGCCGACAAACGCGGGCTTATGCCCGGACCCGCCTCCCGTAACTATTCCCACGCGGTTTTTCGTCGGGAACACGGACTTTACAACTCTCGGGTTGGAAGTCTTTTCCACCATATCAGGGTGAGCTTTCAAAAAGCCCTCAAGCATCTCATCCACGATATTGTCCGGATCATTCATTATCCTCTGCACAACAATCTTCCTTTCATATCTAAGCGTTTTTCGCTGCAAACGCGATACATTATTTAATTATAACTCTATATTACGGCCGCGGCACTGGGCGCCCTCAGCCTCCGAAATTTGGAAATATGCACAAAAGTCACAAATATATTTAATAATGCCAGAGTTCAATTGTCAAGGATTAAATATAAGCGCCGTAATAAATCAGCAACCCCGCAAAAGCGCAGTCCGGCACAATTTATTTTAGGCCACGCACGGCGCAGCATTTAAATCCGTCATTTCAAACAATTGGCAAAATTTGATGGGAAATGGTCAAAAAGCAGGGCTATATCGCCTCGTTTCCGTCACATTGAAGGCAATATAAAAGTGCGTCGCAGCGCCGTTTGAAGCCTTTTTTCCATGTCTATTTTGTCTTGACAGCAATATTCAAACGTGCTACTCTTAGTCTAAAAGTTAAAAAAAGCGTCGCAATTAACCGTTTTTTGTTGAAATTACACAAAAATAACCGTACCTTTTGTAAAAGTTCAATGTTGCGCCTTGTAAAAGTTTCCAGCTGAGGCGCGGCCCACGGAAGAACGTTTTCCAGGTTTCCTTTTCTGTACAATACAGCGCTTCGCGCTGTTTTGTAATAATTAAATTTGGAGGATGAGATCGAATGAAGAAAATGAAGAAGTTTTTGGCATTTGCATGCGCCCTTGCAATGGTTCTCTCCCTGGCGGCCTGCGGCTCGAAGACCTCGGGCACCACTACCACTACCCCCACAGATTCCAGCAGCGACGTGAAGACGGGCTTTACCTTTGCTCTGCTCGTTCCCACTATGAACCACACCTATTTTGAGAACGCAGTCACGTTTGCTCAGAGCGTCTGCGACACCCTCGGCTGCACCCTTACCGTTTACAACGCCGACTCCAGCGCAGATACCATGATAAAGAACGTCGAAGACGCCGTCAACTCCGGCGCCGACGCTATCATAATCGATCCTTACTATTCTTCGGGCACCAAGTGCGCCGAGGAGTGCAAGACCGCCGGTATCCCCATGATAGCATGGGATTCCGACATCGAGGAGTTTGATCCCCAGACTACATATGATTCCTATGTCGGATTCGTCGGCCCTGACGACGAGGATGCCGGCTACAACATGGCCTGCTATCTTTTCGATCACACCACCGCTTCCGCTGACGGAACCATGTACATCGGCGTCATCCAGGGCACTCCCGGAACCGCTGTCGCTGCCAACCGTGAAAAGGGCTTCGACAAGGCTTACGACGAGTACACCGCAAAGGGCGTCAAGATAAGCGTTGTCGGCCGTGTCGACGGCGACTTCAACGCCGAGACCTCTCAGAACGTCACCGAGGACCTCGTTCAGGCTAACCCCAACATCAACGGCATCTGGGCTGCTAACGGCGGCACCGGCACCGGCGTTATGAACGCTCTTACCAACCTCGGCTACACTCCCGGCAAGGACGTCACCGTCGTTGCAATGGATATGAACCCCGAGAACGTCAAGGCTGTCCAGGACGGCACCCTCGCTTATGATATCGGCGGACACTGGCTGGTTGCCGGCGACGCTATCATCATGGCGTTCGACTATCTGAACGGCTACCAGCTCACCACTCCCAAGTGGATCATGAAGCTCCTCCCCATCACTCAGGACAACGTCCAGACCTTCTATGACGATTTCCCGAACAACGTTCCTGTCAACTTTGACATCAAGTCTGCATGCCAGGCTTACGGCGGCAGCGCCGACTATGCTTCCTTCGACGTCAACCAGATGCTCGGCTAAGCGTCCCATCGGCAGATAGTCGCCTTTCGCGACCTATATTTTAATCTGTAACGAAGGGACCTGTTTAGAATTCAATGTAATTCTTTACAGGTCCCTTCGCAACTAAGGTTCATCGGGCATTACGGAGCTAGCGACATCCGGCACGGACAACCGGCTGCGCTGCAGCCGGTTGTCCGTATGTCCGATATTTACAGCCTCTGCAATATGTTTTTTCGGAGAATGCGATCTCCCGATTGGAGGAAACCATGATATTGAGAGCCGAGAACATCTGCAAACGGTTCGGCGCGACCCTTGCGCTTGACAAAGTGACGGCTGAATTCCGCTCCGGCGAGGTCAACGCCCTCGTCGGCGAGAACGGCGCCGGACAGTCCACGCTGCTCAAGGTCGTCGCGGCCGTTCACCATGCCGACAGCGGCACGATGACGCTGGACGGCAAGCCCTATTCGGCCGTCAACCCCACCGACGCCGCGCGTCAGGGGGTTGCGATAGTGTTTCAGGAAAGCACAATCAATCCCAGCATCTCGATAGCTGAAAACGTATTTATAGACCGTCTTCACCGTTACAGCACGCCGCTTTTCGGAATGAACTGGAAAAAGTTAAAAAAAGACGCGCAGGGCATCCTCGACCAGATGGACGCCGGAATAGACGTCAACGGCGACCTGCACAAGCTCGATCTCGGCAAGTGGAAGCTTATAGAGGTCGCGAGAGCTCTGTCCTATAATCCGCAGGTGCTGCTGCTGGACGAATCGACGGCGTTCCTCAGCCTGAATGAGTCCAAGGCGTTTATCAAGTCGGTCAAGAATCTCCGCGAAAGCGGACTTGCGCTCGGTTTCGTCTCCCACCATATGTCCGAAGTCTTCGAGCTGGCCGATTACATAACAGTCATGCGCGACGGCAAGTTTATCACCGAAATGAAGCGCGAGGACGCGACCGAAGAAAAACTTGAGGACTGCATGGTCGGTCGTCAGATAGGCGATAAAATGTACCCCGCACGCCGCGCCACTCCCGCAAGCGACGAGATACTCAAGGTCGAAAACATCTCCATTGAGGGAAAGCTCAAGGACATCAGCTTCACCCTCCACCGCGGCGAGATACTCGGTATCGGCGGGCTCAACGGCTCAGGAGGCGATTCGATACTCGACGCCATTTACGGAGCCTGCCCCGTCGAATGCGGAAAGATTACGATGAACGGCGAAACATACCACAAGACCACGCCTGAAAAGAGCATAAAGCGCGGATTGGCGCTGCTCCCCGGCGAGCGTACGCTTGAGGGGCTGATAGTCAATTTCAGTATCGCAGACAACATCGTGATGTCGGCAGGGCCGAAAAAAGGCCCGCTGCGCGACTGGAATACCGAGGGCGAGCTCGTCACCAGGTACATCAAGGAAGTCCTGATAAAGACAAATGATCCCAAAAACGCCGCGTCCTCTCTGTCCGGAGGAAATATGCAGAAGGTCGTCATAGGCAAGTGCCTGGCTCCCCAGCCGGAAGTCCTGCTTATGAATAACCCGACACGCGGAATAGATATCAGCGCGCGTCAGGAAATATATTCGCTGATACGCAAGCTGGCAGACAACGGTCTCGCCATAATAATGCTGACCGAGGATATGCTCGAGCTTCTCGGCATGAGCGACCGCATTATGATAACTCGCGATAACAAAATCAGTAAGATCTTCGATGAAAATGTCAATCTGAAAGAAGAAGACCTTATAGGTTACATTGTATAAGAAGGGAATGAAGCGCAAGTGAGTCCCAGGATTAAATCGGACTGTCCGCAAACAACGGACCATTCCGCCCTGATGCGTAAGCTGTTCGCACCCGCTCTGCTGGTCGCTCTTACCATCGTTTTTACGCTCTATAACGGCAACTTCCTTACACTGAGGAACCTGCTCACCATCCTTCAGCAGATGGTCGTCACGCTAATCGCCGCATACGGCATGCTTTACGTCATAGTGGAAGGCGGAATCGACCTCTCCGTCGGCTCGGTCATCGCTCTGTCAGCTATTGCCGTCGCAAACACCGTCGGCACGCTCGGCATCTTCGCCATAATCCCGGCCATAATAGTCGGATTGCTATGCGGACTTGTAAACGGCTTGGTCTCCACATACCTAAAGGTCCCCACATTTATCGTCACCATGGCAACGCAGACCTCCTTCCGAGGCATAATACTTATTCTGACGGGCGGAGCGCAGATAATGATAACGCGCCAGGACTTCCTGACCGTCTACGGCGGCCGCTCGATAGGAAATGTCCCCAACAGCATAATCTTCGGCATCATAGTAACGATAATCATTTGGTACGTTTTCAAGAACTTTGCGTTCTCCCGCGAGGTGCGCGCGGTCGGCGGCTCCGAAAAGGTCGCTACGCTTGCCGGAATCAAGGTCAACTCCGTCAAGGTCAAGGCCTTTGTTCTTGCCGGCGGACTCGCGGGTCTCGCAGGATGCCTTCAGGCGGCACGTTCCTACGCCGCCACTCCGACCATGGGCGAAGGTCTTGAGATGGATATCATCGCAGCCGTCGTCCTCGGCGGCACCCCGATGTCCGGCGGTATCGGTAGCGTCATGACCACCGTGCTCGGCGCACTCATCATCGTCGTCCTTTCAAACGGCATGAATATGATGGGGCTTCCCGCCGACGTCCAGAAGGTCGCAAAGGGCGTTATGCTTATCGTCGCCGTCTGCGCCACCATCGACAGAAGACGCATCGGAATAATCAAGTAATTTTCGCAGGTCCGGCGACGTACGCCGGAGTCCGAGGGTAAGAATTTTTTATGAAAAGGAGATAAAACTATGAAACGTTCTGAGATAAACCGCAATATCGAGTGGGCTATCGACACATGCAAAAAACTTCATTTCAACCTTCCGGCGTTCGCTTTCTGGACGCCCGAGGAATGGAAAAACCGCCGCGCGGAAACGGAACACATGGTCAGCGTCGCCCAGGGCTGGGATGTGACCGACTACGCTACCGGAACCTTCGACAAGGTCGGCGCGGTGCTCTTCACTCTGCGCAACGGCAACATATACGACAAGACAAAGGGAACTCCGTTCTGCGAGAAAATAATCGCGATGAAGGATGGCCAGCTCCTTCCCCTGCACTTCCATTACTCCAAGACCGAGGACATTATTAACCGCTGCGGCGGCATCCTCTGCGTCACCGTCTACAATTCCAAAAAGGTCGGCGACGATTATGTGATAGACAAGGAGTCGGACGTGCATCTGCGCCTCGACGGCATACCCACCACCATTTCTGCAGGCGGAACCGTAGAGATAACGAACGGCAACAGCATTACGCTGACCCCTTATATCTATCACAAGTTCTGCGCCAAGGGCGGAGACCTGATAGTCGGCGAGGTCTCGTCCATCAACGACGACGCCAAGGACAACCATTTCGAGACCGAGCTCAATCTCACCATTGAGGAAGACGAGCCGGTTCGCCACGTTCTCTGCGGCGGCTACGTCCAGAAATAATCCACCGTATATCGGGAGAATGATATGAATACTCTTAATTGCGTTCAGGTGCGGGAAATGCTGCTTCACACCGCGGCGAAGATAATCGACAGCAAACCGTATCTCACTGAGGTCGACAGCAAAATAGGCGACGGCGACCACGGTATAGGTATGAGCCGCGGCATGGAAAAGGCAACCGAAAAGCTCAACTCGCTCACAGAGGCGACCGACGTCTATCAGCTCTTCAGCGAGATGGGAAAGACTCTGCTCATGTCCATGGGCGGAGCGTCAGGCGTCATCTTCGGTACGATGTTTATGGGCGGAGCAAAGGGCAAGACTCCCACGGCCGAGATAAGCGCCGCTGATTTCACAGCCATGATGAACGACAGCCTCAACGCTATAATCGCAAGAGGCGGCGCGCACGTCGGCGACAAGACGATGATAGATGCGCTCTCGCCCGCAGTCGACGCGCTGAAGGCTAACGCTGAAGGCGGCTACGCCGTCATGCTTCACGAGGCCGAGAAAGCCGCGCGCTCCGGTATGGAAAATACCAAAAATTTCCAGGCGAAATTCGGCAGGGCCAAATCGCTGATGGAGCGCTCCATAGGCTATCAGGATGCGGGCGCCACCTCGGTATGGCTCATATTTCAGGCCATGAGCGAATATGTCGAGGGGGCGGAGAAGTGAAGAAGAAAATCATAAACGACCCTGAAAACTGCGTCAGCGAGACCGCGGAAGGCTTCCTGCTGGCTCATCCGAAGCTGTATGAAAAGGTTCCCGACGTCGCCGGGATAAAGGTGAAAAATGTCAAGGACAAGACGGCGCTCGTCATCGGAGGCGGCAGCGGACACGAGCCGATGTTCTCCTTTTTCGTGGGCGACAATCTGGCCGACGCCGCCGCTGCCGGAAACATCTTCGCCTCGCCCGACCCGGGAACCATAATGCAGACAGCCATGTCGGTCGACTCCGGCAAGGGCGTGCTGTTCGTCTACGGAAACTACGCGGGAGACAACCTCAACTTCGATATGGCTGCCGAGCTGCTCGGCGACATGGGAGTCGAGAGCAAAACAGTCCGCGTGCGGGACGACATAGCGTCCGCCCCGAAAGACCGCGCCGATGACAGGAGAGGCATTGCGGGAGATCTGTTCGTAGTCAAGATAGCCGGAGCGGCCACAGCGTCAGGACTCACGCTCGACGAGGCATGGCAAGTTACGGCGAAAGCCCGCGACAACACGTTCAGTATTGGCGTTGGCCTCGAGGGCGCAACTATTCCGGGAGAAAGCAAGCCGATATTCACCCTGCCCGAGGACGAGATAGAATTCGGGCTCGGCATACACGGCGAGCCCGGCGTCCACAGAATGAAGATGATGTCCGCCGACGCTATAGTCGACATGCTCGTCGAATTGCTGCTCAAGGATTCCGGCATCAAGGCCGGAGACCGCGTATGCACTTACGTCAACGGGCTCGGCTCCACCACGCTGATGGAGCTGCACATAATGAACAGGCGGCTCGCTCAGATACTTCGGGAAAAACAGATATCCGTGTACGACATGGAGGTCAATTCCTACGTCACGACGCAGGAGATGGCCGGCGCGTCGATAACGCTGTTCAAACTCGACGACGAGCTCCAGAAGTATTACGATATGCCCTGCGACTCCGTGTACTATAAGAAATAAAATTTGCCTCTCCCTGTCTTTACGGCAGGGAGAGCTGCGCATAACCGCGAAAGGAAAGGAGCGGATATTGCCGTGGCAATATCCCTGAACGCATATGGCAAAGCTTGACAAACTGTATCTCGGCACCAACACGAAAATGTACAAGGACATAAGCCAGACCGTGGACTTCCTTACCACCCTGCGCGATTACACCGCGGGGATCAGCCGCGATGAGCTCGAACTGTTCGTAATCCCCTCGTTCACAACGCTCGACCGCGCCCGCATAAGCGTGACGTCGGAAGAGATACATCTCGGCGCGCAGAACATGGGCTGGGAAAGCGAGGGGCAGTTCAGCGGCGAGGTTTCGCCCCTGATGCTGAAGGAAGTCGGAAGCGAGATAGTGATGATAGGTCACAGTGAGCGCAGGCACGTTCTTGGCGAAACCGACGTCATGGAAAACAAGAAAGTGCTCTGTGCGCTGAAATTCGGACTTATTCCGCTGCTCTGCATCGGCGAGACCGGCGACGAGAAGGCGATGGGAATATCAGACGAGGTGCTCAGGACTCAGCTCAAGATAGGACTGCATGGCGTCGACCTTTCCGCCGGAGGAGAGCTGTGGGTCGCCTATGAACCCGTATGGGCCATCGGCGTAAACGGCGTGCCCGCGACAAAGGAATACGCCGAAGAGAAGCACTGCGTCATAAGAAACGCTCTCACCGAGATACTCGGGGAGAAATACGGGAACAGCGTCCCCATATTGTACGGCGGAAGCGTCAACCCCGAGAACGCACCCGGACTCATACAGATGAAAAACATCGACGGCCTGTTTATCGGAAGGAGCGCGTGGCAGTCTAAGAACTTCAGCGATATCATCAACACCGTCCTCCCGCTCTGGAGAGCTAAATCTGTCTGATGTTAAAATGCTGAGCCGCACAACGCGCGTGCCTTCGGGCGCGCGCGTTTTTTTACGTAGTTTTCAAAAGCGTCGGGATTGCAGCGTTTTGCCTCCCTAAACGGAGCATATTACTTGACGTAATCCTATGATAAGAGTAAAATTAAAATGCTAAATTGTATGTAGTTTTGCGTATTGTAACCGTTTGTCAAACCGGGCGAATCTCCACCCGATTTCAGTCTCTTCAGAACGAAAAGTCTGAAAATGATGAGTCAGAGTATAAAAACGTTAAGATACCCTTTATAAAAAACCGAGAATTTCATCGCTCTAATGCGTGAATAACACGGCAGTGTACGAAAGCGAAAAGCCGAAAAACTCCGGGCAGTAACTCCGCATGAACACACGCGGCGGGACGCGCGGGAAACAGGAGTTGAGTGTTGTGGAAGATACAAACAGAGACAGACAGACCGTGCTTATAGTCGAGGACCTCAAGACGAACCGAAAAATTCTGCATAACATACTCGACAGCGAATATAACGTCGTCGAGGCTGAAAACGGCGACGCCGCATTTGTCAGGCTTGACGAATGCGGCGATATCACTGCGATACTGCTCGACATAATCATGCCCGTGATGGACGGATACGCCTTCCTCGAAAAGCTCAGGAACACGTCCTACTCAGCTATTCCCGTCATCGCCGTGACGGGCGATAATGACGCAGGGACCAAGCAGAAGGCGCTTCAGCTCGGAGCATGGGATTTCGTGTCCAAGCCCTATAGGGCGGACGCTCTTATGCTGTGCCTTAAAAACGTCATCATACGCAGTCAGGTCTATCTCCTAAGCGAGATGCGCCGAACCTACGAGTATGACGCGCTGACCGGACTTTTCAACCGTTCCAAATTTTTTGAAGAAACAAAGCGCCTGCTCGAGCACAACAGCGACCTCAGTTACGCACTGATGTGTTTTGATATCGACCAGTCCCACCTTCTCAACTCCTTCTGGGGCGAGGAGGAGGTCGACAGGTTTCTTAGCTTTATTGCGGACGCGCTCCGGGAAGTCGCAAAGAGCGCCGCGCCCTGCACTTTTTCCCGCATAAGTACAGACACGTTCTGCATCTGCGAGCCCTACAACACGGATGCGATAGCGCTTCAGGTGGCCGAGCTGCGCGCAAAATTTTCCGACTACAACAAAAACTATCTCATAGAGCCGTCTTTCGGCGTCTACGTCATAACCGACAAAAACGAAAAGATACAGACTATGTTAGAGCGCGCCACGCTCGCGGCCAAGGAATGCAAGGACAAATTCATGTCGTTTCTGCGCTACTACAATCCCGAGATGAGCCTTAAGGCCGAACAGGAGCAGATGATAGTAAGCGATATGCATAACGCGCTAGAGACGGGCCAGTTCCAGGTTTACCTCCAGCCGAAATATAATCTCAAGACCGAAAAGCCCTACGGCGCGGAAGCTCTTATACGCTGGCAGCATCCCGAATTCGGACTGCTATTGCCCGGCATGTTCATTCCGATATTTGAAAGAAACGGTTTTATCGGAAAAATCGACTATTACATGTGGGAAAAGATCTGCGCAATGCTCCGCAAATGGCTTGACGAGGGCTTGGAACCCGCGCCGATATCGGTAAACGTATCGCGCGTCAACATGTATAATCCGAACCTCGTAAGCCTCATATCGAATCTCGTAAAAAAATACAACATTCCTCCGAGGCTGCTCAATCTCGAGCTTACCGAGAGCGCGTACATGGACAACCCCGACATCATGGGCAAGACCGTACTGGCGCTGCAGAAGGCCGGATTCACGGTGATGATGGATGATTTCGGGAGCGGCTACTCCTCGCTTAACACGCTGAAGGATATACCGATAAACGTCCTGAAAATTGATATGCAGTTCCTCTCTGGCAACGCGGAAGCTGGGCGAAAGGAATGCATAATGGCCGCCGTGGTCCACATGGCCAGCTGGCTCGGGATACCCGTTATCATGGAGGGCGTTGAGACATCCCGGCAGGTCAGCTTTCTCAAGAGCATCGGCTGCGGTTACGTCCAGGGTTATTATTTTGCAAAGCCCATGCCAGTCCCGGAATACGAGGCGCTGGTCAGCGGAGTGCGGCAGGAACCTGTGGAGTCCCTGTCCGTCAATCACGAGGAGCTCGTCTATACGATATGGTCGTCCGATCCGCACATCGACCTGTTGTTTAACAGCATCAAGCGTCCCGCGGCGGTGTACCAGTTTGAAAACGGATTTTTTCGCGCTATACGCGTAAATTCCGATTTCATCAAATTCTTTGGATACGGCGAGGAAATAGTCGACACCAGCATACATGGCCGCCATTCTCATCTTTCTCCCGCCGCGCGGGCAACCGTCGTCGACGCTTTCATGCGCGCCGTGGAAACGCGGGATGAAAGCGCCTGCGAATACGAGCTGAACGACGATTTGGGAGCGACGCGGCGGATATCCCTCTCCCTGCGCTACTGGGGAGCGAATGAAAGCGCCAATATCCTCTTCGCTCTGTTTTTCGAGGCCGACTGAGCCGTCGTCCATATAAATCCGCATACTTAACGGCGCCGCCCGCTCGGCAGCCGTATCGCAGCATCAAACTTAAAAAACAAGTCAATCAAAACCATTAACAAACAAAAATGTATCAATGCCGGGATTGATTTTGATGACGGCGGCGCAAGTTTTTGTTTCTCTTCCGATATTATCCTGCATACGCGGAATAATCGGCGCGGCTGAACAGAATACTAAGCCTGGAGTTTTTTTCGCGGCTATCGTTTATCCCTGATTCTCAGGTGCGGCGCTGCAAAGATGATGAAAAATCCCCTCAAAACAAGCAAAAATATGTAGTATATTTTTACAAAAAACGCTTGATTTTATTGTTTATCATGCTAAAATGACCTCTGGTTGGAAGTAGCACTTAATGAACCGTGTCAGAGGCGCGGCGCATAGTGCGGAAAAGAGATAACGATATTATATGCTCAGAATCTTAACAGACATAAACTTTGTCATATTCGTCCTTATGTCCGCGGCTTATTTTTACCACTTTGTTTACATGGCCGTCGGTTTCGCCGGGCGACACAAAGTCGACACCACCCCTGCTTCACGCAAACATCGCTTTGCCGCGCTGATCTGCGCAAGAAATGAGACCGCGGTCATCGGGGAGCTGGTGGAGAGTCTTAAAAATCAAAACTATCCCTCAGAGCTCCTCGACATCTACGTTCTCGCCGACAACTGCACGGACGACACCGCATCAGCCGCCGAGCGCGCCGGAGCACGCGTGTTTATACGCTACAACTCCGAAAAGGTCGGCAAGGGCTACGCGCTCGATTATCTGCTCAAAAAGATTAAAGCCGAATGCGGCTACCGCGCATACGACGGGTACTTTGTCTTCGACGCGGACAATATTGTTGACCGCAATTTTGTCTCCGAGATGAACAGGACCTATTCCAAGGGCTACGACGTCATCACCTGCTACCGCAATTCCAAGAATTTCGCGTCAAACTGGATAACTTACGGCTACTCGCTCTGGTTCCTTTACGAAGCGCGCTATATCAACGCCGCGCGCATGGCGCTCAACAACGGCTGCGCCGTATCAGGCACCGGATTCATGGTCTCCTCGCGCATAATAGAAGAAAACAACGGCTGGCCCTTCCATCTGCTCACCGAGGATATACAGTTCTCCGTCAACTGCGCCGTAAACGGCTGCAAGATAGGCTACTGCAACGGCGCGATAGTATACGACGAGCAGCCGCAGACTTTCTCACAGTCCTGGGCGCAGAGAATGCGCTGGGCTAAGGGCTTTTACCAGATAGACACCCGCTACCTCGGCAAGCTTGTGCGCGGAATGTTCATAAACCGCGGAGTACGGATGACCTGCTATGATATATTCATGACCGTCGCGCCGCTCATGCTGTTCAGCGTGATGATAATGGGAGTTAATTTCTTAGTACTCGGCGCGTGTCTGCTTACCCCCGCGATGAGCGCCGCGTATTCCATGGCGGCCATCACCGCGCGCCTTATTGCCGCCGACACAATATCATTCATTATAACCAGTCTTTTATTCGGCTATGTCGGCGTCGTCCTTATGGGGCTAATGACCGTCATCTCCGAGTGGAATCGAATACCGGCAGAGGGCATACATAAGATAGCCCTGTTGCCCACATTCCCCGTTTTCCTCGCGACCTACGTCCCCATCGCCATCATAGCGCTTTTCGTCAAGGTCGACTGGAAGCCCATCCGCCATTTCTCTTCCTCCGAAATCCGTGAGCGCGACGCGCTCCCTGTAGGAAGGCGGAGCTGACTCGGCGAGTGCCGTCAGACGGCATAAAAATTTTGAAAACAAGAAGAGCAGGCTTTTTCAGAAAGCCTGCTCTTTTTATTTTTTACCGACCTTTTATCGCGTCAAAGGCATATATTTTTATATTTACACATATATTGCAGGCCGTTTATACTGCGCAATATGAAAGGATTTAACAGCCCGCTCAGAAACGAAAATCGTTGTTACGGCTCCTGCATCTGTTGCCACAAACGCTTTCCCGTTGTATAATGGATAACCAACTGAATATTCATACAGAAGGAGAGTGTTTTCATGGAGCTTCATTTCTGCCTCCCGACCGACGCTTATTTCGGCAGGAACTGCGTCAAGGCGCGAGCCGCCGAACTTAAAAAGCTCGGCGGGAGGGCGCTTATAGTCACGGGTGCGCACAGCGCCGAAGCGTGCGGCGCTCTTTGCGACGTTACCTCAACCCTCTCCGCAAACGGCCAGGACTTTGCGGTGTTCAACGCAATAGCCAGCAACCCGACGATAGACAGCGTCTACGCCGGCGCGAACGCCGCACGGGATGCCGGAGCGGACTTCGTCATCGGTATAGGCGGCGGTTCGCCTATGGACGCCTCCAAAGCGATAGCCCTGCTGGCCGCGGACGATATCCCTCGCAATGAGCTGTTCTCCTGCGCGTACAAAAAGCGCATTCCTCTGTGCTGCATCCCTACCACTGCTGGTACCGGAAGCGAGGTCACGCAGTATTCGGTTCTGACAAACGACGCAGCGCAGTCCAAAACCTCTATGTCCTCTCCATTGCTGTTTCCCGACCTCGCGCTGCTCGACGGGAAGTATCTTGAGAAGCTTCCTGGACGTACGATGATAAACACAGTCATAGACTCTCTGTCGCACTCGGTCGAAAGCTGCCTGTCCGTGCGCGCAAACGCGCTCACACGCATTCTCGCCGCCGAAGCCATAGGCACGATAGTCCCGCTGTTCGGCTCGCTGCGCGGATGGCTCGACTATGAGTCGCGAGAAAAGCTGCTCTATACCTCAATGCTTGGCGGCATGGTTATAGCCCAGACGGGAACTACCGCCGTACACTCCATGGGCTATTCGCTTACATATTTCAAGCACATCGACCACGGGCGCGCAAACGGTCTGCTGCTTGCCGCCTACCTTTGCGTAGTGGCGCAGGAGCGCCCGGATCTCGTCTCTCTTATACTCGCGGCGGCTAAGATGTCGTCCATAGACGATTTCCGCCGCGCGCTCGACGATCTGCTCGGCGAGAAGGAGCCGCTTACGGCCGACGAGGTCGAAAAATTCACCGACATATCCGCCCATGCCAAAAACATCGCCAACTGCGCCGTCCGCCCCACGGCCTGCGAAATAGCCATGATATACAAAAAGTCCTTCGGATTATAAAAACAAAAAACGACGCGCTGCAAAAAACGCAGCGCGTCATTTTTATTTTTTTGACTTGAGCCACTGAAACATTGCTATTATAGCGACGCCAATGATGAAGAAGAGCAAAGAAAACGTATTCCACGTCATAGCGGGCTGTGCGGGACTGAGCGATTCAGGACCAACGGTAACCGCGTACAGCGAGCCTATCATCAGGCCGAGGATGGCGTATACGGTCGCCGAGCGGTATTTTTCAAGGCAACGCTTTATGACGCGCACAACCGTTACGGCTCCGACCACGGCGCCGAAAACGAACAGGATAAGCGCGGGGGCGGAGGACGCGTCGCCGCCGGTAAGCTGATGAACTCCGGTAATGACCGGAAGATACAGTCCGAGAATGAGCAGTATGGTCGAGCCGGAGATTCCGGGCAGGAACATTGCGGAGATGGCCGCCATGCCGGAGACGAAAATATACGCGGCCAGCGGCACGGTCAGGCGGGTTATATCCATCCCCGTCCCGGACGTTGGGTTAAAGTACGACAGTGCGGCAACGAGCGCCACGCCCGCGATGAGAAACGGGATATTCCTGTACTTCCCTTTTATTACATCTTTCTCCTCGATGTATATAACGGGCAGCGCGCCTATTATAAAGCCGAGAAACAGCGAGCTCACGTCGTAGATATGCGTGCTGAAGACCCCAGCCAGTATCGTCACCGATATGAGCATGCCGATGACCCAGCCGACGCCGAGGTTAACAAGGAATTTTACGCTGCGTATCTTTCTGTCAATCTTTCCGAAAAACAGGCCCTCGATGGAGCCGATAAATTTGTCGTAAAAGCCCATTATAAAGGCTATGGTCCCGCCGGAAACGCCGGGGACGCTGTCAGCCAGCGCCATGCAGAACCCCTGTATCGCGGTAATTATCATGTCCTTCTCCTTTGTTCTCTGAAAAAGCAAGTAATAAGACAGGGTTCAGTATAACACAATATGAAAAATTTTTATAGAAATTATTATAAAGAATCCGTTAAATGTAGGGCTGCCGCGTATTGAAAGCGCGGCAGCCCCGCTGCGTTCTTGAAAATGCGTCAGAATCTAACCGTGACGCTCGTGCCCTTTCCAGGCGCGCTTTCAAGCGTCACTTCAGCGCCGTGAAGCTCCGCGCCGTGCTTGACTATCGAAAGCCCCAGCCCTGTTCCGCCTATCGCCTTTGAATGGCTCTTATCCACGCGGTAGAACCTCTCAAACACGCGCTCCTGGGCTTCCTTCGGGATTCCTATTCCGGTGTCGCTCACGCGGAGCACCGTATGTCCTCCCGACGTGTCGACGCTCACGTTGACCTTTCCGCCGTCCACGTTATACTTGACGGCGTTGTCGCAGAGGTTGAACACCATTTCCTCAAGCACCGGTCGCACCCCGTACACACATCCCCCGCTGCCGCCGACGGTCATAGCGATGCCGCGCGCACCGGCCGCGTGGGAAAGGCTCTCGCATGAGGCCCTGGCCGCGGCGAGCATATCGACGTCGCTCTTCTCCATGCCCGCATCGCCGTCGTCGAGCCGGCTCAGGCGTATTATATCTTCGACAAGAGCTATGAGGCGCTGCGCCTCGTCGTATATATTTCCGGAAAAGTGCGCCACGTCACCTGGCTTTACCATGCCGTCCTTCATTATTTCGGCTATTCCGGAGATGGCTGTCAGCGGAGTCTTGAGCTCGTGCGACACGTTGGCCGCAAACTCGCGGCGGAGCTGCTCGCGCTGCTCCTTTTCGGTGACGTCCATCAGCACGATTATAGCGCCCTTGACGACGTTTTCGCTCATGGCCGGAGCGGCAAAAACCTGGCAGAATCTGCCGTTGCTCTTCATCATGCGCTGCGTACTCTTTCCCTTCAGCGCATCCTCGACCGCAGTGCGGAACGCCTCGCTGCGGTTGAGCGTCAGCGCCTCGCTTCCGTCGGCTCTTGAGCCGCGCGGGGCGCCGAGAAGACGCAGGGCGCTTTTATTATGGGAAAGCACCGTCTCGTTTTTATCGACGACGATGAAGCCCTCCTCCATGTTATCCGTTATCGTCTCGAACTCCTCTCTCTGACGGCGGAGCTGAGACATCTGTTCCTCTATCTTTCTGTTCTGGGCTACTATGCGCTCAAGAAACGGCGTCAGCTCATCGTAGGCCTCGGCATTTTCAGGATGGTCGAGGTCGAGCTCGCCGAGCGGCTTGACAATGCGCTTCGACGCGCCGTAGGCCATAAACAGAGACAGCGTCAGCGCTATAAGCGTCACTCCGGCCAGCGGCGGGAGCATGCCCACCAGAAGCGCCAGCACCGACGCCCGCGTGTCCGACACGCGGAGCACCGTTCCGTCGCTCAGGCGCATGGCGTAGTTTATCGTGCGCTCGGAGAGCGTGCTTGAGTATCTTACGCTCGTTCCAGTATCGTTCGTCAGCGCCTGCTTTATCTCAGGGCGGCTGGCGTGATTTTCAAGCGTCGAGGCGTCCACCCTGCTGTCGTAAAGCACGGTGCCGTCCGCGGCTACCCAGGTTATGCGGCTTGTTCCGGCGTTGAGGCCGTCGAGATAAGTCTGTCCATCCATCTCGACGCCGCGGGCTACGTAAGCCGCCTGGTCCGCGAGCTGGTTCTCGTTTTGAGTCTCAAAGTGTTGATACAGTACTCCGACGAAAAATATGAAGCACAGGACTATCGCCGTCATCGCGACGGCCGCCGAAGCCCGGAATATCCTTCCCGTCATGGCGCGTCCTCCCTCATCCTGTATCCTACGCCGCGGACAGTCTCGATATAATCGCCGCATTCACCGAGCTTTTGCCGCAGAGTCCTGACATGCACGTCGACCGTGCGGCTCTCGCCGTCAAAGGAATAACCCCAGACGCCGCTTAGCAGCTGGTCGCGGGTAAACACGCCTCCGCGGTTTTCAAGCAGGAATTTGAGAAGTTCGTATTCCTTCAGCGTCAGCGCAACTATCTTTCCGTCCGCTTCCACGCGGTGGCGCGGGGGATAAATCGTCAGCTTTCCGAAAGTGAGCGTGTCCTCCCCGCTCTCCGTGCGGCGGAGAAGCGCGCGTATGCGCGACATCAGCTCCATCATGCTGAACGGCTTTGTCACATAATCGTCGGCTCCGCAGTCAAGACCCGTTACCTTGTCGAATTCCGTGTCCTTTGCGGTAAGCAATATGACGGGGAGAAAACCCGTTTCGGGCGAAGCGCGAAGGCGTTTGAGCACGCTTATCCCGTCCTCTCCGGGAAGCATCAAATCCAGTACGAGCAGGTCGGGCGCGCCGGCTTTCATGCGTATCCAGAATTCCGCGGGGGTTTCAAAGCCCTCGGCATCCATGCACGCCGAGGTAAGCGCGTAAACTACGAACTCCCTTATATTGGCGTCGTCTTCAAGAACGTAAATCATATCGCGCCTCCTTTCCCTTTCAGATGTCTATCTCTCCGTGGCGGTGCTTTGCGTTTGTTCCAGTTATCGAGTACTCCACCCACTCCGCGATATTGACGGCGTGGTCGCCGATGCGCTCGAGATACTTCGCTATCATCAGCATATCAAGAAATTCCTCGCCGTCGCCGGGGTTCTCGGCTATCAGAGCGATAAGCGCCGTCTTCACCTCGTCGAAAAGAGCGTCGACGCCGTCGTCCTCGGCCATGACCTCGCGGGCGAGAGCCAAGTCCTTTTTGACGAACGAATCCACGCTGTCCGCTACCATGCGGCACGCGGCCTCGGCCATGGCACGTATCGGGACTCTGTCCCGCACGACTCCGGCGCCGACTATCTTCGCTATGTCGGCTATATCCGCCGCCTGGTCGCCGATGCGCTCCATGTCGGAAATCATCTTCAGCGCCGACGAAACCGTGCGCAGATCCCGAGCGACCGGCTGTTGGCGAAGCAGCAGCTTCATGCACAGGTCGCTTATATCCGTTTCCTTCTGGTCTATCTCCCGCTCCGCCGCGTAAGCTTTTTCGCAGAGCTCCTGATTGTTTTCGCTCAGCGCCTTTGCGGCCGAGGCTATCGCTTCCTCGCACATCGCGCCCATCGTGATGAGCTCGTTGTTGAGCCTTACAAGCTGTTCTTCAAATTTAGTCCTCATGGCGTCATCCAAACCTTCCTGTTATATAGTCTTCAGTCCGTTTGTCCCTCGGCGTTGAGAACAGGTCCACCGTCTTCCCGAATTCGACCATTTCGCCAAGCAGGAAAAATGCCGTCTTATCCGAAATGCGCGCAGCCTGCTGCATGTTGTGGGTGACCATAACAATAGTGTAATCTTTTTTAAGTTCCGTGACAAGGTCTTCTATCTTCGCCGTAGATATCGGGTCGAGCGCCGACGTGGATTCGTCCATAAGCAGGACCTCCGGGCCAACTGCCAGCGCGCGCGCTATGCAAAGCCTCTGCTGCTGTCCGCCGGACAGTCCGAGCGCGTTTTTTTTGAGTCTGTCCTTTACCTCGTCCCATATGGCCGCCGCGCGGAGCGATTTTTCCACCGTCTCATCCAATTTTACGCGCGAGCGCACGCCGTGCGTGCGCGGGCCGTAGGCGATGTTGTCGTATATGCTCATGGGGAACGGATTGGCCTTTTGAAATACCATGCCGACGCGGCGGCGGAGGACGTTGACGTCCATATTGCCGTATATGTCCTCGCCGTCGAGACGCACGCCGCCTTCGATGCGGCAGCCCTCCACGATGTCGTTCATGCGGTCAAGCGTTTTGAGCAGCGTGCTCTTGCCGCAGCCGGAAGGGCCTATGAATGCGGTTATTTCGTTTACCGGTATCGAAAGGTCTACGTCCTTGAGCGCGTGGAAGTCCGTGTACCACAGATTTAGTTTTTCTATCTCAAATTTATTCATATTATCTCGTCCTTCTTACCGCGACGCGACGCGTTTTGCGACCTGCGCGGAAGCCGCATTTATTAACACCACCAAAATCAGCAGTACGACGCCCGTGGCATAGGCCGCCTCCATGTGCAGTCCCTCGTTCCACAGCGCATACATATGCACCGCGAGCGTGCGGCCGGAGGATGTGAGTCCCGCGACGCCCGTTACCGTACCGGAGGTGAATATGAGCGCGGCGGTCTCGCCGACTATTCTGCCTATGGCCAGTATCACGCCAGCCGCTATGCCCGGCATCGCCGAGGGCACGACTATTTTGAATACCGTGCGGAGTCTTCCCGCGCCGAGGCCGAAGCTTCCCTCGCGGAACATATCCGGCACCGCGAGCAGAGCTTCCTCCGTCGTGCGCAGGATGGTCGGAAGAACCATTATCGTAAGCGTCAGCGTTCCGGAAAGCAGCGAGTAGCCGAAGCCAAGCGTTATATTGAAAACAAGATAGCCGAACAGTCCGTAGACTATCGACGGTATGCCCGCAAGCGTCTCGGTCGTAAGGCGTACGAGCTTTACGAGCCTGCTGCCGCGCTTTGCGTATTCGGCAAGGTAGATGGCCGAAAAAACGCCCAGCGGCACCGACAGCGCGAGAGCTATGAGCGTGACCGTCACCGTGTTTATTATCGCGGGAAGCATCGAGCAGTTATCCGACGTGTACTTCAGCGCAAACAGCGACGGTGTAAGGTTCGGCACGCCCTTTATGAGTATATATATAACGAGCGAAGCGAGAACAAACACCGTGACCGCGGCCGACGCAAATACCACGATGCGTATTACAAGCGAACCAAGGTGCGCTTTTGTTTTTGTTTTTGTCCTGCTCATTTGCTCTCCCCCTTCCTCTTAATGCATGAAAATGAAAGGTTTATAAGCATTATGAACACAAACAGCACAACGCCGGTGGCAAACAGCGCCTCGCGGTGAAGGTCGGTCGCGTAGCCCATCTCAATGACAATATTAGCCGTCATCGTGCGGACTCCCGAAAGTATTCCCGCCGGCATCGCGGTCTGGTTTCCGGCGACCATGATTATGGCCATCGTCTCGCCTATCGCGCGGCCCATGCCGAGCACGACGCCTGCCAGCACTCCCGACTTGGCGGCCGGAAGCACGGAGAAGAAAACGCTTCTCTCTTTCGTCGCGCCGAGAGCCAGCGAGCCCTCGAAATATGCCTCCGGTACGGCGCGAAGCGACGATTCGGCCACGCCGATTATAGTGGGAAGTATCATTATGCCAAGCAGTATCGACGCGGTCAATATGCTCTTTCCGCTGCCTCCGAACAGTGTCTGCATAAGCGGAACTATGGCCATCAGTCCGAAAAATCCATAGACTATCGACGGTATGCCTGCCAGGAGATCAACCGCGGGCTTCGCAATCTTATATATTCCCTTCGGGCAAAAGCGAGCCATGAACACGGCCGTAAGTATCCCAAGCGGAACTCCGAACACCATGGCTCCGGCCGTGACGTATATGCTTCCGACTATCATCGGGAATATGCCGTAGAGGTCGCTGTTCGGCTTCCAGACCGTGCCGAAAAGGAATTTGAGTGGACCTATCTCCACTATCGCCGGTATGCCGCTTTTGAAAAGGAAGATGCAGATAACGGCCACCGCGAATATCGATACGCACGCCGCCACCATAAATATGGCGTGCATGGCGTTTTCCTTGAATGCGTTCATAGCTGTTGCCCATTCCTTTCATTTTGTTCAAGTCACAAAACGACCTCAAAAAAGGATGGTCATAGTGTGAACGTTTTGCTGCCGGCGCGAAAACAGCGTGCAAAACCACCTTGAATCAAATGAGGTTTGAACTTCTTTCAAACCTTTTGCCTTGCTCGCGGAACGAGCCCGGGACTCCTGCCCCGGGCGCTCTCCGCTTATATTTACTCTGATGTTTCGCTTTACTGTATCTCGCTCCAATCGGTCGTCTTGCCGGTGTAGATGTCGCAGACCTGCTCGTTCGTCAGTCCGTCTATCGTGTTGTTCTTGTTCACGATGACCGCGATGCCGTCCATGGCGATGACCGTGGCGCTGACTCCCGCGGCAGTCTCGCTGTCCTTAAGGGCGCGCGAAGCCATTCCGATGTCGCACAGGCCCTCTGACGTCGAGGTAACGCCTGTCGTCGAGTCGCTCGTCTGTATCTCGACCTGCGCGTTCTTATTGGCGGCTTCGTATGCCTCGCCAAGCTTCTCCATCACGGGAGAGACGGAAGAGGAACCCGCGACCGTTATCTTGCCGGACGCGCCGTTTGCGCTGTAAGCGCCAGTGCTGCTCTGGCTGATATAGCCGTTGTCCTCGATGACCTTCTGTCCATCGTCGCTGAGAATAAAGTTGATAAAGTCCTGCGCGACATCGCTGACGTCGCCCTTGGTCACAATATTGAAGGGGCGCGCAATTTTGTATTCGCCGCTCTTGATGTTGTCGACCGTGGCCTCGGCGCCGTCTATCTTCAGCGCCTTGACGCTGTCGTCAAGCGATCCGAGGGAGATGTATCCGATGGCCGCGTCGTTGCCGGCGACGGTTGTGAGCATGACGGCGGTGGAGTTTGTGATTTCGGCGGTATCAATGGTGTTGTCCACCTTGTTGCCGCTCGAGTCCTTCTGCTCGACACCGAACAGTTCGATGAACGCACCGCGCGTGCCGGAGCCGTCCTCGCGGGATACTACGCTTATAGCGCCGGTCGTGCCCGAAGCAGTTCCTGAAGTCGTTCCTGAAGTGCTGCCGCTGCTGCCGCTGCTGCCGCAGCCGGCCAGAAGCCCGATGAGCATCGCGCCGGACATTGCGGCGCAGAGAATTTTTTTAGTATTTTTCATTTTTCAAATTAACTCCTTTCACCTCTCGGTTACAGTTACATTGTAAAATCCGTCTGTAAAATCCGTAACCGCGGTATTGTTAAATCTGTGTAAAATTGTTCTGCATTATACGCGCATCGGATTTTGCCAAAATATTATCTTTTCTTGCAAAAGAACGGCTTTTCGTCTATACTGTATCCTATTAAATATATACTGTATCCCGCTAATCTGCGAAAGTACGGAGGCGTGAGCCATGAAGCTATCAGAAATACTTAACACTGACCGCATGACGATATCCTGCGAGCTGTTTCCGCCAAAGGAAGGCTCCGGCCTCGTCGGCGCGCACGACGTCGTGCGCCGTATGGCGGAGCTGCGCCCTGCATATATGAGCATAACCTACGGCGCGGGCGGCGGCACAAGCCCGATGACCGTCGATATGGCAAATGAGATACAAAACGTCAACGGCGTTCCGGTGCTGGCGCATCTGACCTGCGCCTCCTCAACGCGCGAGCAGGTGGAAAGCGTGCTCGACCAGCTCCGCGAAAGAAAGATAGAAAATATCCTCGCCCTGCGCGGAGACATTCCGCAGGACGCGCCCTTCCCGCTGCCGAATCAGTACCGCCACGCCAGCGAGCTCATGCGCGAGATATCGGCCTCCGGAGATTTCTGCATCGGCGGAGCATGCTATCCCGAGGGGCATCCCGAGTCCGCGGCCGTGGCCGACGACATAGAAAACCTTAAATACAAGGTGGATGCCGGATGCAGCTTTCTTACAACACAGATGTTTTTTGACAACAACGTCATGTACAACTATTTGTACAAGCTGCTCAAAGCGGGAATACGCGTCCCGGTCGTCGCCGGAATCATGCCCGTGACGAACGGAGCGCAGATAAAACGAATCTGTGCGCTCTCCGCCACAAAGCTTCCCGCGCGCTTCATCGCCATTGTCGACCGCTTCGGCGGAAACCCCGACGCAATGCGGCAGGCCGGAATCGCCTACGCGACCGAGCAGATAATAGATCTCGTCGCGAACGGTGTGAACCACATACACATCTATTCAATGAACCGCCCGGAGATAGCCGGGGGTATAATGGATAACCTCTCGGAGATAATCGAAAGATGATGAAAATTCCAGAAAAGGAAGCGCTCCGCTATTTCGGTCTTTGTGGAGGCGAGGGCGGCGAAGAGGCGCTTTCACTGCTGCGCTCCGTTATCGCCGAGTACGAAAAAGGCATAGAGCCGCGCTTCGTTATGCGCGAATTCCCGTGCGATGTTTCGGACGGGCGCGTAAGCGTCGGCGGCATGAGCTTTGAAAGCCGCAGCCTTGCGAAACATTTGGCGGGCTGCGCCCGCGTCGTGCTTTTCGCGGCGACGCTCGGCGCGAAGGCCGACGTCATGGCGCGCGCGTTTTCCGTGCGCTCGGCCGCAATGGGCGCGGCGGCGCAGGCTGCCGGAGCCGCTATGGTGGAGCGTTTCTGCGACGACGAGTGCAAGGCGCTCGAGAGGAAGTATTCTGAAGAGGGGCTTCACATTACTCCGCGCTTTTCGCCGGGATACGGCGACCTCGATATAAAATATCAGAGCAATTTCTTCGCCCTGCTCGACGTGACGCGGCGCATCGGCGTGACGCTAACCGAAACGCTGATGATGGCGCCGTCGAAATCCGTGACCGCCTTTATCGGGATAACCGATTCTCCCGCGCACAGCTTTTCAAAATGCCTCGACTGCAAAAATACCGACTGCCCATTCCGGAGGGAATCGCAATGAAAACCGCTTTACTGGAAAAAATCGGAAAGACCGTGCTTGTGCGCGACGGAGCTGTCGGAACGATGCTGCTCGCCGCGGGGCTCGGCGCGGGCGAGACGCCCGAGAGCTGGGTGTTTTCCCATCCCGATGAGATAACGAAGCTTCACAATTCCTATCTCGACGCCGGAGCCGACATAATAACCGCCGTCACCTTCGGCGCAAACCGCGTGAAATGCGCCGGAGCGGCGTTTCCCGCAGTCGACGCCACAAGGCGCGGCGTTGAGCTTGCACGCGCCGCCGTCGACAAATCGGGACGTGAAGCGTATGTCGGGTTCGACGTCGGGCCGACAGGAAAGCTGCTCCGGCCCTACGGCGATCTGTCTTTCGACGAGGCGTACGACGCTTTTGCCGAGCAGATAATTGCCGGGCGAGACGGTTCCGACCTCGTGATGATTGCCACGATGAGCGACATATACGAGGCAAGAGCGGCTCTGCTCGCCGCAAAGGAAAACTGTACTCTTCCCGTTTACGTCACGCTGACTTTCGGCGCTGACGGCAAACTGCTTACCGGCGCCGACATTGAGACCACATGCGCCGTGCTCGGCGGGCTCGGAGCAGATCTCGTCGGCATGAATTGCGGACTCGGTCCCGACGCCATGCTCGCTCTTATCCCGAAATTCATGTCTGCGAGCACGGTTCCGGTCGCGGTGATGCCGAACGCCGGGCTTCCGATAGTAGAAAACGGCACGACACGCTATCCAGTCGGCGCGGAGGAGTTTGCGCTTTACACCGAAAAATTTGCGGCAATGGGCGTCGGAATGGTCGGAGGCTGCTGCGGCACGACGCCTGAGCACATAAGGGCGATTGCCGATAAATGTAAAAATATGGAAGTGACCCCGCATGTCATAAAACGCCGAACGCTCGTCTCGTCGTACACCCACACGGTCGCTTTCGGCGCATCGCCGCTCATTATCGGCGAGCGCATCAATCCGACGGGCAAAAAGGCCGTGAAACAGGCGCTGCGAGAAAACGATATGGATTTTCTCTGCCGCGAAGCACTTTCCCAGACGGATGCGGGGGCGCATATACTCGACGTCAACGTCGGTCTTCCGGAGCTTGACGAAACGAAAACCATGGAAAGCGCGATATTCGCGATACAGTCCGTGTGCGACACGCCGCTCCAGATAGACACCTCCGACGCAAAGGCGATGGAACGTGCGCTGCGCATATATAACGGCAAGGCGTTGATAAACTCCGTCAACGGCAAGGAGGAAACGATGAACGCCGTGTTCCCGCTGGCAAAAAAATACGGGGCGGCCGTGGTCGCGCTAACGCTTGATGAGGACGGCATATCTGAAACTGCGGCGGGACGCATAGCCATTGCGGAAAAGATACTCGCGCGCGCTAAGGATTTTGGCCTTGGAGAAAGCGACCTTGTTTTCGACGCGCTGACAATGACGGTCAGCACCGGCGCGGACAACGCCAACATCGCCCTCGATACGACGGACTATATAAAAAACAAAATGGGCTGCAGCACCGTGCTCGGAGTTTCTAACATATCGTTCGGCCTCCCCTGCCGCGAAAAGCTCAACTCCGCTTTCTTCATTCTCGCTCTCGGGCGCGGGCTAAGCGCGGGGATAATCAACCCCATGAGCGACGCGATGATGGACGCTTACCGCGCGTATCTCGCGCTTTCCGGAAAAGATGCCGGCTGCGCCGGCTACATCGCCTCCTGCGCCGACGGCGCGAAAGATGCGCCGGAAAAGCCAAAGGAAAACTCGTCACTGACGCTGCGCGGCGCCGTAAGACGCGGACTTTTGTCGGATGCGGCGCGGCTTGCCGAAGCCGCGCTTGAAACCGAAGAGCCGATGACGCTCATCGACCGGGACGTTATCCCGGCGCTCGACGAGGTCGGCGCGGGTTTTGAAAACGGAACTCTTTTCCTTCCGCAGCTCCTTATGAGCGCCGACGCGGCCAAGGCCGCGTTCGATGTTATAAAATCGCGGCTCGGCGCTGAGGGCGGACGAGAGAGCAAGGGGCGAGTAGTCCTCGCCACGGTGAAGGGCGACGTGCATGACATCGGAAAAAATATTCTCAAGGTTTTGCTGGAAAATTATGGGTTCTCCGTTATCGACCTCGGCAAGGACGTTTCTGCCGAAGCGATACGCGATGCGGTAAAGCGTGACGGCGCGAGGCTCGTCGGGCTGTCGGCGCTGATGACGACCACGGTTTCCAATATGGCGGATGCGATAGCGCTGCTGCGTCGCGACTGCCCGGAATGCCGGGTAATGGTCGGCGGAGCGGTACTCAACGAATCCTACTCAAAGCAAATAGGCGCGGACTTTTATTCAAATGACGCCATGGGCGCGGTAAGATATGCCGAAATGATTTTGGCAAAATAGCAAATATGAAAATACCCGACGGAGAAAAATCTCCGTCGGGTATTTTTGTTTTTATCCTTATTTTCCAAGCTTGCGTTCGAGCCGTCGTATGGCCGCCGTCAGGCGGGTCAGGCCAACGGTATAGATGAGCGCGGCGAGAGCCGTTATCGCCATAGACACAATGTCGCCCGCGCCCGTGCATCCCTTGTGCAAAAGCATTTCAAGCGCAAAGGCGGCATATACCGCTATGCCCACAAAAGCATATAATCGCGCGACGCCCCTGACATAGCGCAGCTTCGATTCCTCGCTCTTGTAAATCGCAAAATCCCCGTCGCGCTGGGATTTGCGGTAGTACGCCCACTGTCCTCCCTCGGCCACCTTAACGGCACCGCCAGCCTCGAGCCGACGCAGATACTGCTTCTGGCTTTCGTCACGGCCGGTCTTTTTCATCAGCTCAAGCCTGTAAATATACTCGCGCGGAACTCCAGAGACAAACGTATACCGGCCTGGGCCGACGCTCTCGAGCTGCCAGCCCTTCTCCGACAAGCGGTTTATCCATTTCTCCTCCCTGTCGAAATCCCATGCGAAATACAGGCGGAATCTCGTTATCCGCTTCATTGCTTGTTCTCTCCCCGAAGCTCTATTATGCGGTCGCGAAGTATCGCGGCGTACTCGAACTCGAGCATTTTGCTCGCCTCGCGCATCTCCTTTTCGAGCTTCGCAATCTCCGCGCGGCGTTCGCTGTCGTTCAGCTTTTTTCTGCGCCCGCCGGACTTTTTGTCCTCGCTCTCGGTTATCTCGAGTATATCGTGGACAGGCTTGACTATGGTCTTCGGCACTATGCCGTGGGCCTTGTTGAACTTGTCCTGTATATCGCGGCGGCGGTTGGTTTCATCTATCGCCGCCTTCATCGACGGTGTTGTCGTATCGGCGTACATTATAACCTTGCCGTCGGCATTTCGCGCCGCGCGGCCTATGGTCTGTATCAGAGACGTCTCGCTGCGAAGGAAGCCTTCCTTATCCGCGTCGAGTATCGCCACGAGCGAGACCTCCGGCATATCCAGTCCCTCGCGCAGAAGGTTGATGCCGACAAGCACGTCGAACTCGCCTAGGCGCAGGTCGCGCACTATCTCCATGCGCTCTATGGTATTGACGCCGGAGTGCATATAGCGCACGCGTATGCCGACGCCGCGCAGATACTCGGTAAGGTCTTCGGCCATCTTCTTCGTTAGCGTCGTCACAAGCACGCGCTCGTTTATCTTCGCGCGCGCGTTTATTTCGCCGATGAGGTCGTCTATCTGGCCCGCGACCGGCCGCACATCTATCTTCGGATCGAGCAGTCCCGTCGGGCGTATGACCTGCTCGACTATCTGTCCCGAGCGCGAACGCTCGTACTCCGCGGGCGTGGCGCTTACATACACCACCTGATTTATATGCTTTTCAAATTCGTCGAACGTTAGCGGCCTGTTGTCGAAAGCACAGGGAAGGCGGAATCCATAATTTATCAGGCTCTCCTTGCGGGCGCGGTCGCCCGCGTACATGGCGCGGACCTGCGGTATCGTCACATGCGATTCGTCGATGAACATCATAAAATCCTTCGGCATGAAATCCATCAGCGTCATCGGCGCGCTGCCCTTCGGCCTTCCCGAGATTATGCGGCTGTAATTCTCTATGCCGCTGCAGTGGCCTATCTCCTGCATCATCTCCATGTCGTAAAGCGTGCGCTGCTTCAGCCGCTGGGCTTCGACAAGCTTGCCCTGCTCCTCGAACACCCTGAGCTGTTCGCCGAGCTCTATATTTATCTCGGATATGGCGCGCTTGAGCTTTTCCGGTGTCGTGACGTAGAGCGACGCCGGGTAGATGTTTACATGGCTGCGGCGGCTGAGGATCTCGCCCGTCAGCGGGCGTATCTCGCATATTCTGTCTATCTCGTCGCCGAAGTATTCAACGCGCACCGCCCAGTCGCTGGCGTAGGCGGGGTAGATGTCAAGCGTGTCGCCGCGGACCCTGAACATATTGCGCTCGAACGCGACGTCGTTGCGCTCGTACTTTATCTCGGTCAGGCGGCGCAGCAGCTCCTCGCGCGGAAATTCGTTCCCCTCGCGAAGAGATACGACCATGTTGGCGTAGTCCACGGGGTCGCCAAGGCCGTATATGCATGAGACTGACGCGACGACGATAACATCCCGCCGCTCAAACAGCGACGACGTGGCAGAGTTTCTGAGCCGGTCTATCTCGTCGTTCGTGGACGCGTCCTTGGCGATATATGTGTCGGTATGCGGAATATACGCCTCGGGCTGGTAATAGTCGTAATACGACACGAAATATTCCACGGCGTTGTCGGGGAAAAATTCCTTGAACTCGGCGCAAAGCTGCGCCGCGAGAGTTTTGTTATGAGCCAGGACAAGCGTCGGCCGCTGAAGCTTTTCGATAACCTTGGCCATCGTGAAGGTCTTGCCGCTGCCGGTGACGCCGAGCAGCGTCTGCTCCGAGAGGCCGAGCCCGACGCCTTGTATGAGCTTTTCAATGGCCTCAGGCTGATCGCCCTTGGCGTCGTAAGGACTTACAAGTCTGAATTCTCCCATCGTTCCGTCCTCTCCTTTAATATGGTACCGATATAATACCCGTTTTGAGCGCAAATTGCAACATACGGCTGAAGCCGCCGCGCTATGCGCGGCGGCTTCAGCCGTTTTACAAATCTTTCGAAAGAGGGGTGATACTAAATTCAGCGGTCTATGCCGAGTATCTCGCGGGCCTGAGCCGCGGTCGCGACTTCGCGCCCGGCTACGGCGCACAATTTCGCCGCACGCTCTACAAGCTGCGGGTTCGTCGCGAGAACGCCCTTGCTGTACATGATGTTGTCCTCGAGCCCCACTCTGACACCGTCCGCGCCCATGGCCATAGCCGCAAACAGCATCGGAAGATGCGTCTTTCCGATTCCGGTGACGCTCCAGGTCGAGCCCTCGGGAAGCATGTCGTGAAGGAAGCTGAGGTTTCGGACGCTGCCATCGAGGCCGCCGGAAACGCCCATCACGAACTGATAATGTATTGGAGCTTTGAGCATACCCTTTTTGACATAGTATTCCGTGTTGCCGATAAAGCCGCCGTCAAAAACCTCAACCTCGGGCTTGATGTCGAGCTCGTTTACGGCCTTGCAGAGCTTTTCGAGAAATCTTGGGTGGTTTTCAAAAACAAAGCTGTTGCTCCAGTTGAGCGTTCCGGCGTCGAACGAGCACATCTCGGGACGAAGAGCGTAGAGATGCTGAAGGCGCTCGTCGTCGACATAGGAGCCGCCTGAAGTCGTGAGATTCAAAAGTATGTCTATATTCTCTTCCTTGCAGCGCTTGCGCGTGAGCTCCACTGCGTCCCTGAACTTTTCAAGGGCCATGGTCTTTTTGCCCTCGTCGTCGCGGACATGGATATGCGCGACGGAAGCGCCGGCTCTCGCGCAGGCTACGATGTCCTCAGCTATCTCCGCCGCGGTCAGCGGAACCGCGGGGTTCTGGGCTTTCTGGGTCCCCGCGCCGGTAAGCGCGACGGAAATTATAACGGGTTTGTTCGACATGGTGGTCATAATATGTATTTTCCTTTCAAGTTTTGATTATAGTCTTACGCGTTTCAGCACAGCTCTATAACCGCCGCCATTCCGAGACCTCCGGCGACGCAGAGCGTGGCCGCGCCGAGCTTTTCGTTCCGCTTAATCATCTCGTGCAAAAGCGTAACGACTATCCGCGCGCCACTGTTGCCGACGGGATGGCCGAGCGCTATCGCCCCGCCGTTGACGTTCGTTTTCGCCATGTCATCGTCATCGTAGCCGAGAAGCCGCATGCAGCCTATGCACTGGCCCGCAAACGCCTCGTTCATCTCGATGAGTCCAAAATCCTTAAGCGTCAGGTTCTGGTCGCGCATAACCTTTTGCATCGCGGGGACGGGGCCGAGAAACCACTTCCTCGGGTCGAGCGCTGCGGACGCGACTTCCTTTATAACGGCCAGGGGCCTGAGCCCCAACTCCGACGCCTTTTCGCGCGTCATTATGAACAGCGCCGACGCGCCGTCGTTTCTGCCGCTGGCGTTTCCGGCCGTAACCGTACCGTCGCTGTGGAACGCCGGCTTAAGCTTTGCGAGCTTCTCGGCGTTCGTGGCCTTGGGATATTCGTCGGTATCGAAAACGACGTCCTCTTTTTTCATGTGCACGGTGACGGGAACTATCTCGTCTTTGAAGCGGCCCGAGGCTATGGCTTTCGCAGCCTTCTCCTGGCTCGCTAGCGCAAAATCGTCCTGCTCCTCGCGCGAGATCCCTACCTCTCTGCAATAATCGTCGACGGACTGTCCCATATTAAAGCGTCCGTAAACATCCTCGGGCTGTGACTTAAACTGCACCTCGGTCAGCGAATCGAGGAGCTGAGTGCTGCCTGTGCCGAGTCCGAAGCGGGCACCTCGGATATAGAACGGGGCTGTGCTCATGCTCTCCACTCCGCCGACTATCGCCGCGTCATAAACGCCTGATGCTATGTCCGACACGCCGCAGCCGAGCGCAGTCATACCGGACGCGCACTGGCGCATCACGGTAAACGCCGGAACGCTCTCGTCTATCCCGGCCTTGAGCGCCGCTATGCGCGCTATATTGGGATTATCTGACGACTGACGGCAATGGCCGAGTATGACCTGGCCTATACTTTTCGTGTCAATTCCCGTCTCTTCAACTATCGCGCGGATGACCGGCGCGGCCAGATCCTCCGGCTGCACGCTCTTCAGCGTGCCACCGAGCTTTCCTACTGCCGTCCTTTTCGCACTTACTATTACAACCTCACGCATTTTCCGAAGCCTCCGAATTTTTGATTATGATTATGTATTTTCAAACCGGGTCGTCCATGAATTTCTTTTCAAGAGCGAACGCCGAAAAAAGCTGTTTATCGCGCTTGGCCTTAAGCTCCTCAATGTTTTTTCCCGTGTAATCATAAAAGCCCTTGCCCGTCTTAATGCCGAGATTGCCTGCGTCGACGAGTTTTCCGAGGGTTTTCGGCATATCGGTCGGAGCGGGCATGGTATAGCTGCGGTTGCGGAAATTGTTCGCTGTCATGTCGACGCCGCCGAAGTCCATTCTCTTGCAGAGTCCAAGCACCATGGCGCGCGGGATGAACGACGTCTTTACCGCGAGGTCTATATCCTCGGGCGTGCAGTAATCGTTGTCAAGCAAGTAGAAGACCTCCTGGTTCAGACACTGCTGGAGACGATTCACGATATAGCCGCGGATAAACTTGTGCATGCGGACCGGGGTCTTTCCGCCGCGGCGCAGAAGCTCCATTACAGAGTCGACGGCTTCCGGACGCGTCTTGTCGTTTCCGACGACCTCGACGAGAGGTATGACGTTGGCCGGCGCGTACCAGTGCGCGATGAGCGTATCGGGAAGCCGGCGCTCCGGCATTATCTCGAATATGTTGAGCGCAGAGGTATTCGACGCGATTATCACGCCCTCCGGCAGAAGCCTGTCGAGTTCGGCGTAAACGTTCTCCTTGACCGGCTTCTTCTCAACGACCGCCTCGACGACCATATCGGCGCCCGCGAGGGCTTTTTCAAGGTCGGCCTCGTACGAGACCTTTCCGAAAAGCCCCTGTATCCGGTCTTGCGTTATAAGTCCCTCGTCCGCAAACGTATCAAGATTGTTGCGGTAGGTTATCTTCGCTCTGTCGAGCGCCTCGGCAGCAATGTCGTACATAACGACGTCGGCTCCCGACATCGCCATTATCTGCGCTATACCCGGGCCCATCACGCCCGCCCCTATAAGGGTTATCTTTTGAATATCTTTCATGATTGCACTCCCTCTTGTTTTGCTGCTAAAGCGGGCGTAAGCATATAGCCCGCAAACATTATTACAACGTCCGCTATTATACCCGCGAACAATGAATCGAATGGAAGGATACCGTCCAGAACGGTTCCGAATATAAGCACAAGCATCGGCCCGATTATTATCGACGCCACGGCGAAGCGGCGGTCGACTTTACCAGGCGCCCGGAGCAAAAAGCACAGCGGCACAAAAACCACCGCGCCTCGAAGCCCCATAGACATAAACGCAAAGTTAAGTATCGTATCGCCGAGCGAGCCTGTCGACATGCAGCAGCCGAAAGCCAGCACCGCGACGATTATCGCTTTCGACAGCGCGCCGTTTTTGCGGGGCTCGTCAAATTTTCGCGTGAATTTCTGGATTATATCCCTGTTTACTATCGTGGATATGCCGAGCGCGAGTCCAGCGCCCGTACCGACGCTCGCGACGAACAGCGTGCCGAGAACTATGCCTCCGAGCAGCGGCGGAAGGTTGTCGAGCGTAAACTGCGTCAGCGCCGTCTTTGCGACAAAGGTCGCGGTATCGGTCACGGAGCGCATGTAAAGTCCGACGATTATTCCGAACGCGCCTATAGGCGGTATCAGGAACGCGCTTATCAGCGCGCCGTTCCTCGCGGCCTTCTCCGTCTTCCCCGAGATGACGGCCTGAGCGTAGGTCTGCGTCGTCAAAACGCCAAGTATGAGCGAAAAACACGAGCCGAGGTCCTTGCCCGCTCCGCGGCAGAGCAGGCTGAAAAAATCAGTCCCGGTCGCAGCCTTCATGCTCTCGACCATCGCTATGAAGCTTCCGCAGCCTCCGGCTTTCGAAAGAGCTATCATGCCGCACGCGGCCATCGATATGTAAAGCAGGACAAGCTTGAGAACGCCGACTATACCCGCGCCCTTCGTCCCTCCGAACACGACGTAGAGGATCATGAAGGCCGCGGCTATCGCCACCGTCCACAGCGTGCCCATGGACGGCCACACGACAAGCACGACCGCGCTCGCAGCGAGGAGCTGTGATATTATATTTATGAACGTTCCGACGGCGTTGAGCACCGATGCGGTAAGCCCGGCCGCCGGCCCGTACTCCCTCCTTATCATACCGACAAGCGTTGGGCACTCCTGTGCCTTGAACGGCTTCACATACACGAGCGCGAGAACGAGACACGCAAGCCCTCCGCCAAGCGTGAACCACCACGCCGACATGCCGTAGTTATACGCCAGCTGCGCCGTTCCGACAGTCGACGAGCCTCCGACGATGGTGCCCATGATCACTCCGGCTATTATCGCCGAACCGTTCTTCTCGCTTCCGCCTTTTACGCGCATTCCGGAATATATCGCGAGCCCGGCAATAAGCGCGACGGCTATCGCCATTCCGACGATTTGAAGCGTATCCATCAGCCGACCATGCTCCCTATCTTCCCTGGTATGATTATGTCGGCTTCGGTCTTGGCGATAACTTCCTCGGCCGTGACTCCGGGCGCGAGCTCCTCTAGCACAAGGCCGGTTTCGGTCCTATGCAGGACGCACAGCTCTGTCACTATATAATCAGCCTCGCTCGCGGCCGTCAGCGGCAGTGTACATTTTTTGAGTATCTTGGGCTCGCCTGATTTCGTGCAGTGCTCCATGGTAATTATTACCAGCTTCGCACCTGCGACGAGATCCATCGCGCCGCCCATTCCGGGCACCATCTTTCCAGGGACCATCCAGTTGGCGATATTTCCCTCCTGGTCCACCTCGAGCGAGCCGAGCACCGTCGCATCGACGTGTCCGCCGCGGATAAGACCGAAGGACATGCAGCTGTCGAAGCACATTCCTCCCGGCACTATGCTTACCGGCATGCCGCCGGCGTTCACGACGTCCTTTTCCTCTTTGCCTTTTTCCGGGGCGGGGCCGAGGCCGATGAAACCGTTTTCAGACTGGAGCATGACGTCGACGCCGTCGGGAATATAATTCGCTATTTTGGTCGGCATGCCTATGCCGAGATTAACAAGGTCGCCGTCGTGAAAAAATCTCGCCGCGCGCGAGACGATAAGTTCTCTTCCGTCCATCATTCCGTCTCCTTTACGACCATGTCGACGCAGACTCCCGGCGTCATAACCTCATCCGGGTCGAGCTGTCCGACCTCGACTATTTCCTCGGCCTCCGCTATGACGAAATCCGCGGCCATGGCCATGACGGGGTTGAAGTTTCGGGCGCAGCGGTGATATACGAGGTTGCCGGACGTGTCCGCCTTCCACGCGTGTATGAGCGCGACCTCGGCGCGGAGCGGAGTCTCGAGCAGATAATCTTTTTCTCCGACGCTTATCGTTTTTTTGCCGTCCGCTACCACGGTGCCTATGCCGGTAGGAGTCAGCACTCCGCCAAGCCCCGTTCCGCCGCAGCGTATGCGCTCTGCGAGAGTACCCTGCGGCACGAGCGTCACCTGAAGCTCGCCGCTGTTCATCTGGCGCCCCACCTCCGGATTGAGGCCTATGTGCGAAGCCGTGAGCGAATACACTCGCTTTTGGCATATAAGCGTTCCGATGCCGTCCGCATGGTCGTTGCCCGCGTCGTTCGATATGAGGCGTAATCCGCTGACACCCTTTTCCGTCATCTTTATTATGAAATTATTAGGCGAACCGACGTTGGTGAATCCCGCGATCATTATCGTCATTCCATCATGTATCTTTTCAAGCGCTTTATCTGCGCTGACTACTTTCGAACGCACGGCTGCTGTCACATCCTCTCGTTTTTTTCGTTTCTTTTTTATTTTTAATAGTTTCCGAAATGGGGGCTCCCCACTGCGGTTTCCGCCCGGGGAAGCCCCTTTCGGAAATCTTATGCGTAATCCTTTGGTGAGGTAAGGGTATTACTTCATCAGCTCGCCGTACTCGGCGTACTTGTCTTTTACGATCTGCTCGTAATCGTCGCCGGAGAGATACGCCCATGTCAGATTGCAGTTTTCAAGAGTAGTCTTGTAGGTGTCGTCATTCGCGGCGGTCTCGAAAGCCGTGCGGAGCTTTTCGACTATCGCGTCGTCCGTGTCTGCGGGAACGCAGATGCCCATGTAGGACAGAAGCTCTATGTCGTAGCCCATCTCGCTGAGAGTCTCAACGTCGGGCGCGCTGTCCCAGCGCTGGTCGGTCGCGGAAGCGAGCAGACGCATTTCGCCGGACTCGACATAGGCGGTGAACGACGCCTGGTCGCACATCGCGCAGGGCAGGAAGCCGCCGAGGATATCGGTTATCATATCAGTCGTGGAGGAATAGTTGACGTAGTTGAAGCTCGCTCCGGTAGCCTTGGCAAGGTCGTCCATGGCAAAAGGCTGCGGATAGCCCGTCGCGCCGTAGTTTACCGCGCCCGTCTTGGCGGCGGTGATAAGGTCGTCGAGCGTCTGATAGGGCGAATTGGCGGCGACGATTATGCCGTAGCCGTACTGGCCAAACGCGCAGATATACTTAAAGCTGTCGGGAGTGTAGGTGACATCGAGCTGATAGGGAACGAGCGAGAGCGGAGAGAGCGTCGCAACGCCGATGGTGTATCCGTCGGCCTTGGAGTTTGCAAGCTCGGTGACGCCGACAGTGCCGCTGCCGCCGGTCAGGTTGGTGATGGTAATGGTGCCGTTGAGCGCCTTGCCCGCCGCGTCAGCGAGAGCGCGGGCCGCGAGGTCGGTGCCGCCGCCGGCGGAGTAGTTGACGATCATGTTGATGGCCTGATTCGGATAATCGGAAGCAGCATCGGTGCTCGTGCTTCCGCCCGTGCTTGAGCCGTTCGAGCCGCAGCCCACCAGCGAGAACGCCATTGACGCCGCCAGAACAAATCCGGCGATTGCTCTGATTCTTTTCATTTTTTATCCTCCTGTTTTTTTGATTTTTTAATCCGTGTTCCGCAATTCGCCTGTCGGAACGCAAATTTTTAATTAAAGTCCGTCCTGAAGCTGCTTGTCCTTGCGCTTTCCGCGAAGTATGAGCACCACGGAGATTATCGTCGCCGCCCAGAATATCCAGCAAAGCGGCGAGGAGAAGAACGTTCCGACATCTCCGCCCGACAGAACAAGCGCGCGGCGGAAATTCTTTTCAAACAAAGGCGAGAGTATGAAGCCGATAAGAACACAGGCCATGGGGAATTTGAACTTCGAGAGGATATAGCCGATGACAGCGAACACGAGCATTATCCACACGTCGGTGAGGTTGGAGTTAAGCGCGTACACGCCGATGATGCAGAACATGACGACGGCCGGGAAAATTATCGTCGTTTCAAGCGAGCATATCTTCTTGAATGCCTTCCATGTGAGAAGCACTATCGCGACGAGCACGACGTTGCAGAGTATGAGGCCGGCGTAGACATTGTAAACCGTTGCCGGAGACTCCTGGAACACCAGCGGGCCGGGGGTAAGGCCCTGAACGATGAACGCAGACATGAGCAAAGCCGCGCCGGTGTCGCCGGGAACGCCGATAGAGAGCAGAGGTATCATGTTCGCGCCGCAGACCGCGTTGTTCGCGCACTCCGCGCCCGCGACGCCCTCTATCGCGCCGTGGCCGAACTCCTCGGGATGCTTCGCGTTCTTGTGCGCGACATCGTAGCCTATGTAGCACGCAAGCGCGGGCCCGAGGCCCGGAAGCGATCCGATACCGCAGCCGAGGAACGCGGAGGTTATCCAGTGGCGGAGGCAGGTCTTTGCGTCAGCAAGAGTAAATTTGTTGTCATCCTTGCAGGTCGGCGGAGGAAGCTGAGCCTTGGTATTGCCGAGGGCGACGCTTTCGACCTGCTTGAGAACCTCGGACAGGGCGAGGAAGCCGATGAGCATTACCACGAGGTCGATGCCGGACGAGAGCTTCAGCACGCCGAAGGTCAGACGCGGAATGGTAAACGACATGTCCATTCCGACGCAGCCGAACATCAGTCCGACACAGCCGGCGAGCAGTCCCTTTATCATGGACTTTCCGGCGGCGGAGGCAATTATCGTCAGCGCAAATATCATAAGCACCGCATACTCCGCGGGGCCGAAGTTCAGGGCGTACTTCGCTATCGGCTGAGCTACGACTATAAGGACTATGCAGCTGAACAGGCAGCCGAACGCCGAGCTGAACAGCGCCGTCTTAATAGCCTTTCCGGCTTTGCCCTGCCGAGCCAGCGCGTAGCCGTCGGCCACTGTCGCAGCGGCTGCTGGCGTGCCGGGCGTGCCGATAAGTATGGCCGCGAGCGAGCCGCCAAAGGTCCCCGCGTTATACGCGGCGAGCAGCATTACGAGCGACTGCGTGGGCGTGAGGTAATACGTCATCGGTATGACGAGCGCTATCGCCATCGTAGCGGTCAGTCCGGGTATCGCGCCGAGGACAAGTCCAAGCGCGACGCCGCCGAACAGGAAAAGGATGTTCATCGGCATCAGCACAGCCTCGAAACCGCTGAACAGCATTGAAAGTGCTTCCATTTTTATGACCATTCCTTTCTCTTTGGCAGAGTCACAAAATGACCATGAAAAGGAATGGCCATAATGTGCGTTTTTTTCGGTTGCCGCCCATGCGGCGAGAAAAATGCACTTAAATCAATTAAAGTTTGAGTTTGTTTCAAACTTTTTCTCCTTCTTTCTTACGGCATCCGCAGCGACAGTCCGTAGTGGAAGCTGACATAGATCAGTATCGGCAATACGACGGCCGCAATGACAATCTTTTTCCAGCTCTTCTGTCCGTAAGCCCATATCAAGAATCCGAGGGTCACGATTGTCACTGGGATGTAGGGAAGGAAGTAAAGCATTATTGTGTAAGCGACCATTACAGCCAATGTCAAAAGCACAAGTTTTGCTTCCTTCTTACCAAGCGAATACGTTTCCTGATCTGCTCTGTCCTTTTTCTTTCTTCCAAAAACGAACATGCACGCGCCTAAAATGATGAACAATACCGCTATCGCTTCCGGGAAAAATCTCGGGGAGTTGAACAGCAGATCGCACTGGACCGCTTTTATCTGCCAAGGTATTATAACCGCCGCAAACAGCACGCCCAACACAGCAAACACGATACCGATAATCTGTTCCGCCTTGCTCTCTTTCAAGCTCATGGAATCACCCTTTCTCTTCAGTCTTTGTTAGCATTTTTGATGTGTCCAAATACTAATCTCAAAAGATTTATTTATCAATTCGCGGAATAAACAAAGAATTTATTTTATTTTGTTTACAAAACAGATAAAATCTATTTATGTTTATGATTTGCAGCTCTTATATTGGCTCTGCAGCGCGGTTTGAGGCTCTTTTTTAACAATTTTTTACCACAATTTTCTATAAATTAAGTTATTCTTTAAGCAAGTTATTGTTCTAATCTTCTAAAAAAGTTGGAATTTTGATGCTTTTCATTTTCGTTAAATATAAAACAAATAAAATTCACTTGAATTTAATATAAATTTTTATTATTATCACTTTTAGCATAAGGAGGTACTTTTTATGGGATTCAGAGAACTTGAATATGTATGTGCGCTGGCGGAAAACAAGAGCATAACGAAAACGGCAAAGGCGCTCGGGCTCACCCAGCCGGCGCTCAGCATATTTCTTAAAAATCTCGAGGCGGAGACGGGAACCCCGCTCTTTGAGCATGTCGGGAAGTCGCTTGTGCTCACGTACGCCGGTGAGCGTTATCTCCATTACGCGCGGGAGATACTCATAATGGAAAAAACGATGGATCACGAGCTTTCGGAACTCCAGCTCGAGGACAAAGGCTGCCTGAGCCTGACGTGCATGCTGCCGAGAAGCACGTTTATGATCCCCGAGACGATACCCGCGTTCAAGCAGCTTTATCCGAACGTGTCGATACAGCTTTACGAGGAGGTTGCATACGACGCGATAGAGCGCAACATACTTGACGGACGCGCGTCTTTAGGAATCGTCAACTATCAGCCGAAGGATCCTCACATAACGGCGATACCGCTTCATGAGGAGGAGCTGCTGCTGACCGTAAGCGACAACCATCCGATAGCCAAAAGGATGAACGCGCATCATGGGGACAAGCCGCGAATCATCGACCTGAACGATTTCAAAAACGATCCGCTCATAATTCCGAAAAATACGCGCACTGCTGAACAGATACAGGCGATAACGCAAAAGCGCAGGCTCGACCAGCCCGTTTTTCTTGAGACGCGGAACATCGAAATTGCGCTTCGCCTCGCCTCCGAAGGGCTTGGAATCACCTTTCTCTGTGACAGTCACATAAATTTCAAATACCTGCCCGACAACCTCGTATTCTTTTCGACCGCCGACCCCGACGCCAAAATGATGCTCTATCTCCTGTACCGCACTAATTCCTACATGCCTTCGTATATCCAGAAATACATCGAAATGCTCAAGGATTACGCCTGCGGAAACCTGTAACAAACCGCCCCTCAAACGTCCTTTACGGTTGCGTTTGAGGGGCGGATGCGTTATCATATATCTATCAATTATGCAGGAGGCGTTTTCATGTGACGAGGGACGACTTGCTCTCCGCGCTCGCCGCGCACTATGGCGAAAACTATTCAGCGGAAGAGACGGACGCCGGAGCGCTGCCGCTTTCCGCCTTTTACGTCATGCACAGCGTGGATGACAGATACACCCTTTTCCGCCAGTTCGTTACCGGCAAGGCCGAGTCGAACGACTTCGTGTACGTGTTCACTCCCGACGTCCTGACTCCGGAGCTTGCAAAAAGCTGCGCCCGTTTCGCGCTCGGCGACGCCTCCGCGCGCATAGACCCCACCGGCGACCATATGTTCTCGCTCATAACCGTTTTGTTTTTCAGCGGCAGCATCGACGCATCAGCCGCATCCGCGATAAAGAAGGCAAAAATGCACAGGGACTACAAGTCTCCCCAGACCGGATGGGCCGAGCTCCGCACCGCCGCGTTCGACGCAAGCGGAGCGTTAATCGCCGCCAACTCGATGGGGCGGGACGTGGCCGTCATGTTAAAAAAGGCTATCGCGGCAAAATAAGGCTGCCGCGCGTATTTTCGCATTTGGAGGAAAACCTATGAAAGCAGTTATACTCGCCGCGGGCAAAGGCACGCGGCTTAAGACCAGCGGCGTAAATCTTCCGAAGGTGCTCCGCACCGCCGACGGGAAGCCTCTTCTCCACTATGTTCTGTCAGCTCTGTCGTTTTTGCCAAAGGACGACGTCATAATCGTCGTCGGCTATAAGCGCGAGATGGTAGAGGAGGCCTTTCCCGGTTATAGCTTCGCCGTGCAGGAAAAGCAGCTCGGAACCGGACATGCCGTTGCCTGCGCCAAAAGCCTGCTTCGGGATTACAACGGGCCTCTGCTCGTATGCTGCGGCGACATGCCGCTGATGACCGAGAAGACCTACCGCGCCATACTCAATACTCACGAGTCAGAGGGCAACGTATGCACGATACTTGCCGCCGTCTGCTCCGAGGACCTTCCCTACGGCCGTGTCCTGCGCCGCGCGGACGGCACGTTTGACCGCGTCGTCGAGGACAAGGACTGCACGCCGGAGCAAAAAAAGATACGCGAGCTAAACGCGGGCGTATACGTATTCGACTGTCAGAGGCTCCTTTCGGTGCTTGACCGGCTCGACTGCGACAACGCGCAGGGCGAGTATTATCTAACCGACGCGCCCGTGCTTATGCGCGAGGCGGGCGGGAGGATAGGCGTCTGCGCCGCCTGCACCGCCGACGAAATGCTCGGCGTCAACACGCCAGATCAGCTCGAGCAGGTAGAAAAATATCTGAAGGAGAAAAAATGATATGTCCTTTATCATAGGCATCGACGCGGGCTCGTCCGCCACTAAAATAATCGGCATGAACGCCGAAAAGCACCTATATCTTCCTCCGCTGCGCATGGATGCGGTCGACGGCGCGGGATTTTTCGGCGCCGCGCTCGACAAATATCTCGACCGCTCGGGCGTTTTAAAAGACGAAGTCTCTCTCATCTCGATGACCGGCGGGCGCGCCGACGGCGCGGGCGCGGAAATCGATGGCAAACCCGTAAAACGCGTAAAGGAGTTCGACGCGCTGGCCGCCGGAGCGCTTGAGTTCAGCGGGCAGGAGCGCGGCGTCGTCGCAAACATAGGCACGGGAGCATGCTTCGTTTACGCCGAGAAGGGCAAGAGCGCCGTGCACATCGGCGGAAGCGGCATAGGCGGCGGAACGCTCGTAGGGCTCTGCTCGCGGCTCGCGTTTGTCGACCGCATAGACGATATAACCTCCATGGCCGAGAGCGGCGACCTCGCAAATGTCGACATCTCGATCGCGGACATGTCACTCGGTGACCTTAAATCCCTCGACCCCAAAATGACGCTGTCAAATTTTGGAAAAACAGGCGACGGCGCCACGAGCGCCGACCTCGTGCTCGGCGCGATAAACCTCGTGCTTCAGAGCGTCGGCACGTTGGCGCTGTTCGCGTGCCGCTCCGTCAACTGCGAAACAGTTATAGTCACCGGCGGCCTCGCGGAGCTTCCGCAGGCTAAGGACAATTTTGAAAACTTTGAAAAGATATACGGAAAGAAATTTATCCGCTGCGGGCTTCCGGCGTTTGTCACCGCCGCAGGGACAATACTCTGCAATTGACGATAAAGCGCGGCATAAATCAAACCCCCTTTCCAAGGCAGACGTCCGGGAAAGGGGGTTGATGCCGTAGTAATAACACGGCTTACATGCCATCACCATTCTGACACAGAAAAGCAAACGGGAGTGCCTGGCAGCGCTCCCGTTTGCTTTTATAAAAAATTGGAAAAAAAATGAAAAAGCGTTAATTCATATCCGGCGTAAATTATGCGCCGTAGCCGCTTGAGTAGCTTCCGCTGTACGAACTGCCGCTGCCGGTTCCGTTATTGAAGTAATAGCTGTAGCCGTTGCTTCCGTTGCTGCTGCCGCCGTTCTGGGTGGCGCCGCTGGACGTGTCTGGAACCGTGGTCGTGCTGCTGCTCGTCGTCGAAGCGGGCTCGGCGCCGAAGGTAAAGTTTATGGTAGTTTCCTTGCCGCTGCGGTAAACCGTAAGCGTGCAGCTGTCCCCGGCCTTATAGGATTTCTTCGCGGTGGTCAGGTCGTCCATTGAGGTAATAGTCGTATCGTCTATCTTTGTTATGATGTCTCCGGCCTGGAGTCCGCATTTCTCGCCCGCTCCGCCTTCCTCGATGCTGTAAACGTATACGCCTTCAACGAGGTTGTACTGTTTGGCCATGTCGGAGGTCACGGTCTGGGCGGTAATGCCCATGTAGGGCTTATTGGTAACATAGCCGTTTTCCATGATGTCCTTTATCATGCTCCAGACAGTACTGATTGGAATAGCGAAGCCCACGCCCTCGACCGTGGTAGTCGAATAGGAGCTGTACTTGGCGGAAACGATACCGACAACCTCGCCATAGGAATTAAGCAGCGGGCCGCCGGAGTTGCCGGGATTGATGGCGCAGTCAATCTGGATCATGTCAAAGGACTGGCCTTCGACCTCTATCGCGCGGTCACAGCTCGAGACGACTCCGGTCGTCAGGCTGAAGGTAAGCTCGCCAAGCGGGTTGCCGATGGCGTTGGCCTGGTCGCCGACGTTGAGAGCGGTGCTGTCGCCTATAACAACGGTGCTGAGACCCGTGGCGGCTATCTTCACCACGGCAATGTCGTTTTCTTCGTCGCCGCCGACATAGGAGGCGGTATAGCTCGTGCCGTCATAGGTCGTCACGTTTATGGACGTGGCACCCTCTACAACGTGGTAGTTGGTGACTATATATCCGTCGGAGGTGATTATGAAACCGCTTCCGGAGGCCGCGTTCTGAACAGTCTGTCCGAAAATGTTGGTGGAGTTTTCGGAAACGTTGATGCTGACGACAGCGTTGACGTTGGCAGCATAGACCTCTGCCGGAGTCATCTCGGTCTGTCCATCGACGGAGACCTGATTTACCGTTCCGACCGTGCGGCTGCTGACCGCCACGCTCGTAGAGTCCCCGCTGCCGTTTATGGCGTACATCGCGCCCGCTCCGACTCCTCCGCCTATAAGCGAGCAGACGAGCATGGCCGCTACCATCTGTTTACCAAAGCCAGCGCCGCCTTTCTTTTTGGGCTTTTCATCGGCGCTGCGGGGCGTGCTGTCCTCAAATCGGTGATAACCGGTGTCGGCGTTTCCGCCCTCCGCGCTTTTCCCGCTTTCCGCATTGCTTTCGGCGGTGCTTCGGCTCTCGCCGGCCTTGGGGGCTTCATAGACGGGCTCCGGCTGGCTGTCGCGGGTCGAGTGATAGGACGCGCTCTCGGGAGCCGGCTCCCTCCAGCGGTAGCTTTCGTCCCTGTTCGGCGTTTCGCCGCCCGCGTTGTTTATATTTTCATTGTTCATGTTGTTTTCATTGTTCTCATTCATGGCAAAGTTCCTCCTTGAAAACATATGTGAAGCAAACACGCGGATACATTTCCGCTTCCTGTTTACAATGCGTATCATAAACTGCCATACTTAATTTAATCTTAAAAATTACAAAATATTTTTTACTTTTTGTAAGCATACTGGCAAAGACGCCGTCCCGCGGCGGCAAGCCCGGGACGGCGTCTTTATCATATTAAAATCAGTCCGCAGCCTTATGAATAACTTGACTCCGCGTCGAGCACAACGGGAAATTCCATCGTCTCGCCGTCTCTTAAAACTGTGAGCGTCATAGTTTCGCCGGGGGCGTGCGTGCGGCGCACCTCAAGCAGGTCCTTTGTCGAAGACACTTCCGTTCCGTCGGCCGCGGTTATGACGTCTCCCTGACGAAGTCCCGCCGCCTTGGAACAACTGCCTGACTCGACAGAGTAGACGATAAGTCCTGTTTTCCCGCCGTCAAGCGCCACGGGCATCACGGTTATGCCGAGTCTGCATTCCGGCAGCACGTAGCCGTATTCAAGTATCTGATTCACCTCATACAAAAATTCCGACGAGGGTATCGCAAAGCCCAGGCCTTCCACAGTATAGCTGCTCGAGCCCATTTTTATCGTGTTTATGCCGACGACCTGGCCTCTCGAGTTTATGAGCGGACCGCCGGAGTTGCCGGGGTTCAGCGCGGCGTTTGTCTGTATCAGCGTCATTGAGCGGCCGTTCACGTCCACGTTGCGGTTTATGGCGGAGATTATTCCGTCCGTCAGCGTCCCTCGAAGCTCGAGTCCGAGCGGGTTTCCTATGGCGTATGCCGTTTCGCCGACTATAAGGTCGTCGCTGTCGCCTATTTCGGCGGGCTCAAGGTCGTCCGCATCGACCTTCAGCACCGCAATGTCGCGGTCTGTATCGTAGCCGATGAGCGAAGCGTCGAGTTTTTCGCCGGTATAGAGAATGACGGCGCAGCTAGTACCACCATCTATAACGTGGGCGTTCGTAAGTATATATCCGCTCTCGGTCAATATAACTCCCGTACCTATGGACGCCGTGGTACTGTCCTGCATGGCGGCTACCGTCACGACCGAGGGAAGCACCTTGGCGTAGACCTCTGAGGCTGAAAGCTCCTTCGCGCTCTTGTTTTCGCTCATGCCTATACTTACGCCGAGCCCGTGCGCAGCAGCCGCGATATGCACCTTGGACGAATCGCCGTTCTCGTCTTCGTTGTACCAGAGTATATCGCCGTCGCCGTGACCGCCGCCGTGCACGACGGAGTAAAAGGGAACGAACTTCGCGACCAGCGCGAGTCCTACCGCCGCGGCGCAGAGCGCCGCGAATATGACGACGCCGCGCTTTCCGTGCTTCGGTTTTTTCGGCTCTCTTCGCTCCTTCTGCTTTGCCTTCTTTACATACATCGGAAGCTTCTCGCCCTCTTGTTTCTTTCTCTCGGCTTCAGAAACAAAATCGCGTTCGTATGTCAGAACTACTTCCAACGGCAAATACGGACGTTCGTAACTCTCCTGTATCTCGCGCTGGGGCTCCGCATCGTTTCCAATTTTTTCCATAAATATGACCGTGCCTTTCGCTTCGCTCAAGGTTCAAAATGACCATTAAAAGGGATGGTCATAATGTGTATATTTTCTGTCGCCGCGCAAGCGGCAAAAATGCGTAATTGAATCAAATAAAGTCTGAACCTGTTTCAAACTTCTCCGTCTTCGCGGTTTCAGATCGCGAGCGTCAGTGTGAAGGCGAAGGTCGTGAGTCCGTTTTCGCTCGTGACCTTTATGTCTTCCCTGTGCTGCCGCAAAATCGTCTTTACAATATAGAGGCCGAGGCCGACGCCGTCCTTGTCCTCGCTGCGGGATTTGTCGCTCTTGTGGAATCTCTCAAAAAGCAGAGGTATCTCCTCGGGCGATATCGTCTCTCCCCTGTTCTGGATAAAGACGAGCGCCTTGCCGTTTTTGATGCCGATGCCCATCTTCAGCGTCGAGCCGCGCTCGGCAAACTTGGCGGCGTTTTCCATGAGATTGTATATGACCTGCTGGATAAGATCCGGGTCGCCCATGACGAACACCGAGTCCTCCGGGATATCGGCCTCGACATCGAGGCCGCGGTCGGTTATTTTCATCTCCATCGATATTATCGTGCGGCGCATGCTCTCGCACACGTCGAAACGGCGCTTTTCCTGTATGACGTCAGTCGCCTGGAGACGCGATATGTCCAGCATCCTGCGCACGAGGCGCGACATTCTGCGGCTCTCATCCGAGATTATCTGGAGATACTTCTTCTCCTTTTCGCGCGGTATCGTCCCATCGAGAATTCCGTCGGTATAGCCGGCTATGCTCGTCATCGGGGTTTTCAGCTCGTGCGAGACGTTGGCTATGAACTCGCGGCGGCGAAGCTCCGTCTGCTGGAGCGAATCGGCCATAAGGTTGAAAGCGTCCGCGAGCTCGCCCATTTCGTCGCTCTGGCCGTTGGGATTAACTCGAACATCAAGGTTGCCCGCCGCGAAGCTTCGTACGGCCCTGACCATGTCCTGTATGGGTTTTGTCTGGCGCACGGTGGTGACCGAACAGAGCACTACGGCGATGAGCATGACGGTTATCATCGTAAAAAAGAAAATACCGAAAAACGCGCGCCACATCTGCGTGAACGAGCTCATATCGCTCGTCACCAGTATCATGCCGACGAGATTTCCGGTATACGGGCTCATCACGCTTTCGCCCACGATATACTGCTTGTGTTCGTATATTCCGCCGAGATTATTCACTCCGGAATATTTCTCACCGCCGCGTATTTCGGCCGCCGTCGCCTCGGGAATCGAGAGCGAACGGCCCTGAATATCCGAATCGGAAGCCATTATGACGCTTCCGTCGTTATCGCATACAAGAAGCTGAACGTCCGCTATCTCCGCCGCAAAGGACGCGAGAGTGCGGAACGAGGTGCTGTCTGCAAGGCTTTCGCCGGTGTAATACTGCGTGGCAAGCTGTGTGACGAGCTCCACGTCCTTTTCCATTCCGGCGCGTTTTTCCGTCGTCACATAGTTGTAGCTCAGTCCCATGAACGCCACGGCGAGCACCACCATGGTAAGTATTATCATTCCCGCGGTCAGCAGGAACTGTCTCCAATAAAGGCTCTGCGTTTTCACAGGTCAGACGGCCCCTTTTCGTTTACCCCGCGCAGCTATATGGCAGGGCGGATTTATTTTGTATTGTCCTGCGCTCCGTCGGTAAGCTCAAATTTATAGCCCACGCCCCAGACCGTCTTCAGCGCCCATTTGTCGCTGACGTTCTCGAGCTTTTCGCGGAGGCGTTTTATGTGGACGTCAACCGTGCGCGAGTCGCCGAAATAGTCGAATCCCCACACCTCGTCGAGAAGCTGATTGCGAGTGTAGACTCGGTTAGGCGTCGCCGCCAGGTGGTAGAGAAGCTCGAGCTCCTTGGGCGGCGTATCTATCTTCTGCCCGTCGACGATTAGCTCGTAGGAATCAAGATTTATCACGAGCTTGTCAAACGTCAGGCGCTTTTTCGTGTCCTCGGGAAGCTCCGTACGGCGGAGCACCGCGTTTATCCTCGCGAGAAGTTCTTTCATCTCGAAAGGCTTTATAATATAATCGTCCGCGCCCATCTCGAGGCCCTGTATGCGGTCGAACACTTCGCCCTTGGCCGTGAGCATTATTATCGGAACCTTCGACGTCTCTCTTATCTTGGCACAGACGCCCCAGCCGTCCAGAACGGGCAGCATGATGTCGAGAAGTATGAGGTCGGGAGCTTCCTTTCTGAACTCCTCCAGCGCCTTTCCGCCGTCGGCGGCGCGTCGGACGACAAAGCCCTCCTTTTCAAGATACAGACGAAGCAGGTCGGCTATGTTTCCGTCGTCCTCGACCACAAGTACGTTTCGTGCCAAAATCTCCACATCCTTCCATGGCGGACATTCCGCCGCCGGCTCTTCGGGGCGGCCGAAAGCCGGTCATTCTTCCCCGATTATACTTATATAATGCATTTCATGCTTGAACATTCTGTAAACTATATGTTGACCTCGTTCACCGCGCGAACGCTGTACTTATCATCGCGAAGTCTGGGAAGAAGCGTCGTCAGCGCCGAGGCGGAAATGTCGTCTCCGGTCATAAGCACGCGGGCATAGGACGTTTTCGCGGCTATGCGCTTTATAACCGCCGCGGCGCGCGAGATGCCCGCCGTACCGAGAGTCTGCGCGTCCACGTTCGCCGTAAAGACACAGTAGCCGTCCGAAACGAGCGCGCTCTTGGGATACGTTCCGCCGCTGAGCAGGATTATGCGCGTCGCGGCTCCGGTATAGGTGCGAAGCAGCGCGTTTGCGCGCTCTATCTCGCGCTCGGCGCGAGCCGCCGAGATCGTGCCGTCCACTGTTATGCCGACGGTATGTCCCTCCGCCGCGATACGGCGGAGCAGGTCGTCGGAACCCTCCATTTCGTCGGCGGTAAAGAAAAACGCGGCCTTGAATCCGTAGCCGGAAAGCCTGTCGAGTATCGCGGAGACCGAGTCGCCCGCCGTGAACGCCATGCACACCGTCACGCTGTTCTTGTTAGTCTCCTCGGGCGTATCATCGGAATCGTCCGTCGTCTGCCCGGAATCGGAGCTCGGCGTCTGCTTGCTCTGTATATACTTGTTGTAGCGTGAGGACAGGAACACGTCGGCCTTACTTACAAAGGCGCTGTCCTGAAACGTCGCATCTGAATTCTTGATGCGTACGAGCGGGATATAGTCCGTTTCAACTATGGTGAAGGACATCGTGAAATACGCGCAGACAAAGGCGCCGGGGAAAAACACATATCCGTTTTTCGTTATGGCGCTGAACGCGTACGAAACGCCGTTCTGCGTCAGCACGCCGCCGTTTGCGAGATCAAACAGCAGCGCCGTATTATCGCGGTAGAGCATGGCCTTCTGCTCGCCCGCGCCGTAAGCGTAGGACACGCCGATATTGGAGGATGAGAAGACCGTGCTCGGAACATAGAGGTTGCCGCCCGACCAGAAAGGCATCGTCGCGTCGGAAAGCTCGAAGAGGGTATCGTTGACGGCGGTGAAATAGGCCGTTTCCGTTTCCGCTCCCGCGCGCTCGGTCGAAATAGGCGCCGCGAGGACGAACGTCACCGCGGCCGTGAGCAATATGCAGCATATGCGCTTTATCGGCTTCACGGTCCTTTTCCCTCCTCTTTGCAGCAGATGTTATTACAATTTTTTATTTTATCCGATTCTGTGCCTTTTTGCAAGATGGGCAGCCAGCAAAACGGCCGCTCCGGTTTGCGGAGCGGCCGTTCAAGCTTATTTTTTCTTTCTGTAGACGAGCGCCACAACGTTCGGTCCGCAGTTTATCGCGATTATGCAGCCGAGATAATAGCTGAGTACCGGCAGATAGCCAAGCTTTTCCCTGCACTCGGCGTTAAGCTCGTCATTCCTGTCCTCAAGCGCGCCGTGGATGCAGAGATACTCGCTTCCGGGCTCCATCTCATCTTTCATCATATCGACTATTGCGGGGACGACCGCCTTATCCCCGCGCACCTTGCCGAGGATTTTCGCGCCGCCGTCCTCGAAGCCTATAAGCGGGCGCAGTCCCAGAGCGTCTCCGATAAACGCTGCGGCGGCGCTGACGCGGCCTGATTTTTTGACGAACTGGAGATTATAGGGCACGAAAAGCACACGCTGATGGTCTATCCAATCCCGTATGACGGTGAGCACTTCTTCAACGCTCTTTCCCTCGGCCGCAGCGCGCGCGCCGAGAACGGCCGCATAGCCGTAACCCATGGTGTAAGTCGTACCGTCGACTACATGGACGGAAAATTTGCCCCCGGCTTCCGGATGGTCTCTGAAAAACGCGTCTCTTGCAATCATCGCGTTCTGGTTCGTGGCCGAGCCTCCGGCGTTTATAGAAACGTATATCAGATCCGTGCAGCCTTCCGCGAAAGCCCTTTCATAACACTCCAAAAACGTGAATGGCGTGAGCTGCGAATGCGTAGGCACGGTGGCCGAAGCCTCGAGTTTTCTGTAAAACTCAACCGGTGTAAAATCCACGTTGTCCCTGTACTCCCTGTCGTCCATCGCTATGATGAACGGAAGAACCTCTATGCCGCAGCTCTTCTGGAGCTCCGCAGGGATATCCGAAGCCGAGTCCGTCATTATTCTGATTTTTGCCATATGTTCCTCCTGCGTCTGCTTCAGCGGACGTATCGCATATTACGAATTGCTAAATCTCAATTCCATATTATATCATTTATCCGGCATATATGGCAAGTGGAACGAACCCCGTTTTTATTAAATGCCAAAATGGCGCGGTTTCTACTTTTTCGGCGTATATCTGGCTATTTTTACGTCGGTATAGTACCACGTGAGTATCTGCCTGTAATTTTTTCCCTGCTCGGCCATAACATTGGCTCCGTACTGGCTCATTCCGACGCCGTGGCCGTATCCTGTCACATGAAAAATGATGCTGTCCGCCTCCGTTTCGACAGTGAAGCACGCGGAGCGAAGGCCGAATATCGTGCGCATCTTTCCTCCGCTGACGCTCACGCCGCCGACGTCCATTGAAGAAACAAGCCCGGAATCGCTGGTTTCCACGTTTTTCATCCATTCCGCCTCGTCGTCACCGAAAACCGCGTCGGGATACTCGGCGAGAAACTTCTCCCTGAACTCGTCCGCCTCGACCGTCACGACGCTGTAATAATTCGGCACCTCGGCGTCGTCCTCCGGGCTGCTGACGCTCTTGAGATACGGGAGCTGCGAGACCCAGACGTCGCCCGAGTTCTGCGTCTTTCCGGGCGCGGACGAAAAGAAAGCCGCAAATATGGGATCTCCGTCGTAAAGTATCGTCATTCCGTCGGTCCCGCGCACCGCCGTGGCTATCTTAGCGGCGTATTCATCCGCGTTCTTTCCCCAGTTTTCTTCCGCGCTCTCCGCGGAAAGCCACGCCTGACAGCAGTTTATATCGTCGCATACGTCGGCGTCCGGATGGTTTGCGGACGGCCCGTTTTCCATCTTGTAGCATGTCTCGGTGCGCGCCGCAACGGCCTGAGCTTTCAGCGCCTCTATTTCAAACGACGCAGGCATCTCCGCTCTCAGCACGCCCTGAAGATACTCGTCCATCGTCATCTCGCGCACCTCTCCGCCTATGAGAGCTCTCACGGTAACGGAGCTGTCGGTCTTTCCCGGATCCGGTATGGAATAACCCGTCTCCCCGCCCTGCGATACTATGTTTTTCACCGCGGGAACGCCTATCCACGCCGCCGCAAAGACTATTATTATAAGAACGATCGCCGCCGCCGCGCTCTGCTTCATGCCCGTCCCACCTTTTTTGCGTTTTCGGGCTATTCTATTTCCGAGCAGAGCCAAATATGACTTCGCCTGCTTCAAAAAACGTTTCGCGCGCATGGACAAAAAATCTCCCCCGTGTTAATATAAGAATATATATCAGAACTTTATATCGCTTCCCGGCGCGCTCTCCGCTCCGGGCGCTTTTAATAATAACATATAAAACATATAATAAGAGGTTTTTCTTAAATGCCCGACAGATTTTCGCTTATTTTCACCTCTGTGTTTACCGGCGCCGCCTGCGCCGCGCTCCGTGCGCTTCAGTCGGTCTACGGTTTTGACGGAGCGGGGCTTCCCGCCGTCTCTCCCTTCGGCCCGGCCTCCGCCGCATGCGCCGCAGCCTCAGCCGCTGCTCTCCTCGCGCTGTCACGGCGCGTAAAGCCAGCCACAGGCTTCTTTTCCCCCATGTCCAGGCCATGGGTCATCGTCTCAGCGCTCGGCTCGCTGTGCCTTGCTCTGTCCGGGATCGGATACATGTTTTCATCTTTAGGCGGCGCGGTCTCGGCCGCGGAGTTCCTTCTCGGCGCGTTCGCCGTGTTCGCAGCCGTACTCTCTCCGCTTGCCCGGCGCACCAATCACGACGGAACCCCGGCGCGCGGAAGGCTTTTGTTCGCCCTCATTCCCACATGCTTCTGCGTGGCGTGGATAGTCGTTTTTTACCGCGACCATGCAGCCGACCCGCTGCTGTGGCACTACTGGTGCCCGCTGCTCGCGATAGCGGCCCTTACCATTTCCTTTTACTATTCCGCAGGGCTTTACTGCGGACGCATGTTTTTTCGACGGGCCGCGTTTTTCTCGGCTCTTGCCGTCATGCTGTCAATATCCGCGCTGCCCGGAAACGGCGTGACTCCCGTCTTCTTCTGCATTGCGGGCTGCGCACTGATGCGGCTTGCCGAGCTGCGCATGCTGCTCGCAACGGAAAACAGTCTGTCTTATACACAAGGATAAAAAACTTTGTATTTTTAATACTTTTTTAATAATTACCCCTATTTTTATTAACATAACGCCTGTATTATCATAATCACAGGGAACGACCAGAACGTCGTTGCTGCAAGGTACAAATAACTTCTTTTCATCCAATCTTCCAACCCAACGGCAAAAGCGGGAACGTAAGTTCCCGCTTTTGTCGTTTTTGTCTTATCTGCGGGCGAAATATCTATCTCAACCCTCCGAAAAAATCCGCCAGAAGCGCGGCGCACTCGCCCTCGCACACTCCGCCGACCACCTCTGGCGTATTTGAAAAATCTTCCATATACATGTTCCACACTCCGCCGACCGCGCCCATGGCACGGTCGCGCGCACCGTAGACCAATCGCTCTATCCTCGCGTTAAGTATGGCTCCGGCGCACATCGGGCAGGGCTCGAGCGTGACGTACATCGTCGCGCCTGAGAGCCGCCAGGAGCCGGTGTTCCCGTTGGCCTGAACGATCGCCTCCATCTCCGCATGGGACGCGGCGCTCTGTTTTTCCTCGCGCATATTGCGCCCTCTGCCTATTACCTCGCCGCCGGCAACTATAATGCAGCCGACCGGGACCTCCCCAGCCGCCGCAGCTTCCCGCGCAAGTGCAATGGCCATGCGCATATATTTTTCGTCGTCCATATTCGTTACCGTTCCTTTCGCCTCGCCGCACAAATTAAAATTCGTTTTCTTGCGCCGAGCGTATAGACAATGGAATATTTGCCCAAAATAGGAATAACGTTAGTAATACAAGGAGTGGAATGTTCCATGGGTGAAAATTCGTCTTTCTTCAGAAAATCCGCCCGCGAAAGCGAGGAAATGCGCGACCTGCGTATGTCGCTCGAGGAAACCAAACAGCAGATAGCGCGGGTTTACGGCTGGTTCAACTATGCCGACGACCCCGACCTTATAGACTCATACGTATATGAAATAAACGCGCTCAGGGCGCGCTACAACTACCTGCTGCGCCGCGTCAAAGACGCCGGGGGCGAGGCTGTCGCGTGCGGGCGGGGAGGAGATGACAAGCAATGGACCTGACTCAGGAGATACTTCTCGCAATAGCCGCGGTGCTCGCCGTGCTGCTTGTACTGCGGCTGTTCGCGGCCCCGCTGCGGCTTGCGCTAAAGGTGCTCGTCAACACCGCGGTCGGCTTTCTCGCCCTTATCGTCGTCAATCTGACGGCGGCGATAACCGGCGTGGCCGTAGGCGTAAACCTGATAAACGCCGTCGTCATAGGCGTGCTCGGCCTTCCAGGGTTTGTTTTGCTGCTTCTCATGCAGTGGATGTTTACATAAATGGCGGTTCGCGCTCCCTAAATATTTGTTCCCCAGCCTTGGAGCGGATACCGCTGCATCGCGCCGAATATCTTCTGTTTCAAATCCGGATATTTCTTCTCGAGTTCGGCCACGAGCTCCTTTATCTCCTGCCTGCGCGTATAACCGTCCGCCGGGCAGGTGTTTTTTACGACCGGCAGCCCAAGCTCCGCCGCCTGCGCGATTATCTCGCTTTCGCGGATATACAGCATCGGCCGTATCTGCGTTACCTCCATGCGGCTGAGATAAGTCACTGGCGTGAAGCCGCCGAGCCTGCCCTCGAACACGAGACTCATCAGCATCGTTTCCACAGCGTCGTCGAAATGATGACCGAGCGCCATTTTGTTGTAGCCCCGCTCCTTCATCGCGCCGTTCAGCGCGCCCTTGCGCATCTTGGCGCACAGAGAGCAGGGGTTTTGTTCCTTTCTGACATTGAAAACGATATCATATATATCCGTGCGGATAATCTCATATGGCACCTCAAGCTCAGCGCAGAGCTTCTCAACCTCCGAAAAATCCATCCCGAGCCCCATATCCAGCGTCAGCGCGCCAAGCTCAAAACGCTTTGGATAAAACCGCTGAAGCTGCTTCATAAGACAGACAAGCATAAGCGAGTCCTTGCCGCCGGATACTCCGACGGCTATTTTGTCGCCATCTGCAATCATCGAATAATCGTCGATGCATCGGCGCATATGTCCCAAAAGTCTCTGCATTTTAGTGCCTCCCGTAACTTTTAAAGAAAAAAGTACGATGTAAAATTTGAAAAATGAAATTGAGATATAGCGAGTAAAACCGAGCAAATCAAAGAAATCCGGAGAACATCCCGGGATAAATCAAAATTGTGTTGACACTTCGTCCGCCCTGTGCTATAAATAACCTTGCTTCCGATTTTACAGGGAAGCATTTAATTTGTAAAGAAAATAAGATATTTCTATAATTTAACGGAGGAAGAAACCATGTCCACTTTTATGGCTAACAAGGCTAACACCGTGCGCAAGTGGTACATCCTCGACGCGGCCGGCAAGCCTCTGGGCAAGACGGCTGTCATCGCGGCGGACCTGCTGCGCGGCAAGCGCAAGACCGACTATACCCCCCACTCCGACTGCGGGGATAACGTCATCATCATCAACGCAGGAAAGGCTGTGCTGACCGGCAAGAAACTCGAGCAGAAGATATACCGCACTCACTCCGGCTGGGTCGGCGGCCTCAAGGAGACCAAGTACCGCCTTCTCATGCAGGAGCAGCCCGAGCTTGCGATGCGCGTTGCGATCCGCGGCATGATGCCCCGCAACACCATCACCAAGGATTCGCTGTCCCGCCTGCACATTTACGCCGACGGCAACTATGAGCAGCAGGCTCAGAAGCCCGAAGCATGGACCGAGGAATAAGGGGGTAATTGAATAATGTATACAAGCAAGAAGCCGTATATCTACGGCACCGGAAGAAGAAAGTCCTCTACCGCCCGCGTCCATGTTTTTGAAGGCGGAACCGGAAGCATCAGCATCAACGGCCGCGACATCGAGGAATATTTCGGCCTTGAGACCCTCAAGATGCTGGTTCGCCAGCCCTTCGAGGTAACCGGCACTGCCGGCAAGATGGACGTCGAAGCCACCGTTACCGGCGGCGGCGTCACAGGACAGGCAGGCGCTCTGCGCCACGGAATTGCCCGCGCTCTGCTGCAGGTCAATCCCGAGTACCGCACCCCGCTCAAGCAGGCCGGCCTGCTTACCCGCGACCCTCGTATGAAGGAACGCAAGAAGTACGGCCTCAAGGCCGCGCGCAAAGCGCCTCAGTTCTCCAAGAGATAATCTGTACGATATCGGACGATATCAGACAATATTCAATCATACACAAGAAGCCCGGCACTTTTATTGCGCCGGGCTTCTTTATGTTGCATAACCTGAAAGAAATGGACTTTTTTTCCGTATAATGTTATCATTATTGCGCCGATCATTTGTACAGCGCAAAGGAGGGATTATATATGCAATACGGGCCAAATCCCAATGCAATTTACCCTAACGAGAAAATCAAAAGCATATGCTATGTCAAAAACGTTATAACCCGCCCGAATATTATTGTTGGAGACTACACCTACTATGACGATGTTAACGGTGCCGAGAGGTTTGAAGAGCATGTCACGCACCATTATGAATTTATTGGAGACAAGCTTATTATCGGGAAATTCTGCGCCATAGCGAAAGGCATTGAATTTGTAATGAATGGCGCAAACCACAGGATGTGCAGTATTACCACGTATCCGTTTAACATAATGGGGCATGGATGGGAAAAATCAACTCCCGCATTGGCCGATTTGCCGCTGAAGGGGGACACCGTAATCGGAAATGACGTATGGATCGGGCAGAATATCACTGTAATGCCCGGCGTGCATATTGGGGACGGAGCGATCGTCGCCGCTGATTCAGTCGTAACAAAAGACGTTCCCGCATACCATATTGCGGGCGGAAACCCTTGTAATACGCTCAAAAAAAGATTTGACGATGAGCTAATTACTTACCTTCTCGCCATTAAATGGTGGGATTGGCCTGCTTGTAAAATATTTGATAATCTTGACGCTCTGTGCAGCGGTGATCTTGAAAAAATAAAAGAAATCAAGTAGTTCATTATGAGAATAGCGTGAAGCCAAGCTGTTGTCTGCTGCCGCAGATTTGTCGCGCTGCCGTGCGGACGATATCAAGCGATACGCAAGAAATCGGACAATACCGGTCTATACCAACGTACTTCCCGCCGTCATTAAAATTCCAGGAGATAATCAGTCCATCAACAGGATCCCCGGAATCTTCGGATTCCGGGGATCCTGTTGATTTGTTTTAACTAGCGTGGTTTTTGCATCATTCTAGACATTGACTTTCATTTTATTCCTATTCATAATTCGCGTTTCAAGCGGCTTGTTCCCTTTTATTTTAATCTTATATGCAAATGCTGTCATATACCAAGTAAAAAGCTATTCATTATCCCACAATTTATGCTTTGCAGCTTTTTATGATTATGTAACTCTCTCCAACTTTTGCATAAAGCCCGATAATATCATTCAAATTCCCTTGACATTAAAAGTTTTCGTCCTTATAATTCGGTTATCAAAACAAAGCAGCAAACGGGCAAAGGCGCTCACGGAGTTGGCAAGGACTCCGCGGGCGCCTTTTCTTTTCTGTGGAGTTAATGATTCCCGGCCAATATTTCGGCCATGCGACCCCACGCATAATCATCTGATAAAAAGCAAGGAGGGCTTTACGATGAAAAAGAAAAAAGTATTTAGTGTATTACTTGCAGGTGCCATGATGTCCGGTCTTCTGTTTGGATGCGGAAGCAATTCAGCCTCGACGGGCGCTACTTCCGGCTCGTCTTCTTCCGATTCGACTTCTTCCAAATCCGCTTCCGGCGTGAAGGTCGCGGCGATCTTCGGCGGTCCCATCACCGACAAGAGCTGGAATGAAACTTCCTACAACGGTCTGTGCGCCATAGGCGACATGGGTACGGAAACCTCGTACGTTGAAAATGTCGCGGCAGCCGACGCCCCTGACGCCATGCGCACCTTCGCCACCTCAGGCTACAACGTGATTTATGTAAACTCCAGCGCGTTCAAGGACTCTGCATATGAGATCGCTCCCGAATTCCCCGACGTCACTTTCATTATCAACGGCGCCGGCGAGCAGGGAGACA
>JAYFRC010000042.1:0-1544 GCA_034926415.1 Oscillospiraceae bacterium
AGCCTTTTGTACCTCAGGAGCCTCTTTTGCAAAGGCTTGAAACGCTGGGCTAACCTTCATATAATCACCTCTCCTTTATTACTGATTGAAATGTTCCTTCCATGCCGGAAGCTTTTTCATGCTGTTTTCGGCCATTTGAACCGCCGCCTTTTCGTCAAACCCCTGTGTCTTGATGATAAAGTTAATCATACCTGCCTTCTTTTCTTCAAATGACTGCATGGAGCCGTCAGGTCGTGCGCAGTATACACAATAGTCTTTCGTTGTATCCCCACAGGCAAATTCAGAAGCATCTGCCATTGGCATACCGCAAGCAATACAAACTTTCATTCTATCTCCTCCTTTATCTTTTAATCAATTCTAAAAAAGTTTCCGTAAGTTCTGAGCCATACCGCTCCAAAACCGGCGTATCCGGCGAAAACAAATCTTTGTTTAACAAATAATAATGGACCAATCCCATCCACGTATTAAACATCCGGTGAACAGGAAGATTCTTAATATTGTTTTCACGTTCAAATACCTTGTTAAAATGGTAAGCGGCAACGGATTGAATATTTGAAAATGTTAATCTTGCATCCTCCGGCAATAAACTCCTTTCAGCAATCAATAGTATATAAAACTTTTCGTACCTGGCTAAAATAGCCAAATGAGCCTTTAACAGCTCCTCAATATTATCTTTTGTTTCAGACTGCTGATGTATCTCAGAACCCAAAACATCACCAAAATCCTGTATCAGGCAACACAACAATTCATCCAGTGATGAGAAATGAACGAATATTGTGCCGTGAGAGACGCCCGCTTCCTTTGCAATAACAGCCGTTGTAGCTGAGAAGCCTTGTTCGGAATAAATCTGATATGCTGTTTCAAGTATCTTTTTTCGAGTATTTTCTTTTTGCAGTTGCCTTTTTGACTTCAAATAATGACCTCCAACTCATTGAGTATGTACTCATTATAATTTATTTTATATCAAGTGTCAAGATGTAGTTACTTTTTTTTTTATTAATGATGGTTACAGTTTTATGTCCTTAAATCGTGAACTGAAATTTACTTTAACATTTCCCTATATACCAGGGGAAGCAACTAGTTTCTATATCTAAGAAACGAATTAACAAAGTACCATGGATGCCTTCGCCAATTCGAAACAGATATTAACTTCAGTGATAATTATCATATATTTTTGATTCGTGCTCCTTTTAACGCAGCTTCATGACTATTTAATTATGCATTGTTAGCACATCATAATAATATTGTTATATTAAATCGCATTTAATCATTTAATATAGCTTGTAAAACAGGCACCTGAGCAACTTTACCTTCTTCTGAAACGATAGAAGAACTTAGAAACCATATGAATCAAACTAAATTCAGACTGTTGCACTCAGACTGCTAGTGCTGATAAATTTTCACGTATATATTATTTATGAATAAAAAAAACACCTGGATTCCCTTAAGGAAACCAGGTATTCCATACTTCTTATATCATAAGCCGGCACTATACACCACACAACAAATTTGGTGCATTTAGCCCTTTATACTTACCAGATATT
>JAYFRC010000018.1:0-10016 GCA_034926415.1 Oscillospiraceae bacterium
TCCTGTCGCGCAGCAGCTCGTTCGCCATATTCACGATATCCGCCTGCACAACGCCTGCGATCCTGACGGTTCCAGCGTGCACGGCCTCAGGTCTTTCGGTCTCGCAGCGAAGCACGAGCACCGGCTTTCCGAGCGCGGGAGCCTCCTCCTGAAGTCCGCCGGAATCGGTCATCACCATGTAGCATCTGCCCATGAGATTGTGCATCTCGTCAGCCGGAAGCGGGGCGATAAGGTGCACGCGCTCCGTACCGCGAAGGTACTTGTCAACAGCCTCGCGCACGACCGGGCTTAAATGCACGGGATAGACTATTTCCGCATCCGCGTTCTCTTCCGCTATCTGTTTCAGCGCAAGCATTATGTTTCTCATCGGCTCTCCGTAATTTTCGCGGCGGTGACAGGTAACAAGTATTATTTTCCTGTCGGCGTACGGCAGCGTATTGAGCTCTGGGGTTCCAAATATGTATCCGGAGCGCACCGTGGTTTGAAGCGCGTCTATGACGGTGTTTCCAGTCACAAATACGTTTTCGGTTATATTCTCTTTTGCAAGATTTTTTCTGTTGTTCTCAGTCGGGCAGAAGTGCATCGTCGCTATCGCCCCGACCATCTTCCTGTTCATTTCCTCTGGAAACGGGGAATATCTGTCGTAAGTTCGAAGTCCCGCCTCTACGTGGCCAACGGGTATCTGATGATAAAACGACGCGAGCGCGCCGGCAAAGGTCGTAGATGTGTCGCCGTGGACAAGCACAAGGTCGGGCTTGAGTTCGGCCAGAGCGTCCTCCATTCCGATCAGGCACTTGCTCGTTATCGTCGAAAGCGTCTGCCGCGGCGTCATGATATTCAAATCACAGTCCGGCTTTATTCCAAACACGTCGAGCACGGAATCAAGCATCTGACGGTGCTGCGCCGTGACGCAGCAAAGGCTTTCTATCTCTTCTCGCGACGCCAGCTCGCGCACGAGCGGAGCCATTTTGATGGCCTCGGGTCTTGTTCCGAAAACGCTTACAACGCGTATCTTATTTTCCATCTTTTTCCTCTCCGCTGTTTTCGTCGGTCTTACCGTCCTCCGCTTTTTCCTTATCCTCAGCGGCCGGAGCTTTTTCGTCAGCCTCGTCCATCTTCCCCGCCGCCTCAAGCGACGCGAGGGCATCCTTCAGCGTATGTTCGTCGTTGTCCTCCCTGGGTTTGCTCGACGGGAACACAACTCTTGCAGCGACAACGCCCACAAGCATCAGCGCGACAAGCAGCACGAGCGCCTTTAGCTCTCCCCCGGTCGTCAGCACTACGGCCGCGAGTCCGAGTATCGCGGATATAACGTACAGCACCGCGACGGCCTGCTTTTGGTTGAGGCCCATGTCTATAAGCCTGTGATGGACGTGGCTTCTGTCGGGCGACATCGGGTTTTGTCCGTGCGCTATGCGGCGAATGAACGCGAACGCCGTGTCGAATATTGGAAGTCCTAGAATAAGAAACGGCACGACAAAGGATATGACCGCGTAAAATTTGAAAAGTCCCTGTATCGATATGCAGGCGAGCACGAAGCCGAGAAACGTCGAGCCAGTGTCGCCCATGAATATTTTAGCGGGGTTCATGTTGTACGGCATGAAGCCTATGCACGCGCCCAAAAGCGCCGCCATCACAACCGCCACGTTTTCTTCCGAAACTATCATGGCTATGGCGAGCACGGTCAGCGAGCTTATCGACGACACTCCGATTGCAAGACCGTCTAGTCCGTCGATAAGGTTGACGGCGTTCGTCACCGCGACTATCCACAGAACCGTCACTGGTATCGCGAGCCAGCCGAGATGCCAGTAGGGGTTTGAGCTGAAAAGGTTGGGGTTTGAAATGCACGATATCACGACGCCGTGCAGTATCGGGATAAGCGCCGCAATTATCTGGACGACGAATTTGAGCATTGCCGGAAGCGGCGTCACATCGTCAAGCGCGCCGAGCACGACGATTATAACGGCGCCGAGCAGTATGCCCTGAAGCTGATACGTTATATCCGCAAACGCCAGCACGCTTACTATAAACCCGAGAAAAATCGCAAGTCCTCCGAGTCTCGGTATCGGCACCTTGTGCATACGCCTCGCATCGCGCGGCACGTCCACGGCTCCGACCTTCTGCGCGAAGGATTTTACCACCGGCGTCAGCGCGAAGCTGATTATCAGCGCGGCGGCCAGAGCTATGAGCACGTGTATTATAAGATGGTAATCTTCGAGGATAGCCATTACGCAAGCTCCTTAAGCAGACGTTATTTTACCGCTGGAACGAAACCGACCTTACGGTATACCTTCTGAAGCGTTTTGTCGGCAAGATATGAGGCGTGTTCCGCGCCCTCTTTGCAGATGCTCTCAAGATAAGCCTTGTCGGCCATCAGCCTTTCGGCCTCCTCGCGTATAGGACGGAATTTCTCGACCACGGCCTCGCCAACGGCGGGCTTGAACTCGCCGTAACCCTTTCCCGCAAACTCCGCCTCCGTCTCCTCTATGCTCTTTCCTGAGACTACGGAATATATCTGGATAAGATTGGAAACTCCGGGCTTTGCCGCAGGATCGAATCTCACACTCGTTTCGCTGTCTGTCACCGCGCGCTTGAACTTGCGCATGATGTCCTCGGGCTTGTCCATAATGAACACGCAGCCATCGGGCTCTGACTTGCTCATCTTGCCTTCCGGCGTGAGCAGGCTCATTATGCGCGCTCCGTCCTTAGGTATATAGGGCTCCGGCAGAGTGAACGTCTCGCTGTACACGCCGTTGAATCGCTGAGCTATGTCGCGGGTGAGCTCCACGTGCTGCTTTTGATCCTCGCCAACCGGCACAAGGTCGGCGTTGTAGACGAGGATGTCGGCGGCCATGAGCACCGGATAATCGAAAAGTCCGGCTGTGACATTGTCGGCGTGCTTTGCGGACTTGTCCTTGAACTGCGTCATGCGCGAAAGCTCTCCGAACATCGTGTAGCAATTGAGCACCCACGTGAGCTGAGCGTGCTGCGGCACGTGGCTCTGTACAAACATTATGCTCTTTTTCGGATCCAGTCCGCAGGCAATGTACTGCGCAAGCTGGTTGAGCGTGCGGCGGCGGAGATCGGCCGGGTTCTGGCGCACGGTTATCGCGTGCATATCGACTATGCAGTACAGGCACTCATACTCGTCCTGAAGCTGAACCCAGTTTTTTATAGCGCCCATGTAGGAGCCGAGCGTAAGCTCGCCCGAGGGTTGTATTCCGCTGAATATGCGTTTTTTTCTTTCTTCCATCTTTATGAACAGTCCTTTCGCTTCACTCAGGCCGCAAAAGACCAGTAAAGGTCATAAAAAGCGTGCGCATGAGCGGCGGTCCAGCGCAAGCTGAAGCCGCTCGCGCATTAAAATAGGTTTGAATTAAATTCAAACTTTGATAAATCCCAAATGCAAAAACTTTACTTTTCGATAAACTGGTGAAGACCCTTGCCCATTAGCGCTATTCCCTTGTCGATCTGCTCAAGGCTCGGGACGGAGAAATTCATGCGGAAACCGCGGTCGAGCGGATTCCCGTCCGGAAAGAACGGAGCGCCGGGAACGGCGGCCACTCCGACCGACGTAGCATAGCGGCAGAACTCGAGTCCTGTGAAACCTTCCGGCAGCGTTGCCCACAGGAAAAGTCCGCCCTGCGGGCGCGTGACCGAAACGCTCTTCGGGAAATACCTGTCTATTGCGGAAAGCATCGCGTCGCGCTTTATAGCATAGTGCCCGCAGCAGGTCTTTATATGTGCATCGAGGTCATAGTTCGTGATGTATTCGTAAACCAGCATCTGGAAAAACAGATTTGAATGTACGTCCACGCACTGCTTGGCTACGACCATCTTCGCGAAAAGCTCCTTCGGCGCGCAGAGATACGCGATGCGGATGCCGGGGGCAATTATCTTTGAAAACGAGCTCGTGTATATGACGCGTCCCTCAGTGTCTATACTCTTTATTGCCGCGACGGGCTCACCCGAATAGCGTAGTTCGCCGTACGGGTCGTCCTCAAGTATCATGACGTCGTATTTGCATGCGAGGTCGTAAAGGCGCTTTCTTCTATCCCACGGCATGGTGACGCCCATGGGGTTCTGGAAATTCGGGATGGTATATATGAACTTGACGTTCTTCTCGGTCCTGAGCGCGTTTTCAAGAGCGTCAATATCCATGCCGTCGTCCCCCATCGGCACTCCGACGAGGCGCGCGCCGTAAGTCCGGTAAGTGTTGAGCGCGTTCAGAAACGACGGAGCTTCAACTATTACCGTGTCGCCGTCGTTCACAAGACACTTGGCCGTGAAGTCGAGACACTGCTGCCCGCCGGAAATTATGAGCAGGTCGTCGTTCTCAGTCCCTATGTTGTATTTCTCCTTAAGGCGCTTTGAAATCGCCTCGCGGAGCGGTGTATAGCCCTCTGTCACTCCGTAAGACAGTGCGGTTGCCGCCTTCGTCGCAAAAAGCTTCTGCGACAGCTCCGACAGCTCCGCGACCGGGAACTCCGCCGCCGATGGGCTTCCTGCCGTAAAGGAAATAAGCCCCTCCTGCTGAGCGGCCTTGAATATCTCCCTTATAAGCGACGGGTTCATCTGCGCCATATGTTCTGAAATGGGAATATTCATCAATATTTCGCCTCTTATCTTCTTGCGCTTTAAGCACACATTATCAGGATATTTTAACACGATTGTTATAAAAGTGCAATGTAAGGTTGAGCGAAACCGAACCTTAACTTGACATTTCGCGTGCTAAAAATATAATGATATAAGATTAAAATGCGTTTTTAGGCGCTTTCGGAGGTTAAAGGCATGGCTCTCGACATGAAATTTTACGATGATATGGACGCGCGCATACCAAAAGGCAAGGTTCGGACACGTTTTGCCCCATCACCCACAGGCTATATGCACGTCGGAAATTTGCGCACCGCGCTTTACACCTGGCTCATAGCCAGAAACGCCGGAGGCACTTTCATCCTGCGTATCGAGGACACAGACCAGGAGCGCTTTGTCGAAGGCGCGACGGACGTTATATACAAGACTCTTGCGGAGTGCGGGCTAGACCACGACGAGGGGCCCGACGTTGGCGGCCCGGCCGGGCCGTATATCCAGACCGAGCGCCGCGAGCTTTACAAGAAATACGCCGAGCTTCTTATCGAAAAGGGCGCGGCGTACCGCTGCTTCTGCACAAAAGAGCGGCTTGAGGCACTGCACAAAGACGACCCCACCGCAAAATACGACGGCCATTGCCGTAATCTGACACAGTCCGAGATAGATGAAAAGCTCGCCGCGGGAGTGCCGTATGTCGTGCGCCAGCGCATACCCGAGGGCACTACGACGTTTCACGACGTTATTTTCGGCTACATAGCCGTCGACAACGCCGACCTCGACGACCAGATACTGCTCAAATCCGACGGTCTGCCGACATATAATTTCGCGAACGTCGTGGACGACCATCTGATGGGGATAACGCACGTCGTGCGCGGAAGCGAGTACCTCTCCTCCGCCCCGAAATACAATCTGCTCTACGAGGCTTTCGGCTGGGAGATTCCGACCTACGTCCACTGCGCGCCCGTCATGCGCGACGCCCAGAACAAGATGAGCAAGCGCCACGGCGACCCGTCATACGAGGACCTAATAACTCAGGGATACCTTACTAAGGCCGTGCTGAACTATGTCGCTCTTCTCGGCTGGAGTCCGCGCGGAGACATTGCGGAACAGGAGATATTCTCTCTCGACGAGCTCGCTAAAGTCTTCGACATACACGGAATATCAAAGTCGCCCGCGATATTCGACATCGCGAAGCTCGACTACTTCAACGCAAGCTACATCCGCGCCATGAGTCCGGAGGAATTCTGCGCCGCGGCGGAGCCTTATATAAGACAGAGCGTCAAATGCTCTGATTACGACACAGCGCTCATTGCCCCGCTGCTTCAGGCGCGCTGTGAAAAGCTGACGGACATTCCCGAAAAGGTCGATTTCTTTGACACGCTGCCCGAGTACGACGCGGAGCTGTACGTCAACAAGAAATCGAAGACCGACATCGAAGGCTCGCTCGCAACGCTGAACGCGCTTCTTCCAGTGCTAGACGGCATAGGCGACTGGACGCAGGACAACATCCACGACACGCTGATAGCCTACGCCGAAAGTATCGGCGAAAAGAACGCGAAGGTCATGTGGCCGCTGCGCATAGCCGTCTCCGGAAAGCTCGTCACTCCGGGCGGAGCGGTCGAAATATGCCGCATACTCGGAAAGGATGAAACTCTGCGCCGCGTCCGCGCCGGCATAGAGAAGCTGACCAAATGAAAAATTTTCTCTCGGAACAATGGGCGCTTGAAAGACGGTTCCTGCAGGACGGTTTTAGCCGAACTATCACGACATGCGCCGTTGCTTTCGCGATCCTCACCATCATAGGCTTTGTCGCCTGCCTCATATTCCAGTCCGTGATGAATATGTTCGTAACATACCTTTCGACGTTCATATCGACGAGCGGAATAATTGACGAGTCAGGAAACGTATCCGCGCCGCTTCTGTTTGCCAACAACCTCAAGGCATCGATATTCTCGATCGTCTTTGGGGTATTCCCTTTCGTATATCTACCCGCGTTTCCTCTCGGTCTCAACTCGACGCTTATCGGAGCCATGGCAGCCTATTACGTAGTGAACCGCCTGTCGCTGGCGGCTTTTTTCGCCGGGATAATTCCGCACGGGATATTCGAAATACCGGCGCTCATCGTTTCCTTCGCCCTCGGCATCTATCTCTGCAGTGAGGTCTCGTCCGCCGTCCGCGAAAAAAACAGGGAAAACGTAAAGCCCATCGGGCCAATATTTGCCAACCTCGCGCGAACATACGTATTTTTTGTCGCGCCGCTGCTGCTTGTCGCAGCCATTGTCGAGGCTTATGTGACTCCTCTCGTCATAAGCCTTTTTATGTGAGAGCACGGAAACTGAAAAAGCCCCCGCGCCTTAGGGTTACGGGTAACAATGATCTATTCCTGCAGCAAAACGGCATAGCCTTTCGGGGTTATGCCGTTTTTGCTGTTTTCTGTTCAAACGCTGCGTCAAGCTGTTCATATTTTCTTATCTGCGCTCCGTCCGCCGCTCCGCTTTCCCCCGAAACGAAATGAACTTTAAGCTCTCCAGGCACAGAAAACGCAAGGCCGGAATACAATATTTTATAAAGTTCTATTTTGCACAAATATCTGCCGGGACGGTGATGGTATGGAAGAATCTTACCAACTCTCAAACTATAGAAGCGCCTGGAGGCCTTTGAACAGGGAAAACGAGCTTAGTAAAATCAGTACATGTACATACTCAGGTGTTGAAACATTGAAGAAGAACGTTGAAAGCCTTGAAAAAACCGACGGGGAAAACAGGACGTCAGAGCAAAATGATATTCTTAAAAAACTAACCGAAATCAGCGCTGATATCAATACATTAAACCATATGCTTTCCGATCGGATGGAAAAGCTGGATAATCTTTTTTCTCTTTTGGAGGAAAAGGAGTCTTCAGGCAAAAAAAACGTATTTGGTCTGCAGCGCAAGTAATCCGCGTAAACTTTTCTGTACATATCTTATCTCTCGAATTACGCTGTTTGCCAAGAAAGCCGCCCTGCATTTGGTCGAATTATAATGCATCATGAACGTTAAGTGCAAATTCACATATACTGGAAAAGGGAATGATAAATTACCTTTTCCAATCTTAAATTTAGGAGTGAAAATTTTATGAGCGACGGCGTAGCTCAAGAAACACTTGATATTTTTGCTCGAAGAGTTCTGGCGAAAGCCGAGCTGCTTCAGACACAGGAAGTTTTCCAGGAAAACTATTCCACCGTACCCCCTTCGGTGCCTCTGGGAACAAAGGCTCCATTAAGGCTCTATATAATCAACCACGGTGCAACGCCAGTCTCGACGACGCCCAACAGAATCTATGGATCTCCGGTAAAGTGTGTGAAACTCTGCAAGCGGATTCTCGACAAAGATCCTGGCAACACGATTCTATGCACGCAGAAGTCAAAGGTAATACTTGATTTTGAACTGGTTTTGGTTGTAGAGTACGAAGATGATACTTTCGACGTGCTGACGCTTCCCAAGGACCTTGCGGCCTTTACACAATACGTTACAGGCAAAAAAGCGTTCGTAGAAGCCACTGTCCTTGATCCATCGGGTACACCGGTTGTTCAGCATCAAAGCGTAACACAGCCTTACGAACAGCTGGTCATCAAGTATAACGAAGGGGCAACAGCCTATGCCAACTTTGAATATACGGCTGTAATCCCGCTGTCCAGCTTCAGCGCGATCTTGCGGAAATGCGAGCTGAACGACCCGACGCTTCAGTCCTATATCGTACTGAGAAATCTGACTTACGACGTGGATGTGCTCGACCAATACCTGGCCACCGCCACCGAAACCGAAACCATCTGGACGACGATGGTCGATTTCTCCCTGTCCGAGGATATCATCGATAAACTTGGAATCGACCAGGACATTCAAATCGTCGGCACCCCGGAATACGTCTGCGAAGATACTGTCTGCGGTTGTTGCTGAAAAAGTATAGCATAGCAAGCTTATCACGATAAAGAGCCGTCCGCAAAGCGGATGGAAATATAGTAAAAAATTATAGTAGGATACTGCTATTCCCGTTAAAAGGAGTGGCGGTATCCTTTTATTTTTACGAAAATTCAGCAGTTAAAAACGCGGCTGCATCGCCAAAGCGCAAAATTTATTATTTTGGCATATGATGTATCAGCCGCGTATCAGCAATATGCTGCATAATATAATGGAGGTAACTCAATGGCTGACAATTTAAGCAAATCAGATTCTACTGACTCTTCCGATGCCTCTGTCAAGTATCCGCCTTTTCCGCCTTTTCCTCCCTGTCCTCCGGGGCCACGCGGTCCCTCAGGGCCTCCGGGGCCGAGGGGTCCCCGAGGTCCCGCAGGCAGCCTGAATGATACGGCCCAGTGTTTTGTTTACGCTCAGCTCGCCCATCTGCTTGAGCAGCTGATTGATTTATATCCGGGACTGACTCTGTATGTCTTTCTACCGGGAATAAGCCCATGGTGGATTTCCGGAGCGCCGTATGAAGTTTACAAATCGGCAGAAGGGACTTATGGAGGGGTGTTTATCCTAGGTGACGGCGGATATGTTGCTTTTCCGCTCAGTGCAATAGCCGCCCTGCAGTTTGAAACAGGTACCGCGGTGTACAATCCTGCCATCACTTATCTTTCCAAACCCGACTTCCCTCCCGGCTGCGATACGAATATCGTTACGGCAATTCATGATTATGTATCCACGATACCCGGAGATATAGATGTATTATTCAATATCGGCTCCAATGTACGCAGCACGGGCCCGATATATTTAAACAACTATGGACTGATAGTACAGGCCGACGAATACGGCAACGACCCGGCTTTTATACCCACAACGTTTATAACCGGAATTGCTCCTCAAACAACGGCAGCCACAGAGGAAACGAAAGCGGAAAGCAGCACTGAAGCAAAAGGCGCGCCGCCAACCAAGATACAAGCCATATAGCTCAACTATAGGATTGAAACCGTCGAGAATAGAAAAAGCATCAAGCGTCTCAATATCACAGGGAAAATAAAGTCTCGGCAACATTATCGTATTGCACAGAAAATCTCCGAAATCAGATTTTTGAAGTTTTGAGCAAAAGAGGTGCAGCGCATGAAGCGCTGCACCTCTTTTTTGAACCGTATCTGTCGCCGTACGTCTTTTAGGATGTTTTACATCTTTGTCATCACAAAGCCAACGGCACTTAGGTTTTTATATTTTTTTGGGGGTCTTATTTTTCCCCTCCAGCCGCGACCTTTTCTTCCTCGGCCTTATTCTCCGCACGGATGCGTCTGTCCTCCGCCCAGAGGCGGTCGGCGACGGGCATCCATTTGGCGGCAATGTCGACGCATTTCGCGGTAAACTCCTCGGCGGATTCGTGAGCCATAGGGTCTGTGTTGTGCGCGCCGGTCTTGTTCACCATATCGACAAGCCTTCCCGGGTTGTCGATGACCGGGCAGG
>JAYFRC010000017.1:0-16723 GCA_034926415.1 Oscillospiraceae bacterium
GTTCCGCAGGTGGCGCAAGCTCTCGGAATTGGCATCAACAGCGCCTATCGGCTGGTTAATACTCATGCCCTAGGAAGTAAGCATATAGGCAAAAAAATCATTGTTCCCAAGGCATGCCTTGAGGATTACGTCCTCTCGGCACGTTATACAGTATCTGATCTGTAACAGCAGGCAAATTAAACTGTCTGAAAGGAGACTATTATGACGGGTTGTCTGCAGATTAAAAATGGCAAATATTATATGGTTCTCAGTTCTTATGAAAACGGAAAACGGAAACGCCCATGGATTCCCACAGGTCTGACGGCAAAGGGCAATAAACGACTGGCGGAGCAGATACTCCGGAAAACGCTTACGGAATACGAAAAGAAGAACGCGCAGCCAAGAAGCAGCATGCTCTTCGCGGAGTATATACGTCAATGGTTGCCAATTATTCGGCGCAAAGTGGACGAGGTAACTTATCAAGGTTATGAGATACTGGCAAACGGCCATATTCTTCCGTATTTCGATGCCAGCGGTATCAGGCTGCAGGAAGTTACAAAGGATATTCTGCAGGCATATATCGACGAAAAACAGGCTCACGGACGCTTGGATGGCAAGGGCGGCTTGTCTGCAAGAACACTTCATCTGCACAAGAACATTCTGCATCAGGTATTAAACGAAGCGGTAAAGAATGGCTTGTTGCTTTCTAATCCTTGTCAGTTTGTTGTGCTGCCCAAGCAGGAACGCTATCATTCCCATTATTACACGGCTGAACAGCTTCAAAATCTGTTTGATGCCATTAAAAGCGATCCGCTGTATCCGGTGGTGAAGATCACGGCCTTGTACGGCTTGCGACGTAGCGAGTTGCTGGGGCTTAAATGGGATAGCATTGACTTTGACGGAGGCAAGCTGACTATCCAGCACACGGTGTCAGAAGTGACGAAAATAGTGGCAAAGGATAAGACTAAGAATGCAAGCAGTTTCCGTTCTTTTCCGTTGACGGAAGATGCCCGCTGTATATTTCAGCAGGCAAAAAGACAGGAAGCAGAGAACCGAAAATTGTTTGGAAAAGCCTATCAGGAAAACAGTTATGTGTTCAAGTGGGATAACGGAAAACTGTATTCGCCTAATTTTATTGACCATCATTTTCAAAAGCTATTAGCCAAGTATGGCCTTCCGCATATTCGCTTTCATGAACTCCGTCACAGCTGCGCCAGTCTATTGTTAAACGCAGGCTTCACGCTGAAAGATGTTCAGGAATGGATGGGACACGCCGATATCAAAATGACGGCAAACATCTACGGACATCTGGACGTATCACGAAAGAAGAATATGGCGCAGCAGCTCTCAGGGAGCCTTTTTGAAATGCGGTAGAAAAACGGGTAGAATTTTGCTCACAGAAAGATGGCGTGACAAAAGAAGAAATCCTGTAGTCGTTGAAACTACAGGATTTCAGGTTGGTGGAGATAAGCGGGATCGAACCGCTGACCTCATGACTGCCAGTCATGCGCTCTCCCAGCTGAGCTATACCCCCATATTGACTTTTATGGTATAATCCTTGAATAACACTTCAATCGCGAACGGTGTTATTTTAGCAAAACCGACACAGCTTGTCAATATCTTTTGGGAGAAACTGTTTATGGATAACTACTTTGATGTACATATGGCCGCAGATGATATAAATGCTATAAGCAGCATAGGACTTGCACACATCGGAGACGCTGTGTACGAGGTGCTCGTGCGCGCGTGGCTCTGCGTTCATGGCAAGGCAACGGGAAAGGGGCTTCACCGCGCGACCGTAGCGCTCGTATGCGCGCCGACGCAGGCAAAGTACGCTTCCCGAATAACGGGCGAGCTTACGGATGAGGAGGCGGCGGTGTTCCGCCGCGGACGCAACGCCCACGTGCACAGCGTCCCGCAGAACGCGAGCCGCGGCGAGTATCAGGAGGCGACAGCGCTGGAGGCGCTTTTCGGATGGCTCTACCTAAACGGACGGCGCGAGCGCATAAACGAGCTTTTCGTAAAGATGATGACGGAGGACTGACCCCATGCCAATGGACGCATTTTGCCTTCGGGCGGTCACAGATGAATTGCAGCCGCTCGCCGGCGCTAGAATAGAGAAAGTACAGCAGCCCGCGCGCGACAGCGTTGTACTGCTCCTTCCGCGCTCGCAGAGGCTGCTTATAAACGCCGGAGCCAACAGCCCGCGCATTCAGATTACGAAAACGCTGCGCGAGAATCCGGCTCAGCCGCCGATGTTCTGCATGCTGCTTAGAAAGCATCTGACCGGAGCGAAGATAATATCGATAGCCCAACCGGGGAGCGAGCGCATTGTGAGGATAGAGTTCGAGGTGCTTGACGAGATGGGCGAGATAAGCCGACGCGCGCTTGTGCTTGAGGCCATAGGCCGCAGAGCCAATCTGATATTGCTCGACAGCGGCGAGCGCATAATAGATTGCCTTCGCCGTGTGGACATGGATATGTCGGAGGAGCGCCAGGTAATGCCGGGAATGTTTTACCGCATGCCGCCTGCGCAGGAGGGAAAGCGCGACCCGCTTTATGTCAGAGCGGAGGAATTTGACGAGCTGCTTGTCTCCGCAGACGGGGAAAAGACGGCGGAGAAATTCCTGCTAGACTCTTTTCTCGGCCTTTCACCGCTGCTCTGCCGGGAAATATCGTACCGCGCGTGCGGGAGCACGGATGCGCGGCTGTTCGAGCTCGGGGAAAAGGGAGAGGCGGCGCTTTCAGCGACGTTCTTTTCCTTCGTAAAGGCTGCGGAAAACAGAGAATTTAAGCCGACGATGCTCGTGAAGTCAGGCAAGCCATATGACTTTACAATTACCGACATAGAGCAATACCAGGGCGTGATGGAGCGCGTATATTTCGACAGTGTGTCGGATATGCTGGATGCGTTCTTCGAGCGTCGCGAGAAGGCGGAAAGGATGCGCGCGCTCGGCCAGGAGCTTTCAAGGACCGCATCCGGAACGCGCGACAGACTGCGCCGGAAGCTGGCGCTTCAGGAAAAAGAATACGCCGCGACGCAGGAGCGCGGAAAGCTCCGCCGCTGCGGCGACGTCATAACCGCAAATCTGTACCATATGGAAAAGGGCGAGTCTGTTCTCGAGGCCGAGGATTATTTTGAGGAGGGAAGCCCAAAAATAAAAATACGGCTCGACCCGCTGCTGACGCCGCAGCAGAACGCCGCGCGATATTATAAAAATTATAACAAGGCGAAAACGGCGGAAAAAATGCTGGCGGAGCAGATGGAAAAGGGGAGAGCCGAGCTCGATTACCTTGAGAGCATAGCAGAGGAGCTGTCCGAGGCCGAAAGCGAGCAGGACCTCCGCGACATACGCGCGGAGATGCAGGAAGCAGGATATCTTCGCGCCCGGGATAAAAAGCAGATGCGCCGGGCCGCCTCTGGGCCGCGCGAGTTCGTTTCGAGCTCCGGGCTCCGCATAAGCGTCGGACGCAACAACGCACAGAACGACAAGCTGACGCTCAAAGAATCTTCAAAGAACGATATCTGGCTCCACACGCAGAAGATACACGGCTCGCACGTCATACTCCGCACCGAGGGCGCCGATCCCGACGAAAAGAGCCTAACCGAGGCCGCGCTGCTGGCGGCGTATTATTCCAAGGCGCGGGATGGGCAGAACGTGCCGGTCGATTACACGCAGGTGCGGAACGTGAAAAAGCCGTCGGGCGCGAAGCCGGGCATGGTCATTTACGAGACGTACAAAACTGCCTATGTCACCCCAGACGAGCAAATTGTGAAGAAGCTTGCGCGGAGGTAAGAAATCGCTATGATAAAAGCCGGAAGCTTGGCTTCCGGCTTTGCGGTTCTTATTTTCTAATGTGCTTTTTTGTCAGGTACCCTTCGAGAATGAGCGATGCGGCGACGGCGTCGACGCACTTTTTGCGTTTTTTCGCGTTTTTGCCCTGCTCATATAATATATGGTGCGCGTCGATGGTCGTGCGGCGCTCGTCCCAGAGCGCGACGGGAAGGCCGGTCGCTCCACGCAGCAGCTCAGCGAAGGCGCGGCTTTTTTCGGCTCTAGGCCCCTCGGTGCCGTCCATGTTTTTCGGGCAGCCGAGGACGAGCTCCTCGACGTTATATTCCTTTATTATCGGCAAAAGCCCGGCTATGACCTTATCCGTCGTGTAGGCGTCGACGGTGGCCGTGTAGCCCGCGAGCAGACCGGTCACGTCCGAGACCGCTACGCCTGTGTGAGCGTCGCCGTAATCTATGGCCATTATGCGCATAAAATCGCCTCGCTTTCCTAAATACTATACATTATTCGGCGGCTAAGGGCAAGGTTATAAGCAAAAAAGCATATTTTTACCGAAAAATATGTTGACCGGACGTGATTCGTGTGATAAAGTATTTCTTACCTATGAACAAGTAGGTTTTCTTTTTGCGCACATTTTCATTGTGCGCGGGATGGAAAATCTGCGGTTAGGGAGGCAGCGGCCTGCCGCATGGCATAGCCCGCGGACGGGCCAATAATAAGGAGGTGCCGTTATAAATGCGCGTTAAAATCACATTGAGATGCAACGAATGCAAGCAGAGAAACTACAATACTTTCAAAAACAAGAAGAATACTCCGGATAAGCTTGAGCTTAATAAGTATTGCCCGTTCTGCAGAAAGCACACGCTCCACAGCGAGACCAAGTAATTTGGAGGAACTATACAGAAAGGGTGTGTAAGTTTAATGTCTGAACAGGAGAAAAAAATCTCCGAGTCAGCTGAGGCTGCGGAAGCTATGGAACCCGCCGCGACCGAGGAAAAGAAAGAGGGCAAAAAGACCGCATCTTCTTCTCCAAAGAAAGCTGCAAAGAAGGAAAAGGAAAAGAAAAAGGGCCTCGGGCAGTGGTTCAAGGAAATCAGGGGCGAGATGAAGAAGATAGTGTGGCCCACAAGGGAACACACCATCAAGAACACCGTCACCGTTATAGCCATGTCACTGATCGTCGGCGTATTCATCTGGATATTCGACGGAGTGGCGGTCACTGCAATCAAGACGCTCATCTCCACGTTTAACTAAGGGGAGAATGGGAATGTCTGACGCTGCCAAATGGTATGTCGCGCATACCTATTCCGGCTATGAAAATGCCGTAAAGACCACAATAGAGAAGTTCGTGACCAATCGCCATCTTGAGGACATGATACTCAAGATAGAGATACCACTCGAGACCGTGACGGAGATAACCGACAAGGGCGAAAAGACTTTCGAACGCAAGATTTTCCCCGGCTACGTCCTCGTAAAAATGGTCATGACGGACGATACCTGGCATCTGATACGCAACATCAGAGGCGTAACGGGTTTCGTCGGAGCCGAGAACAACAAGCCCATCCCCCTTACGGAGGAGGAGATAGCGTCTCTCGGAATCGAAAAGCACGAAATCGTCGTGAAGTACAAAGTCGGAGACACCGTCAAGATAACCGACGGCGCGATGGAGTCGCTGACCGGCGTCGTGGATGATCTGGACATATCGAAAGATCGTGTCTGCGTCCGCGTGTCGATGTTCGGAAGGGAAATGCCCGTCGAGCTCGAGCTCGATCAGGTGGAGCCCGTCGCGGAACGGTAATACAGTTGCCAAACACGAAAGTGTTTTGCATACAGGCCGGACGGTCGTCCGGCGCAAGTGGGAGGGGCTTTTATGTCCCGCCAGAAGCGCGCTGTCATAGGACAGGCGTCACCACATTTTTGTTCTAAGGAGGTGCTACATTGTGGCACAGAAAGTAACAGGTTATGTAAAGCTGCAGATCCCCGCAGGAAAAGCGACTCCCGCTCCTCCTGTCGGCCCGGCTCTCGGACAGCACGGTGTAAACATTGCGCAGTTCACCAAGGAGTTCAATGAGCGTACAAAGAACGAGATGGGTATGATAATCCCCGTCGTTATCACGGTTTACGCCGACCGCTCCTTTACCTTTATCACCAAGACTCCTCCGGCGGCCGTTCTTATCAAGAAGGCCTGCAACATCGAGTCCGCGTCCGGCGAACCCAACAAGAAAAAGGTCGCCGTACTCAGCAAGGCCGACCTCCAGAAGATAGCCGAGACCAAGATGCCCGACCTTAACGCCGCAAGCCTTGAAGCAGCCATGAGCATGGTCGCGGGCACGGCTCGCAGCATGGGCGTCACCGTAGAAGAATAACGACAGGAACGGGGCGTCCGTTCCATACAGTGGGAGGATTATTCCGAAATTAACCACTATGAGGAGGATTTACATTGTTTAGAGGTAAGAAATACCAGAATGGTGCAAAGCAGATCGACAAGGCTACGCTTTACGATTCTGCCGAAGCTTTTGATTTGATATGCAAGACCGCGCCAGCAAAGTTTGACGAGACCGTCGAGCTGCACGTTAAGCTCGGCGTCGATTCCCGCCACGCAGACCAGCAGGTCCGCGGCGCTATCGTTCTGCCGCACGGCACCGGCAAGACCGTCCGCGTGCTCGTTTTCGCCAAGGGCGACAAGGCCGACGCCGCGCGCGAGGCCGGAGCCGATTACGTCGGCGATATGGATATGGTCGAAAAGATACAGAAGGAAAACTTCTTCGATTTCGACGTAGTCATCGCCAGCCCTGATATGATGGGAACCGTCGGCCGTCTCGGTAAGGTTCTCGGCCCGAAGGGACTCATGCCGTCACCCAAGGCCGGCACTGTCACTCCGGACGTCGCCAAGGCCGTCAAGGAAGTCAAGGCAGGCAAGATCGAGTACCGTCTCGACAAGACCAACATCATCCACTGCCCGATAGGAAAGGTCAGCTTCGGCGCTCAGAAGCTCGAGGAGAACTACAAAGCTCTCATCGGAGCCATCATTAAGGCCAAGCCCTCTTCCGCAAAGGGTCAGTATGTAAGAAGCTGCGTGACCGCGACCACCATGGGCCCGGGCATCAAGCTCAGCACCGCGAAGCTTCAGTAAGCTCCGCTAAAAGCCAAGATTATATACGGAGCTTGACAATTGTCGACAGCTTCGGTATAATAACAATTGCGTTCCAAAGACATCAGGTGGGTTTCAGTCCCGTAAGTCCTGCCGAGGACAGCATTTCAATACGAATTGCTTACAGTCCTTGCGTCTTTGCGATGCAAGGACTGTTTCTTTTTAGAACGCTTCTAAAATTTCCTGGAGGTGAAAACAAGAATGCCTAACGCAAAAGTTCTGAGTGAAAAGCAGGCGATCGTCGAATCGCTGAGCGAAAAGCTGCAGAAGTCCGTTGCCGGCGTCCTCGTCGATTACAAGGGAATCACCGTTGCACAGGATACCGCGCTTCGCGCGGAGCTGCGCAAGAACAACGTGGACTATTCCGTAGTCAAGAACACGCTGGTTCGCTTCGCTATCGACAAGGCCGGAATGAAGGAGCTTGACGGCGTCCTCAACGGAACGACCGCCATGGCCGTATCGGCGGACGACCCCGTAGCGCCCGCGCGCGTCATCAACGACTTCGCAAAGAAGCTGGACGGCAAGTTCGAGATAAAGGGCGGATTCATGGACGGCAAGGTAATTTCCGTCGATGAGATAAAGACCCTGGCCGAAATTCCTCCGCTGCCAATTCTCCGCGCCCAGGTCCTCGGTACAATGCTTGCTCCCATCAGCGGACTCGCATGCGTCCTGAAGCAGATAGCCGAAAAGGGCGGAGCATCCGCGGAGACTGCTGCTCCCGCGGAGGAAGCCGCTCCCGCCGCAGAATAACGCGGCGGACATACGCGGAGATATGCTCCGCGACGTTACAATAAAAAATTAACTTCAACTATTTAGGAGGGTTATTAAAATGGCAAGTGAAAAAGTTACCGCTATGATCGAAGAGGTCAAGAGCCTTACCGTTATGGAGCTTTCTGAGCTCGTTCACGCACTGGAAGAGGAATTTGGCGTTTCCGCCGCCGCTATGGCAGCTCCCGCAGCAGGCGGAGCAGCTGCTCCCGCTGCCGAGGAGAAGACCGACTTCAACGTCGTTCTGGCTGCTATCGGCGAGCAGAAGATCAAGGTCATCAAGGTTGTCCGCGAGCTGACCGACCTCGGTCTGGCCGAGGCAAAGAAGCTGGTCGAAACCGAGAATGCCGTCATCAAGGAGGCCGTCGGCAAGGACGACGCCGAGGCTATGAAGGCAAAGCTCGAGGAAGTCGGCGCCAAGGTCGAGCTGAAGTAATCAGTTTTAACCTTAAAGCTGAAGCACCGCGGACAAATTGTCCGCGGTGTTTTTTTGCGCGCTTATCGGCATGACGGAGTTTTCCGGCACCGCTAGGTTCACGATATTGTTACAGCCGTGGATTTCCGGCCTTGACAAAAAAGAAAATTGCATTTATCCTTTTATAGGCTCGTCTTATAAAGTCGGGCCGGAAACCGGAGGAGAACACCATGTATGATGTAGTTATAGTCGGCGCTGGCCCTGCGGGTATATTTACCGCCATCGAGATGCTGCGCAAGGGCAGCAAAAAGAAAATTCTTATTGTCGAGAAGGGACATTCGATAGAAAACCGCATCTGCCCCAAATACAAAACAAAAAAATGTATCAACTGCCAGCCCTGCAATATCACAACCGGCTTTTCCGGAGCGGGGGCGTTCTCGGACGGCAAGCTGTCGCTTAGCCCCGAGGTCGGCGGAGATTTTCCCGAGCTTGTCGGAGACGAGGAAGCCCGCGAGCTTATCAAATACGCCGACAGCCTTTATCTTGAGTTCGGAGCCGACGAGCACATCGAGGGCGTAAATCAGGGACACAAGGTCAAGGAGATACGCAAGCGAGCGATACAGGCGGGACTCAAGCTCGTTGACTGCCCCATACGGCACCTCGGCACCGAGAAAGCGCAGAAGATATACTACGAGATAGAGCAGGAGCTCATACGCCGCGGCGTCGAGATACTGTTTGAGTGCGAGTGCAACGATATAATCCTCAGCGGCTCGGAATGCAAGGGCATCATCATAGAGAAAAAGGACGGAAACAGGGAACGGATAGAAGCCAGCGAAATCGTTATCGCGACGGGCCGCCGCGGGAGCGAGTGGCTTGAAAAGATATGCGCAAAGTACGACATTGCCCACAAACCCGGCACCGTCGACATCGGCGTGCGTGTCGAGGTTCGCAACGAGGTCATGGAAGAGGTCAACGAGGTGCTCTATGAGTCGAAGCTCATAGGCTATCCCAAGCCTTTCAAGAACAAGGTGCGCACCTTCTGCCAGAACCCCGGCGGCTTCGTGAGCCAGGAAAACTACGACAACGACCTCGCCGTCGTAAACGGACACTCCTACAAGGAGCTAAAATCCGACAATACGAACATCGCCATACTATGCTCGCACAACTTCAGCGTTCCGTTCAATCAGCCGATAGCCTACGCGCAGAAGGTCGGCGAGCTGACGAATATGCTCGGCAACGGGCACATTCTTGTTCAGCGTTTCGGCGATATACTCGATGGCAAGCGTACATGGGAAAAGGAGCTGACTCACGCCAACGTCCGCCCGACGCTCACCGACGCGGTCGCCGGCGACATCACGGCGGCCATGCCTTACCGCGCGATGATAAACATCATCAATTTCATTCAGGCCGTTGACAACGTGGTGCCCGGCTTTGCCTCGACCGAGACGCTGCTCTATTCGCCCGAGCTCAAGTTTTACAGCAACAAGGTCAAGATGGACGAACACCTGCGCACCAATGTAGCGCACCTGTATTGCCTTGGAGATTCCAGCGGCTGGACGCGCGGACTTATGATGGCGTCGGTCATGGGAGTCAAAATGGGCAGAGAATTGCTATAAGGGATTTTAACTTTACAGAGATTGATATTACAAAGGAAACGCTCTTCGCTCGAAGAGCGTTTCCTTTGCTTTCACAATTATTTTGCAATTATATCCCTGACTATTTCTCCAGCTATCATAAGCCCGCCGCAGGAGGGAACCCACGGCACGCTGGCCGGTGTACTGTGCCGTCCGGGAGGCGGAGCCTCGAGCTCGAGCGGCTTCAGGGCAGGCTCTATGCTGAACAGCACCTTGTGATGAACGACGCCGCGGTCGCGCACTTCTTTGCGGACGACGCGGGCAAGGGGACATCCCTCGGTTTTCGATATGTCGGTTATGCGGAGCATGGAGGGATCGAGCCGGTTACCGGTGCCTAGCGCTGAGATTATCGGAATACCGCGAGAAAGGGCCGTGCAGATTAGGTCGACCTTGCAGGCGACAAGGTCGATGCAGTCGGCGATATAATCGTAATCGCCGAAAAAAGCTTCGCGCGTTTCGGCCTCATATTTTTTGTTTATAACGTGCGCGGCGCAGTTGGGATTTATGTCGTGCACGCGCGCGGATGCGGCGTCGGCCTTGAACTGCCCGACGGTGGAATGCAGCGCGATAAGCTGCCGGTTGATGTTCGACACGCTGACGGTATCGTGGTCGATGAGCGTGAGTTCGCCGACCCCGGCTCTCGCGAGCGCCTCGACGACATAGCTTCCTACGCCGCCTATACCGAAGACCGCGACGTGAGAGCGGAGCAGCTTTTCAACAGCTTCGGAGCCAAGCGCCATCTCAGTGCGCAAAAATTGTTCCTTCATATTTGTGACCGTTCCTTTTTTGAAAAAGGGCCGGATTGAATTCTTATCAATCCGGCCCCGTACTTATTGTTTTGCCCGCGGCTCAGGAAGCCGAGGAGGAAGAGGAAGAGGATGAGGAAGTGGAATTTGAAGAAGAGGAAGAGAGGCTTCCACCGATGCACTTCATGCCAAGGAAGCTCTTGTGCACGCCCTTGGTGGTTATATCACTGTACCAGCTGTTGTAATCCTTGTCGCGAAGAGCGTTCTCAGACTGTACCATCCAGTAGGGATCGCCGGTGCTGACAAAATACATGACGTGGTAGCCGTAGTTGGTCTCTACTATTCCGGTGTCGCCGGTCTTGCGGGAGGAATCGAAGCACCAGTCGTTGAATGCGGTTTCCATCTGGCCCTTGTAGACGTTCTCGTAAAGTCCGCCGTCGCTTGAGGAGCCGGTATCAGACGAATACTTCTCTGCGAGAGCGCCGAAAGCATCGGCGGTCTTGTCGCCGGCAAGATACTCGGCGAGGACGCTCTCGGCCTTGGCCTTTGCCGCGGCTTTCTTTGCGACAACGTCGGCGTCGTAGCCCGCGTCATCGGAGGATAGAGTGGTGGTCTCAGGCTCGATGAGTATGTGGCGCACATTGACGGTATCGTACTCGCTGCGGCCGCGGCTCTCAAACTTGAGAACGTAATAACAGGATTTGTCGGTGTCCTCGATGACTGTGGTGTCGCCCGCGGCGCGCGAGTCGTCGAACAGCCAGTCGCCGATGGTCGCTCCTGCGGTTGAATAGGATGTATCGGTCTCGGCGCTGTAACTCGCGGAATCGTAGTCGGCAGCGACAGTCGCGAAGTCATCGCCGGCTTCGAGGCGGGCGAGTATGGCGTTGGCTGTGTCGGAAGCGGCGCTCATGGCCGCGGTTTTCTCATCATCCGTGGGATCGACCGAGTTGCCGTCGGAATCGGTCGTGGACGCGGCGGAGCCGTCGGCGGTGTATATCTCATAGGAGACGTTGTCGATATCCTTTGAGTTTTCACTGTAGTAGGTCTGAATATCGTCGTCGGTATAGGTCAGACTGTTCTTATACTCTGTATTATAGAGCTGGGCGATATAGGATATCTCGGTCTGCTCTTTGAAAATGTCCTCGCTGACATACTTTCCGAAGATGTCGTGAACATAATCCTCGAAGGTTATGCCCGCGCTTGTGCAGTAGTCCTCGATGGAGCTGTAATAGCTGTCTATCTGGGACTGCTGGTCGTCGGTGAGAGTGAAGCCGGCGGCCTGCGCCTGCTTATAAACGGCTGCGGCGCCGATGAGGCTCGTCACGGCCTGGTCGCGGAAATACTCGTCCCAGGTCTCGTCCTCACTGTAATTCTGATCCTTGAGATCCTTCGAGGTGTCGAGCCCGATATAGGACAGATAGTCTCCGTAATTGTTGACGAAGCTGTTGTATGCGCTGTAATAATAGAAGTCGAGAACGGCCGCGCTGTAATGTGTGCCGTCCACCGTAACGGCGGTCATATTCTTGCGGAAGTTCTGGTTGTTGTACAGCGAGCAAAGGATGAACACGACTATCATAGCCGCGATGATGGCAATGTACATCGTAGTCGTGCGCTTATCCTTCTTATCCTGTCTGCGGCGCTCCTCGTTGCGGCAATCTATTATGCCGCTGGACGCCATATCCTTGCGATCTTTTTTTTCTCTTGATGCGCTCATTCGTTTCAGTCCTCTCAGTTTATGGGAAAATACCGGCCCCGGGCCGACGATTCACTATACGCCTTAAACCTTAAACATACCTTAATATTATAACTAAACCATATCCTTTTAGCAAGGACAACTTAACTTGTGGCAAAAAATAAAAGCGGCGATAAAAACGCCGCTTTTATCAAATGTTGCGTATCCCTACCCGGCCGTGTGACCCCTGTTATAAACCTGCACCCTAAGGTCAGGTGGGTCGCCTGCGGAACTCATCACTGCTTCCATCGTCCTGCCGCGAAAAGCGGCAGGGAGGCCTGCAAAACAGAGCGCCGAACCGGCATCCCTTATAACATATTGTGGGTTTATGAAAAAGAGTCATCACGCGCCGCGCAGGGCATAGTTATATTAGCATAATATACGGCGGATTGCAATCGGAATAAAATGTCATTATTCGTCGTTTTCGTCGTCATCCGCATCATCCTCGTCATCAAAGAGGACGTTCATAAATTCGTCGTAAACGGCATTAAGCTCTTCCTCGCTGTCAAGGGTGGAAAGAATGGCCTCGCCGTTTTCTTCTATTTCCTTGAGAATGATAAGTCCGTTGTCGTCATCGTCAGCATTTTCATCGTCGGCGTCCACCGTGGGAAAGAACGCCTTGTAAATAATGCCGTTATATTCTATTGTGTCGACGTATTCGATTACTATTTCCTTTCCGTTTTCGTCTATGACAGAGACGAAAATCGGGCTTTCATTTTCAGCTTCTGACATAAAAAACGCCTCCTTCATTTTCAGCTTTTGTATTGATATTGTACTGTCCGCAAAGCGGAAAAGCAAGAGAAAAATAATGAGCAGTTTTGCTGCCGTAAACATGGGAAACGTTTTTGCGCCGCGGGGAGCCGGGAGGGTGGGAATGTACCCCGTTCCGCGCGGCGGCGAGTTGACAGCTATGGTAGAATGATACTATGTACAATTTTGCGATAACGGATGTTAAGAAGGAGGTTTTCTGCAAATGGAAGAAAACAACCCGCAGCGCAGACGCAGAAAACACAGTAAGAGCGGTCTGAGCCGTTTTGGGGACGGCATCAGAAATGGCTCCGAACAAATCAGAAAGAGAAGCGCGAACGGAGAGGGAAGCGGACACGGGAAGGACGAAAGGCGCCGCCGCTCCGACAGAGCCATGCGTAATTATATTATAAGAACCGTATTGCTGGTTATAATCTGCTCGGCGGCTATGTTCATGGGCATCTTCGCTATATATGTCGCGACCTGCATAATCCCTAATGCGGACATCGGCGTTGAGGGACTCACGACGAGCCAGAGCTCGGTGATATATTACCAGGACGACAACGACGAATGGCAGGAGCTTGAGACGCTTCACGGCGGAGAGAACCGCATATGGTCCGACTACGACGAGATGCCGAAATATCTTGAATCCGCGGCTGTGTCGATAGAGGACAAGCGCTTTTACAAGCACCACGGCGTCGACTGGGGAAGAACGTTTTCTGCGACGGTAAATATGTTTATCGGGATGAAAGACACCTACGGCGGCTCGACTATAACACAGCAGACAATAAAGAACCTCACGGGAAACAAGGAGGGTACCGTCAAACGCAAGGTGCTCGAGATTTTCAGTGCGCTTCAGTTTGAAAAAACTCATACAAAGCCGGAGATAATAGAGCTTTATCTAAACAACATCTATCTCGGCGAGAACTGCTACGGTGTGACCACCGCAGCACAGGCTTATTTCGGCAAAGACGTGTCGCAGCTCGACCTCGCCGAGTGCGCGTGCCTCATCGGAATAACGAACAATCCCTCGCTCTACGACCCGTATATAAGCGACAAGAGCAAAGAGCGAAACAAGGAGCGTCAGGAGACAATACTCAGCGCGATGCTCGACCAGAAATATATAACTCAGGAGGAATACGATCAGGCCGTCAATGAGACGCTCGTGTTCAAGAGCGGCGAGACTGACGATAGCAGCAACGTTTATTCCTATTTCGTAGACCAGGTCATCACCGACGTCATAAGCGGGCTTATGGAACAGAACGGCGTCACAAAACAGGTCGCGACGCAGCAGATATACTACGGCGGACTCAAGATATACTCGACCATAAAACCGGATGTCCAGGCCTGCGTCGACGAAGTGTACAACGACGCGAGCAACCTTGATTACTATTCCGCCGACGGTCGAAACCAGCATATGCAGTCGGCGATAACGATCGTCGATCCCTCGACGGGCAATATAGTCGCGCTCGCCGGAGGTATCGGCGAAAAGACGGGAAGCCGCGTGCTCGAGCGCGCGGTGTCTCTCAGGCAGTGCGGTTCCGCTATAAAACCCATAGGCGTATACGCTCCGGCCATAGACGCGGGAGTTATAACCCCTGCGTCCGTCATAGACGACTCGCCGGTCAGAATGCTCAACGACAGCCCGTGGCCGAAGAACTCGGAGGGCTATTACGGCGGACTTACGACGGTTGATTACGCGATATATGAATCCGTCAACACCTGCGCTGTCCGCGTTGTCGAAATGCTCGGACTCAACAATTCGTTCAATTTCCTTCAGAACAAGATGGGGATAACCTCACTTGTCACAGGGACAACAAGCGACCTCAACTCGGCCTCGCTCGGCCTAGGAGGTCTTACCGACGGCGTCAGCACGGTTGAGATGGCGGCGGCCTACGCAACGTTTGCAAACGAGGGCATCTACAACACGCCAAGAACCTATACCCTTGTCACCGATTCAGACGACAAGACGGTCATAGAGAATGACAGCAATTCATGGGTCGCGATGAAGGAAAGCACCGCTTATATAATGAACGGCTTCCTTAAGGAGGTCATCGCCAGGGGCACCGGCGGAAGCGCCTCCTTCTCCGGAATGACGATCGCAGGCAAGACCGGAACCACGAGCGATAACCGCGACCGTTATTTTGTCGGTTATTCCCCGTATTACTGCGCGGCCGTATGGACGGGCTACGATACTCCAGCCAAGCTCAACGTCTCCGGAAACCCATCCGCGGTGCTATGGAGAAAAGTTATGAGCAAGATACACGCGGACCTGCCAAACAAGCAGTTCAGCACAGCCGGAAGCGAGGACCTTGTCAGTATCAATGTCTGTGCCGACAGCGGTCTGCTCGCGACCGACCTGTGCGCCGAGGATGTACGCGGCAGCCGGGTTCGCACGGTTCAGGTAGTCAAGGGCACCGAGCCGACGGCCTACTGCTCGATGCACGTCCAGGTCGACTGGTGCAAAGAGGGCAACGCGCTGGCTGGCGAATATTGTCCCAAGGACTCGGTGGAGATAAAGACGGTACTGGATTACACGCGCGAAAGTATCGGAGGAGTGACATGTAAGGACACGCCTTATCTGCTGAGCACGCTTGAGGCGAACGGAACCTGTAAGGTGCACACGGCAGCGACCGTGATTCCACCCGATACCGGCGTTGACACTGGCGGTGATACCGGCGTTGACACTAGCGGCGATACCGGTGTTGACGCTGGCGGCGATACCGGCGTTGACACTGGCGGCGACGCGGGTGTTGATACTGGCGGCGATACCGGCGGCACCGACACAGGTATTACTGTAAACGGAAAGCACATATTTGCCTGACGGCGTATAGACTGCGCTAAAATACGATATTCAATAACAGGCCAGGGCCGGACGGAGACGTCCGGCCCTGGTTTTTGTGCGGGCTATGCGTCCGGAGTTTTTTAGGCAGATAATTTTGAGAGGTATTTTATATTTATATATGTATAAAAGACGCTGAAGGTCAAAAATTATACTTGGACAAACGACTGGTTTGAGTTTGCCGCTAATTTGTCAGTTTAAACAAAAAGCAACGATAAAATATGACATCGGCACAATATACGAATAATACTGGGAAAAGCGGGAATATTTTTTTGATATTTTTCGGACGAAGCCTTGATAAATATTAGACAAAGTCTTATAATGGGCAAAGTGAGGGTAAAGGGTAATACTAGCACTCGGTTTTTAATCGAGTTTTATCCAAGGATAAGGAGGAAAGGAAATGGCAGTAGATTTGGAAAAAAAGGGTCATGTCGGAGTAATAACGATGAACAGACCCGAAGCATTAAACGCGCTTAACACACCGATGATTCATGAACTTGAAAACGTCGTTGCACGGGCTGAGGCGGACGAGGATATTTACGTCTGTATCATCACCGGCGCAGGACGTTCTTTTGTTGCAGGGGCTGATATCGGCGAGATGAGCGCGTTCGGAGCGGTCGAGGGCAAGGCTTTCGGCGACTACGGAAACAGCGTTTTCCTGAAGATTGAGAACATGACAAAGCCTGTTATCGCGGCGGTAAACGGTTTTGCTCTCGGCGGTGGCTGCGAGCTTTCCATGGCCTGCGATATCCGCCTTGCCAGCGACAAGGCAAAGTTCGGACAGCCCGAGGTGGGACTCGGAATAACTCCGGGCTTCGGCGGAACCCAGCGCATGTCCCGCATCTGCGGAATATCCAACGCTATGAGAATGATACTTACGGCCGACATCATCGGCGCGGCTCAGGCTAAGGAGAT
>JAYFRC010000027.1:0-22064 GCA_034926415.1 Oscillospiraceae bacterium
TATGGAGGATAATGTCATGTATGCTAAGGGCAAGCTGGCCGACAGCAACGCTCAGTTCGTCGAGCGCGCCGCCCGCGTCATCAAAGAATACGGCTGCGAGCCCGCCACTCCCGACGAAGCACGCCAGATCCTCAGCCTCAAGAAGTGAAGAAAACTTTTCCGGCGGACGGCTTGCCGTCCGCCGGGGATGTTTGCAAAAAGCGCGCTCTCAAATTTAAATAACGAGCGAGGAATAAATATGAACAGCAGCAGAGACGCGGTGGTTGTGGCCTACGGCCGCTCGCCGCTGACAAAGGCAAACAAAGGCTCCTTTATAAAAACGCATCCCGTCGAGTTTGGAGCGCAGAACCTGATGGGCGTTCTGAAAAAGCTGCCCGGCTTCGACTATTCGCTTGTCGACGATGTTGTAGTCGGCTGTGCGACGCCGGAAAAATACTGCGGCTACGACATAGCCCACCTTATTGTCCAACGCGCCGGGCTCCCCGAGAGCATTCCCGGGCAGACCGTAAACCGCTTTTGCTCCTCAGGGTTGCAGACCATAGCCACCGCCGCAAACGCGATAATCGCGGGGCAGATGGACGTGGTAGTCGCAGGCGGGATCGAGGTCATGACCGGCATGGACATGAACTCTTACATGCAGTACGCCGACGAAAAGCTCAACAGGCAGGATCCCGGAGCGTATATGTCGATGGGCATGACGGCTGAGAACGTCGCCGACCGCTGGGGCATATCGCGGGCGGAAATGGAGCAAATGGCCGCGGACAGCCACAGAAAGGCCGACGCGGCTCAAAAGGCCGGAAAATTTAAGGACGAGATAATCCCGATAATCGTCGACGACGGCAGCGGCGTCGAGAAGACTGTGACCGAGGACGAGGGCATCCGCCCAGGCTGCACGGCGGAGAGCCTTTCAAAGCTCAAACCCTGCTTCAAGCCGGACGGCTCCGTCACAGCGGCGACGTCGTCGCAGATGACCGACGGCAGCGCGTTTGCCGTCCTGATGGCGCGCGAGACGGCGGAAAAGCTTGGCTACGCGCCGATAGCTAAATTCGTCGGCTTCTCGGTCGTTGGAGTAGAGGCTGCAGTAATGGGCATAGGACCGATGGCAGCGGTCCCGAAAGTCATGAAGCGCACGGGCCTGACCGTGGACGACATGGATGTCATAGAGATAAACGAGGCGTTCGCGTCCCAGGCTCTGGCGTGCATAAGAGAGCTCAGAATGCCGGAGGAAAAGGTCAACCCCAACGGCGGAGCGATGGCGCTTGGCCACCCGCTCGGCGCGACCGGCTCGGTGCTACTGTGCAAGGCACTGTCCGAACTCAAACGCACCGGCGGAAAATACGCCCTTATAACAATGTGTATAGGCGGAGGGCAGGGCGCCGCCGGAATTTTCGAGATGGAAGGGCGCTGAAGCGCCGCGTCGGACACGCTGCTTTTCACGTCGTAAAGGCGGCTGCATCATCGTCCGGACGTTCATGTCGGACGGCATGCAAAAAGACATAAAGTGTGAGGACGAATGTAAAGCGCGGAGACGGCTCATAATGCGAGCCGTCTCCGCGCTTTGGGATATTAGATATTATATGTAATAATATGTAATAATATATGTATGTTATCCGTTTATAAGCGGCGAGCTCCTGTACTGTAGCGCCTCGGCTATGTGCGCCGCGCCGATATTTTCGCCGCCGTCCATATCGGCTATCGTGCGCGCGACCCGGAGGATCCTGTCGTGCGAGCGGGCGGTCAGGCCGAGCCGCTCGAACGCGCTTTTCATAAGAGTCTCGCCGTCCTCGCCGAGGGCGCAGTATTTTCCGATGAGGCTCGGCGGCATCTGGGCGTTGCAAAGGACGTCGGTTCCCGAAAAGCGCTTGAGCTGGACGGCGCGCGCGGCCTCGACCCTCGCCTTTATCTCAGAGCTGCCCTCCGGAGTTTCTTTGCGGCGCATGGCCTCGTACTCGACCGAGGGTACGTCCACGTAAAGGTCTATCCTGTCGAGCATCGGCCCGGAAATGCGGCTCAAATACTGACGCACCGATTTTTCGCTACATTTGCAGCGCCCGGAGGGATGGCCGTACCATCCGCATCGGCACGGGTTCATGGCACAAACCAGCATGAATTTGCTCGGCAGCGTCAGAGTTCCGGCGGCGCGGGTTATCGTGACCTCCCCGTCCTCGAGCGGTTGGCGCAGGGCTTCAAGCGCGTCCTTTGAAAACTCGGGCAGCTCGTCCAAAAACAGCACGCCGTTGTGCGCGAGCGATATCTCGCCCGGGTGCGGTACGCTTCCGCCGCCCGTGAGCGCCACGGCGGAAACCGTGTGGTGCGGGGAGCGGAATGGCCTGTGGCGCAGCAGGGGATTCGAGCTGTCTGTCATTCCGGCGACGGAGTATATCTCCGTAGATTCGAGAGCCTCGCGCCTCGTCATCTCCGGAAGTATCGAAGGGAGGCGCTTTGCCAGCATGGACTTGCCAGAGCCGGGCGCGCCGGTGAGAAGTATGTTGTGACCGCCAGCGGCGGCTATCTCAAGCGCGCGCTTGACGTTTTCCTGCCCCATAACGTCACTGAAATCCGGAAGGTCGCCTCGCGTTTCCGCCGGCTCCCACTTTTCGGCGGGAGCAATGGCGGCTTCGCCGCGAAGATGTGCTACTAGCGCGCTAACGTCCGACACAGGATATATGACAGGGCCGTCGGCGAGCGTCGCCTCCGAGGCGTTGGCGGCGGGAACGTACAGCTCACGTATCCCGCACCTCGCGGCGGCCGCGGCCATCGGGAGCACGCCGCTGACCGGGCGCAGCGCGCCCGTAAGCGACAGCTCGCCTATGAACGCAGAAGTCTCCGGCAGCGGCCGTATGTCCTCCTGCGCCGCGAGTATGCCTAGAAAGACGGGCAGGTCGTACAGCGTGCCCTCCTTCCTCTGCCCGGCGGGAGCAAGGTTTACGGTTATGCGGCTGACGGGGAACTTGGCGCCGCTTATCTTGACGGCAGCGCGGACGCGCTCGCGCGATTCGCGCACTGCGGCGTCCGGCAGGCCGACGATGTCGAACGCCGGAAGCCCGCCGGAGAGAAACGTCTCCACAGAAACGCCGTAGCCGGAAATGCCGGTTATGCCGAGAGAACGTACCGTTGCGACCAAAAAAATGCCCCCTTTTTGACAGAAAATAACTGTTATTAATATAGTATCATATTTCCGGCGTGGTGTACAGGAACGGAATTACCACCGGTATTTTGTGAAAGCTTTGGCAAATTTGCAATTTGCAAATGCAAAGCTTGCATAATTCACGACAACCTGTCGCAATAATCCGGGTACCTTTGTTGGCATTTTCAATTTACAAGCGGCTAAAGATATGATATTCTGTACATTAAAGCTGATTATTTCAGAGGGGATAGCATTTATTAAGGAGTGAACGAACTTGGAGAGAACTAAGAAGACGATGGACGGCAATACGGCGGCGGCGCACGTCGCGTATGCATTTACAGAAGTCGCCGGCATCTATCCGATAACGCCTTCCAGCCCTATGGCGGACTACGTTGACCAATGGTCGGCGGGAGGAAGAAAGAACATCTTCGGCTCAACGGTAAAGGTGGTCGAAATGCAGTCCGAGGCCGGAGCTGCGGGAACGGTGCACGGCTCTCTGGCGGCCGGTGCGCTGACGTCAACTTTCACGGCGTCGCAAGGGCTGCTGCTCATGATACCCAATATGTTCAAGCTCTCGGGCGAGCTGCTTCCCGCGGTGTTCCACGTTTCGGCGCGCACTGTCGCAACGCACTGCCTTAACATTTTCGGAGATCACTCCGACGTCATGGCCTGCCGTCAGACCGGCTTTGCCATGATGTGCGAGAGCAACCCGCAGGAGGTCATGGACCTCGCCCCTGTGGCGCATCTTTCCGCCATCGAGGGACGCATGCCTTTCCTTAACTTTTTTGACGGCTTCCGTACCTCTCACGAGATACAAAAGATATCCGTCTGGGACTACGCCGACCTTGCCGACATGTGCGACATGGACGCGGTGGAGGCGTTCCGCAAGCGCGCTCTCAATCCCGAGCGCCCCGTCATGCGCGGATCCCACCAAAATGGCGATATATTCTTCCAGAACCGCGAGGCCTGCAACGAGTATTACGAGAAGATACCCGCGATAGTCGAAGGCTATATGGATCGCATAAACAAGAAAATCGGCAGCAGCTATCACATCTTTGATTACTACGGTGCGCCCGACGCGGACCGCGTTATCATCGCCATGGGCTCGATCTGCGACGTGACCGAGGAGGTTGTCGATTATCTGACCGCCAAGGGCGAAAAGGTCGGCCTCATCAAAGTCCGCCTCTACCGTCCTTTCTGCCCGGAAAAGCTTATCGCGGCTATCCCCGCGACTTGCAAAAAGGTAGCAGTGCTCGACCGCACTAAGGAGCCCGGTTCCCAGGGCGAGCCGCTGTACCTCGATGTCGTTGCCGCCCTTGCCAACGCGGGACGAAACGACATCGCAGTCACCGGCGGACGCTACGGCCTCGGCTCCAAGGATACGCCGCCCGCGTCTGTTTTTGCGGTCTACGACGAGCTCTGCAAGGCCGAGCCGAAGCGCCAGTTCACCATCGGCATCAACGACGACGTCACCCATCTTTCGCTTGATGAAAAGCCTGCTCCCGTGACCGCGGCTAAAGGCACCATCGAATGCAAATTCTGGGGTCTCGGCGGCGACGGAACCGTCGGAGCGAACAAGAACTCCATCAAGATAATCGGCGACCACACCGACAAATACGTTCAGGCGTATTTCCAGTACGACTCAAAGAAAACCGGCGGCGTCACCATATCGCATCTTCGTTTCGGAGACAGGCCGATAAAGAGTCCGTACTATATAAATCAGGCAGATTTCGTCGCCTGCCACAACCCGTCGTATATCGTCAAGGGCTTTGGAATGGTCCGCGACGTACGCCCCGGCGGAGCGTTCCTAGTCAACTGCCAGTGGACGCCCGAGGAGCTTGACAAGCGCATGCCCGCCGAGGCCAAGCGCTATGTCTACGCGAATAAGATACGCGTCTACACCATCAACGCCATCGACCTCGCGGAGCACATCGGCATGGGCAAGCGCACCAACACGATACTCCAGTCCGCGTTCTTTACCCTCGCAAAGGTCATGCCGCCGGAGGACGCGATTAAGTATATGAAGGAAGCGGCGACACACTCCTACCTCAGCAAGGGTCAGGACATCGTCGACATGAACCACAAGGCCATAGACCTTGGCTCGACGGCGTTCGTCGAGTTCAAGGTCCCCGAATCCTGGAAAGACGCGAAGGACAACGCCGAGCCGGCAAAGCTCGAGGGAGTCGAAAAGACCGTTGAAATGGTTGAGAAGATGATGCTGCCCATCGACAGGATGGACGGCGACAGCCTGCCCGTTTCTGCCTTCGTCGACCATGTGGACGGCACGTTCGAGCTGGGCGCGGCCGCCTATGAAAAGCGCGGCGTCGCGGTCAACGTCCCGAAGTGGGACAGCGCCAAGTGCATACAGTGCAACCGCTGCTCCTATGTCTGCCCTCACGCTACGATACGCCCCTACGCGCTGACCGAAGCCGAGGCCGCGGCCGCTCCCGGGGACGCTCAGATAGTTCCCATAAAAGCCGGCAAGGGCAAGGGAGAATATTCCTTCACCATCGCCGTCTCCCCGCTTGACTGCATGGGCTGCGGCGTCTGCGTGGGCCAGTGCCCGACGGGCGCTCTCACAATGGTTCCCCAGGAATCCGAGGCCGCGCAGCAGAAGGTCTTTGATTATATGGTATCCAAGGTCTCAGACAAGAGCGACATGAGCGACGGTACGGTCAAGGGCAGCCAGTTCAAGCAGCCCCTGCTCGAGTTCTCCGGCTCCTGCGCCGGATGCGCCGAGACCTCTTACGCGAGACTTATAACCCAGGTCTGCGGCGAGCGCATGTATATCTCCAACGCTACCGGCTGTTCCTCCATCTGGGGCGGCCCTGCGGCCACCTCGCCCTATACCAAGAGCAAGAACGGCAAGGGTCCGGCTTGGGCAAACTCCCTGTTTGAGGACAACGCGGAGCACGGTCTTGGCCTGTATTTCGGACAGAAGGCCGTCCGCGACAGACTTGCAGTGAAGCTTTCGGCAATGGCAGAAGCCGAAGCCACGCCCGCCGCGCTCAAAGACGCGATAAAGGCATATATGGACACCAGAGCCGACGGCGAGGCAAACGCGCCCGCGTCCGCCGCGCTCATAGCCGAGCTTGAAAAGGTCGGCGGCAAGGACTGCAATGAGATACTCAGCGAGAAAGAATATCTCAGCAAGAAGTCCGTCTGGGTCTTCGGCGGAGACGGCTGGGCCTACGATATTGGCTTCGGCGGACTTGACCATGTCATCGCCAGCGGCGAAGACATCAACATCATGGTGTTCGACACCGAGGTCTATTCCAACACCGGCGGACAGGCGTCCAAGGCCACGCAGATGGGCGCGGTCGCGCAGTTCGCCGCCGCTGGCAAAGGCACCGCGAAGAAGAGCCTTGCGGAGATCGCCATGAGCTATGGCTATGTCTATGTGGCTCAGGTCGCCATGGGCGCGAACCCTGCTCAGACAATAAAGGCCATCCGCGAGGCGGAGGCTTATCACGGCCCGTCGCTGATAATCGGCTACGCGCCCTGCGAGATGCACTCCATCAAGGGCGGCATGATACACTGCCAGGACGAGATGAAGCGCGCGGTGGACTGCGGCTACTGGAACATGTTCCGCTTTAACCCGGATGCTGTGGCCGAGGGCAAGAACCCGCTGACGATAGACAGCAAGGCTCCCGCCGGCGGTTATCAGGATTTTCTAATGAACGAGGCCAGATACTCCGCGCTGACCCGCTCTTTCCCGGAAAGGGCGAAGGAGCTCTTCAGAGAGGCCGAGGAGGGCGCGGCAAAGCGCTACGACCATCTTGTGCGCCTCCAGACGCTTTACGGCGGCGAGAACAAGTAAAAATGGCTCGATTAAAAAACGCGGCGCGCTTCATGCGCGCCGCGTTTTTTTACAAAGTCGTGAAATCGTGTCTTGAATGCTAAAGCTATTTGTGTTAACCTTTTATTCGACACTTGGAAGACATGAAAGGAACAGGACTATGCAGACAGATTTCAACTCTCAGGCGGGCATGGAGGCCATGCTTGCCGAAGCCTGCCGCACTATTCGCTCACACGGCGAAAACACGATAAACGGAAAATTCGCGGGAGAGCTGCTTTCCTGCGATTTTGACGAAATGAGCTCCACCGAGGCGTTCGATATGCCTGAGTGGATGAAAAACGAGTACGGCGCGATACACGGCGGCGCCACCGCCGCGGCTTTCGACAACGCGATGGGCGTGCTGGCTTGGTTTATGGACGGCGGACGCAACACGCAGACCATGTCGCTCCAGATATCGTATATGCGCGAGGGCAGGATAGGGCAAAGGCTCATCGTCCGTTCACGCGTGACAAAGCGCGGCAAAAACGTGATGTACCTTTCCGCCGACGCGTGGAACGAGGACGCGCCCGACGAGCTCACGGCTACGGCCGACGGCGTGTTTCACGTTTCGCAGGAGAGGAGTGAGGATTATGTCTGACTCTCTCAAGATGGAAAACGACGAGGATTTCAGAAAAGCGGTGGAGTCCATCTCGGCCGACCTCAAAACGCGGGGCGCAGGAACCATCAATGAAAACATCGCCATTAAATTTTATGATTGTTCATTTAAGGACAAGAGCCTGATCGTGTCGGTAGAGACGAACGGTTGGATGAGCAATCCATGGGGCTCTCTGCACGGCGGGATAATCGTCTCCGTTTTCGACGAGTGCATGGGCATGACGTCCTACTGCTTCAACGGCCAGCGCATGACGCAGACGCTGGCGCTTAACACGTCGTATCTCCGCCCCGGAACGCTCGGCCAGCGCTTTTTTGTAAAGACGAGGCTAACAAAGACCGGAAACACGATACAATATCTTACTGCGGAGGCGTGGTCCGAGGACAGGCCCGGCAAGCTCGTCGCTACCGCTTCAGGCATATATTACGCCACGTACCACAGGGAACAGTTCAGCGAATAAACAGCCCGACCCGATATAAACAGCTCCGAGCTCTTTTTGAGCGCGGAGCTGTTCGCTTATTTTTCAAGCCATATCATCAGGGCCGCGACATCGGCGGGAGAGACGCCGGATATGCGGCTCGCCTGCCCAAGAGAAAGCGGCCGAATCTCGGAGAGCTTCTGCCTCGCCTCAAGCCGAAGGCCGTCTATTTCGGAATAGTCCGCGTCGGGCGGAAGCGCCCTTGCCTCCATACGAGCGAATTCAGCGACCTGACGCTTCTGACGGGCGATATAGCCCGCGTACTTGGCGGATATCTCCACCTGCTCGGCCACCGCTGCAGAGACCTCGGCGGGCGACGGGTCAAACCCGCGAAGCTCAAAGTAGTGCACGGTCGGGCGTTTTAGCAGATCAATGAGCCGCGCTCCGTCGGCAACGGGCGTTTCGCCCCGCTCGCTGAGGAACGCGTTGAGTTCCTCCGACGGCGCTATGCCGGAAGATGAGAGGCGCTTAAGCTCCGAGTCCACGGCGGCGTATTTTTTGTCCACCGCCTCCGCGCGCTCTTTGGATATAAGGCCGATGCGTCGGCCAATGGGAGTGAGCCGTTTGTCGGCGTTGTCCTGACGCAGCAGCAGCCGGTATTCGCTCCTGCTCGTCATCATGCGATAGGGCTCGTTCGTGCCCTTGGTCACAAGGTCGTCTATAAGCGTGCCGATGTAAGACTCGCTCCGCGAGAGTATCATCGGCTCCTCGCCCTTGAGCGCGAGCGCGGCGTTGACGCCCGCGACGAGCCCCTGCGCGGCTGCCTCCTCGTAGCCGGACGAGCCGTTGAACTGCCCCGCGCCGTAGAGCCCGCGTATCTTTTTTGTTTCGAGCGTGGGCCGGAGCTCAAGCGGGTTCACGCAGTCGTATTCTATCGCGTAGGCGGGACGCATCATCTCGGCGTTTTCAAGCCCCGCTATCGTGTGCAGCATCTCTATCTGCACGTCCTCGGGCAGCGAGGACGAGAGCCCCTGAACATAAAGCTCCTCGGTGTTAAGACCCATCGGCTCGATGAAAAGCTGGTGGCGGGGCTTGTCCCGGAAGCGGACTATCTTCGTCTCTATCGACGGGCAGTAACGCGGACCGACACTCTCTATCATGCCGTTGAAAAGCGGCGAGCGGTCGAGATTGCCGAGAATTATTTCATGCGTCCGCTCGTTTGTGTAGGTGAGGTAGCAGACCTCGCTGTTGAGGGGAGGTTTTTCGGTCGTGAATGAGAACGGAACGGGAACGTCGTCCCCGCGCTGTATTTCCATCTTTGAAAAATCCACGCTCCGGCGGTTCACGCGCGGCGGAGTGCCGGTCTTGAACCGGCGAAGGTCGAGCCCGAGAGCCTCAAGCGACGCCGTAAGCGAGTTCGCGGCGAACATGCCGTCAGGGCCTCCGTTTCGCGTAGCCTCGCCGACTATGGTGCGGCCGCGCAAATACGTACCCGAGCAGACAACGGCTGCGCGGCAGGAATAGACCGCGCCGTTTTGCGTCACAACGGCGGAAACCGCGCCGTTTTCGGCGCGTATCTCGGTTATCTCCGCCTGTTTGACGGAGAGGTTTTCCTGCTTTTCAAGCGTGTGCTTCATTATCGCCTGGTAGGCGCGGCGGTCGGCCTGTGCGCGCAGCGACCAGACGGCCGGCCCTTTGCCGCGATTCAAAAGCCTGTACTGAATACAGGCCTTGTCCGCGGCTTTCGCCATCTCGCCGCCGAGCGCGTCTATCTCGCGGACAAGGTGGCCCTTACCCGTGCCACCTATTGCGGGGTTGCAGGGCATGTTGCCCACGGCGTCGAGATTGATGGTAAAGCAGACGGTCTTAAGACCGAGACGCGCGGCGGCAAGCGCGGCCTCAATACCCGCGTGCCCCGCGCCTATGACGGCTATATCAAATTTTTCGGCAAAAAATTCAGTCATTCGTATCACTCTGTAAAGGAGAGTTCGCTTCTCAGCCCGCGCGTTTGAGCGTTATGACGGGGAGCTGAGGCGCGTTGAAAACGCGGAAGGTGGGATAGACATTGCCCAGCCCGCGCGAAACGTACATAGGCGTCGCGTAGTCGTAATAAAACCCGCTGGTCCATTTTGGGAACAGGTTGTGGTTCGGCCCGAAGAGCCCGTCCGTACCTGGAAGCCGGACAAGACCGCCGTGAGCGTGGCCGGTTATGAGCAGGTCGGCTCCGAGTTGGCCGTAAGTTTCGTAGAGGGTATTGCGGTGGGCGAGCAGAATCCAGAACGGGTCGCCCTCGTCCGCATAAAGCTCGGCGGCTAGCTCCGCCGGAGTTTTCTGGTCGGCGCGGCCGTTCGGGTCATGGACTCCGGCAAGGACTATGTGCTCTCCGTCCTTTTTGATGTCTATGTACTCGTTCTGGAGGCAGGTAACTCCGTTGGCCTTGAGCGTGTCGATAAGCTCGTCGACTATCCCGGAGGACCATTCGTGGTTGCCGGTGACATAGTAGGTGGGCGCTATTTTCGGCAGTCCCTCGGCAAGCGGCAGGATGTCTTCTATGCTGCCGCGTTTGTCAAGCAGGTCGCCGGTTATGACGATGATATCCGGTTCGGCCTCCTGCACCGCGTCGAGCAGGACGGAGTCGTTTTTGCCGAACTGCTTGTCGTGCACGTCCGTAAGCTGGACTATGCGGAAGCCATCGAAAGCGTCAGGCAGGGCCTCGCTTTCAAACGAGACCTCCTGCGTGACGACGACGTTGTTGTCCCAATATAGATAAAGAGCTCCCGCTATAAAAATGAACAGGAGGACAAGTGCGGTCATACAGCCGCGTTTTGTTTTGCGACGTCTTGACATTTATCGTTCAATCATAATAATAAGGCTCTATTTTTGTGTTGAAAAACTGCACCCCTACACCCTCAAGACCGCAGTGTGCGGTCAGGGCGCAGCCGATAGGCTGGATATAATAGCGCGGATTCAGCAGCCTGTCTTTCATGTATTCCATCGCCTGCTCTATTGAAGAATATTCCTCGGAATAGCTCAAGCCTATAAGCTGTTCGGGAAATTCCCTTAGCAATTCAAGCGACTTGTCGCACACGGACTGTATCATCCGTTTTTGTCCGCGTACGGCGCTGACCACCTTCAGATACCCCTGACGGTCGATGTGGACTATGGGTCGGATGTCGAGCATACTGCCGGTCTTTCCGAGCAGCTTGTTTACGCGCCCGCCCAGAACGAGCCACTTCATGTCGCCGAGGCCGATGAATATCTCGACATGCTCCGCCATGTGGGCCCCGCGGTTCATAAGCTCCTCAAACGAGACGCCCTTGGCCGCGGCGTGCGCCAGCTGGAGCACCATGGAGCCCTGGCCGAAGCTGCCGGCCTTGGAATTTATTATACCCATCTTGACTTTCGGGTATTTTTCCTTAAGCTCGTTTGATACCAGCGTCGCGACATGGCAGCAGCCGGAGAGCACAGCGGAAAACGCGACGTAGATAAAATCCATTCCGGCGGCGGCGCAGCGTTCGAAAACGGAAGCCGTCACGGACGGCGGGACCTGAGTCGTCTGGGGAGCGATGCCCCTGTGCATAGCGTCCCAGATGCGCGGAGGATCGACCTCTACCCTGTCAAGATATTCCTGCTCGCCGCCGAGACGTACGCGCAGGGGAAGTATTTCTATACCATATTTTTCTATAAGATCGGCTTTAAGGTCGCAGATGCTGTCGGTAATGATCTTAATCATAAAAACAACCTCCAGAATCGCTGCCCGCCTTGTTTTCCGTGTCCGCGGACGGAAAAAATGGCAGAACAGACAGCGACGAAACCCGCAGAAGCAGTCGTGCCGCCCTGCGCCCTGTTCGTCGATATTCGTTAGTACTTATTTATACAAGGGGAGTATACCACACAAGTGTCGCCGCTGTCCATAATCATGGTCAAAAACAATGTTTTTCCATAAAACACGCCCCTCTTAAAAGAATAGGCAAAACGCACAGAAACCCAACTCGAAAATTGTTAAAAACGTACAAAAACTTACCCGACTGCAGAAAAGATTTGGCGCTTTATGCGGTTGAAACCTTGACGCGGAGGTGTTATTATTATAGCATACCAAAACAGAACAGGAGGGATACACTAATTATGATGAACAAGTCCATCATGCTGGATGTCGACGATTTGATTTTCGACGGAAGCGACTACGAGATCAGCGAAAGATGATTTCGGGCTTTGAGTTGTATCCACGCTGAGGCGTGGTTTTTTTATACTCTTTCGCGGATATCGGCCCACGGCTGAGAGCGCGTGATATATATTTATATTTATTGTATTTATTATATTTATTGTATTTATTCAAAGTATAAGACAACGAGAAGCAAAACCGCCCGGCGCTTATTGCGTCGGGCGGTTTATTTTTTTATTGAAGCACGGTACTGAAGCGTGGTATTATTATACCATTAATATATCCGCCAGTCGTTTTCGGCGCAAAAGGAATGATAAACGTGCCCGATTATTACGCGCACCTGTGCTTTGGACGTAGTGTGCTGGAGATCTTGCCAAAGGAAGTAAAGGCTGCCGCGGAAAGCGAACGCGCGGCCTACGAATACGGGCTTTTCGGCCCCGACCCGCTGTTTTTTTACAGGCCGACGAAAAAAGAGCCCGCGCGCCTCGCGGCTTACGCCGCGCATCATGAGCCCGCACGGGAGATGCTTGGACGAATGCTCCGCCCGGCGGCCGAGGGAAGGCCCTTCGCCATGCCTTATGCGCTGGGGCTTTCCTGCCATTTCGCGCTCGACAGCGCCTGCCACCCGTACATACAGCGCCGCGGTGAGCGCGGCGACATCTCCCACATTGCGCTTGAGGCGGAGTTCGACCGCATGCTGATGGAGCGAAACGGCATAGACGCGATGAAAACCACGCCCCAGCCGCATCCCGATATGCCGGGCGAATTCTACGAAGCAGCGGCAATGGCGCACGAGAGCGCGACGCCGGAGATAATGCGCGAGGCGTTCGCAGGGTTTTACAAATACTCGCATCTTTTCACCCGGGTCAACGGCACGCCGCTTAGAATAGCGGTCAATATCGTCGGCACGGTATTTTCCGGATGCTCGAACGCCAAGGGATTAATACTTGGAAGAAAGCCGGCGCCCTCCGCCGAAGAGATAAACGGGACGCTCGACGAAAGACTGCGCGAAAACGAACAGAACGCCGTGTCGATCGTCTGCGCTTTTTACGCCTCGGCCGCGGATAGCGCGCCGCTGCCCTCCGCGTTCGACATGGATTTTTACGGCGTGAAACGGCGGTGCCGTGCCGAAGAAATGCGGCCTGTGGAAAATTAAAAAAGCGCGCTGCCGCGAAAGAATATCGCGGCGGCGTGCTTTTACGGATTTATTTTTTAGCGGCGTGGCCCTTCGCCGACTTTGAGCCCTTTTTTGCTTCTTTTTTGCTTTCTTTCTTTTGATCCTTCTCGGCCTGAACCGTCTGCGCCTTCAGTTTTTTCTCCATCTGCGCCTCCGAGGGACGTATGGCTGTTTTATCAGTGACATCCTTCAGGAACCATTCCTGATTTTCGCTGTCTGCAATATCCCATATCTGCGCTCTCGCTCCGTTGCCGAGAAACATCTGGTAAAGGTCGATGTATTTGCCTGCCAGCGCGGAACGGATACGGATACCTCCGTCGTTTGCCTCCTCCAGGGCGAACATCTGGCTCTTGCCGGTAGTCTGTGTCCACTGATGGAGCCAGGTGCCGTTTGTGGTCCCGCCCATGCACAGATCTATGACCTTGCCGGTGAAGCGGTTCCTTATCCGATAGACCTCGTCTCCCGCGATAACGAACGACCATTGCTGCCATTCCGCTCCGGCGTAATCCCAGAGCTGGATGGCCGCGCCGTTTTCGGTGTTATAGTCGGCAACCTCGAGCACTTTGCCGTTGCGGGCGGCTATCGTGTAAAAACGATCCTCGCGTATTAAGGTCTCCGAACTTTTCTTTTTCATAAAGCAGGCCCTCCAGTCTTTTTATATTTCTTATATCCATATTTTACTACTTATTTGCAAGAGTTGAAAGCTAAAAATGTCGGAGAAAGACTGTTTTGAGAAGAATAACAAAGACGACAAAATACAATCCGTTATCAACATCTTGTGCAAAAGTATCGACAAATTCCGTACCGTATTCTACAGATAGTGTCGGGAAAAGGCAAAATACCACAAAATTGCTAGGGAAAAAATAGACAAGAAGCCGCCAAACTTTGCCGGGCGTTTTTGTGCAATATTTTTTTTAAGAACTTAGCGGGACTAAACCTTGGCAAAAAAACGGAAAATTCCTGCCGGGCCGCAACAAAAAATGAAGACATGAGAAAAACAAATTATGGTATTAGGGTATTGAAATATACACAAGATATGGTATAATCTTTAATCACAGAAAGAGATGAGCTCGGCCCTGAAGCACAGGCGTATCTATACATTTTGTATAGGGCGCTTTTTTACGCTCAAAATACGATTTTCAACGTGACGGACATATAAAAACGAAGCAGTAAGAATATGAGGGGGAAGGCATAAATGAAAATAATAAAGAGAAGCGGCAGCGAGGTCGATTTCGACATCACGAAAATAATCGCCGCGATTACAAAAGCCAACAACGAGATGCTTGATGCGGATAAGCTGTCCGCGAACCAGATACGCGAGATAGCCTCCAAGGTCGAGAACAAGTGCAACGCCATGGGCCATGCCGCGTCCGTTGAAGAGATACAGGACATGGTGGAGAACCAGCTCATGGCGCACAGCGCCTACAATCTCGCGCGGGTGTACATTACTTACAGATATACACACGCGCTAATCCGCCGCTCCAACACGACGGACGAGCAGATACTCAGCCTCATAGAGTGCAACAATGAGGAAGTCAAGCAGGAGAACTCCAACAAGAACCCGACCGTCAACAGCGTCCAGCGCGATTATATGGCGGGCGAAGTCAGCAAGGATATAACAAAACGTATACTGTTGCCGCAGGATATAGTCGAGGCGCACGAGCAGGGGCTCATACATTTCCACGATGCGGATTATTTTGCTCAGCATATGCACAACTGCTGCCTGGTCAATCTTGCGGACATGCTCCAGAACGGCACTGTCATAAGCGGGACAATGATAGAAACGCCCCACAGCTTTTCCACTGCCTGCAATATCGCCACGCAGATAATCGCCCAGGTCGCGTCCTCGCAGTACGGCGGCCAGAGCATAAGCCTGACGCATCTCGCGCCGTTCGTCGAGGTCAGCCGCGGCAAGATACGCGAGGATGTTTTGAGAGAAGCGAAGCTGTTCGGCTCCGACCCGACCGAGGAAGAGATAGCCGACGTCGTGGAGACCAGACTCCGCAGCGAAATCAAAAAGGGCGTCCAGATGATACAGTATCAGGTCGTGACGCTTATGACGACCAACGGCCAGGCTCCGTTTGTTACCGTGTTCATGTACCTCGGCGAGGCAAAGGACAAGCAGCTAAAGCACGACCTCGCCATGATAATAGAGGAAACGATGAACCAGCGCATACAGGGCGTCAAGAACGAGTCTGGCGAGTGGATAACTCCCGCCTTCCCGAAGCTCATCTATGTGCTCGAGGAGGACAACATCCACGAGGATTCGCCCTACTACTATCTTACCCAGCTTGCCGCGAAATGCACGGCAAAACGCATGGTGCCCGACTATATTTCTGAGAAAATAATGCTCAAGAACAAGATAGACAAGAACGGCGAGGGACATTGCTATACATGCATGGGCTGCCGCTCGTTCCTGACGCCTTACGTCGACCCCGAGACGAATCAGCCCAAGTACTACGGCCGTTTCAATCAGGGCGTCGTAACGCTGAACCTTGTTGATATAGCGCTGTCCTCCGGCGGAGACATGGACAAATTCTGGAAGATATTCGACGAGCGCCTCGACATCTGCTACCGCGCTCTGATGTGCAGGCATACCCGTCTCGAGGGCACGCTTTCGGACGCCGCGCCGATACTCTGGCAGCACGGCGCTTTGGCGCGGCTCAAGAAGGGCGAGAAGATAGACAAGCTGCTCCACGGAGGCTACTCCACCATCTCTCTCGGCTACGCGGGGCTTTACGAGTGCGTAAGATACATGACCGGCAAGTCCCATACCGACCCCTCGGCCACGCCTTTCGCGCTCGACGTGATGAACTACCTCAACGCCGCAACCGCGAAATGGAAGGCTAAGGAGAACGTCGACTTCAGCCTTTACGGCACGCCCCTCGAGTCCACTACCTACAAGTTTGCCAAGTGCCTGCAAAAGCGCTTCGGAATAATCCCCGGCGTAACCGACAAGAATTATATAACCAACAGCTACCACATCCACGTCACGGAAAATATAGATGCGTACAGCAAGCTCGAATTCGAGTCCAAATTCCAGAAGCTGTCCCCCGGCGGAGCGATAAGCTACGTTGAGGTCCCGAATATGCAGAACAACCTCGAAGCCGTGATGGACGTCATGAAGTTCATCTATGACCACATCATGTACGCCGAGCTCAACACCAAGAGCGACTACTGCCAGGTCTGCGGCTTCGACGGCGAGATACAGATAGTCACGGACGAGGACGGAAAGCTCGTCTGGGAGTGCCCGCAGTGCCGCAACCGCGACCAGAGCAAGATGAATGTTGCCCGCCGTACCTGCGGCTATATCGGCACCCAGTTCTGGAACCAGGGCCGCACGCAGGAAATAAAGGACCGCGTGCTGCATCTTTAATTTAACAACAGGAAAACAGGTCGGTCAATGAAGATCCGGCGGGCGGAAAACCCGCCGGATTTTTCAGATTTCACGGGGACCGTTACTATTTACATCGGGAGGAATGCGCAATGAATTACAGCGAGATAAAAAAGACCGATATAGCCGACGGCATCGGCACGCGTGTGTCGCTGTTCGTTTCCGGCTGCACTCACCACTGCAAAAACTGCTTCAATCCCGAGACGTGGGATTTCGGTGCCGGCAAGCCATATACAAGCGATACGGAACAGGAAATACTCAAGGCGCTCGAGCCGCCGTATATCCACGGGCTTACGCTGCTCGGCGGCGAACCTATGGAGCCGGACAACCAGAGTGAGCTTGTGAAGCTGCTGCGAAAGGTGCGGGAGACGTATCCGAAAAAGACCATTTGGTGCTATACCGGCTATACGCTTGAGACTGACCTTTTGAAGGAAAGCCGCGCGCGGTGCGCCGTCACGGACGAAATGCTGTCGATGATAGACGTGCTCGTGGACGGCGAGTATATTGACGAAGAGCGAGATATAAGCCTGCGCTTTCGCGGAAGCAGGAACCAGCGGCTCATAGACTTAAGGCCGACGCTCGCCGCGGGGAAAATCATACTTTGGGATAAGTGAAGGGGAAACAATGAAGATAAAAATAAAAAAACTCAGACCGGAGGCTGCCCTTCCAACGGCCGGAAGCGAGAGAGCCGCGGGCTACGACCTTCGAGCCTGTATCGCCGCGCCCGTGACCATCGGTGCGCACGGGACGGAAAAGATAGGCACTGGCCTTGCCATAGCAGTGCCGGACGGATACTTCGGCGCGATATTCGCGCGAAGCGGCCTTGCGTCGAAGCAGGGACTGCGTCCTGCCAACTGCGTCGGAGTGTGCGACAGCGATTACCGCGGCGAGTACATCGTCGCAATGCATAACGATACAGGCGAGGTGCAGACGATAAACCCCGGAGACCGCATAGCGCAGCTCGTCGTCATGCCGTATCTTTCGGTCGACTTCGAGGAGACCGATGCCCTTGATGAAACGGAGCGCGGCGCGGGCGGCTTCGGCAGTACCGGGAAATAAAACGGACGGACATAAACAGTTCCGCCCGCGAAAGGAGAGGTGCCGATGAGCTTCGTGAAGGCGGGCTTTGATATAAGCGACAGGCTCACGGACTCCGCTCTTGCGGAGGCGGTGCTCGATGGTTCCCACGATGGGATATTCATAACCGACGGACAGGCGAACGCAATACTCATAAACAAAAGCTACGAAACTATAAGCGGGCTGTCGCGCGCCGATATGCTCGGCCGCAATCTCCGCGACCTCGTGGCCGAGGGTATAATATCGGGCTCCGGCACGCTTAAAGTCCTTTCAACGAAGCAGCCGGTAACGATGGAGCAGACCTTCGTAACGAACAAGCGCACCATCATAACAAGTACGCCCGTATTCGACAATTCCGGAAACATCAAATTTGTCGTAACCAACGTGCGCGACATTACGGAGCTGCATCTCGTAAAAACGGAGCTTCGGAAAAAGGAACGGCTGAACAGGAAATATTCAAAAGAGCTCGAGACGATACGCCACGAGTTGCTCGGAAACGACGATATAGTCGCCGCCGATAAGACGATGCTGAGCCTGCTCTCGCTTGCAAAAAGAGTGTCGGGCATAGACAACCCGGTGCTGCTGACAGGCGAGAATGGCTGCGGCAAAAAACGGCTGGCCAAATATATACACGCAAACTCCTCCCGCTGCCGGGAACCGTTCATGATATGCGCCCTGGCGGATATTCCGGCCGGAGCAATGGAGGGCGAGCTTTTCGGCGCCTCGGGAAACGATAAGCTGGGTGCGTTCGAGCTTGCCGACGGTGGGACTCTTTTCCTCGACGACGTCCATCTTCTTCCCACGGAGCTTCAGGCGCGGCTAGTCAGAGCCTTGCAGGACGACGGGCGCAAATGGGACGTGCGCGTCATTGCCGCAAGCAGCAAGAATACGGAGGAGCTGCTGTCTGAGCACCTGCTGCGGGAAAACCTATATTCGCTTTTGAGCATCTTCACCATCGCGCTTCCGCCGCTGCGCCGGCGCAGGGACGATATAATCCCGCTTATGGAGCACTTCCTCGCCGACTTTAACCGCCAGTATGTCTGCGACAAGAAATTCGACCAGAGCGCAAGGAACCGGCTGCTCGTCTACGACTGGCCCGGAAACGTACAGGAGCTGCGCAACCTTGTTCAGCGTGCGGTGCTTATCAGCGAGAACGACGTTATCGGAGCCGACGACCTTTTTATGAACAGCGCGGCTGCCGCGGTGAAGGCGAAGCTCGACGAGCTTCCGGACAAGATGGATCTCGGGGTCGAACTCGAGAGGATAGAGTTGGGATACATGACGAGAGCATACGAAAAATACGGAAATACGAGAGCCGCGGCCAAGAGCCTCGGCATGGATGCCTCGACCTTTGTCCGCAAACGCCAGAAGTATATAAAGGCCGGATTGCTGCAAAACCGCAACGACTAGAGGCCGATAAGACACGTCTCCCGTTCACTTTGCTGCAAATTTGCAACAGAATGAACGGGAGATTACTTTTATTGTTCAAAACTGCAAAAACACAAAGCAATTTAATACGCAAAATGCACAAAAAATTTGCACAAAATGAATTCTTTCTTTTTGCATCGCCCTACAAACTTTGTTTTCTGTTGCGATTTTGACTTTACTTTCCGCCCGTTCACAGATATTATAGCTTCATAAAACAGAGCCTTGCGGCTCGGCTGCCTTTCCGCATCTTTTGTTTTTGATTCGTGATTTTGCACGGGGTAATATCCGTAATTTGACTGCACCAGGGATTTGGTAATCGTTTTGAAAGGAAGTAAAAGATTATGGCGCTTATGACAGGAAACGAATACATAGAGAGCATACGCAAAATGAAGACCCAGGTGTATATGTTCGGCAAAAAGGTCGCGTCTCCCGTGGACGACCCTATACTCCGCCCATCGCTGAATTCCGTCCGCATGACCTACGACCTGGCTTTGATGCCGGAGTACGAGGACCTTATGACCGTCGTCCGCGATGACGGCAAGCGCATCAACCGCTTCACCAATATCCACCGCAGCACCGACGACCTCGTCAAAAAAGTTAAGATGCAGCGGCTGCTCGGCCAGAAGACCGCGGCGTGTTTCCAACGCTGCGTAGGAATGGACGCATTCAACTCCGTTTTCAGCACCACCTACGAGACCGACAAAAAGTACGGTACCGGATATCATGATAATTTTATGAAGTTCCTCGCCTACGTTCAGGACAACGACCTTACCGTGGACGGCGCCATGACCGACCCAAAGGGCGACCGCTCCCTCGCTCCGCACGCGCAGGCCGACCCCGATTTGTATCTGCGCGTAGTGGAGCGCAGGAGCGACGGCATCGTCGTGCGCGGCGCGAAGGCGCATCAGACCGGCATATTGAACTCCCACGAGGTTATCGTTATGCCAACCATCTCGATGGGCCCGGAGGATAAGGACTACGCCGTTTCCTTCGCGGTGCCCGTCGACAGTGACGGCATCTTTATGATAATAGGGCGCCAGTCCTGCGACACCCGCAAGAGTGAGGGCTGCGAGATAGACGTCGGCAACAGCGAGTTCGGCGGCGTCGAGGCGCTCGTTGTATTCGACGACGTGTTCGTGCCCAGCGACCGCATCTTCCTCAACGGCGAGAGCGAGTTTGCTGGGGTGATGGTCGAACGCTTCGCCGGCTATCACCGCCAGAGTTACGGCGGATGCAAGGTCGGCGTGGGCGATGTGCTCATCGGCGCGGCGGCACTCGCGGCGGAATACAACGGCGCGGCGAAGGCTTCCGCCGTCAAGGACAAGCTCATCGAGATGACGCATCTCAACGAGACGCTTTACTGCTGCGGCATCGCCTGCTCCGCCGAGGGGCATGCGACGGAGTCGGGCAACTATATAATCGACCTGCTGCTGGCCAACGTATGCAAGCAGAACGTGACGCGCTTCCCCTACGAAATAGCGCGTCTGGCCGAGGACATCGCGGGCGGACTCATGGTCACTGCTCCCTCTGAGAAGGATCTTCACGACCCGAAGCTCGGCCCAATTATCAACAAGTATCTGCGCGGTGTCAACACCGTATCTACAGAAAACCGTCTGCGCGTTCTGCGCCTTATCGAGAACCTTACGCTCGGCACGGCGGCTGTCGGCTACCGCACCGAATCCATGCACGGCGCGGGCTCGCCTCAGGCGCAGCGCATCATGATAGCGCGCCAGAGCAACCTTGAGCACAAAAAGGCGCTCGCAAAGGCCATCGCGCATATTTCGGAATAATTATCGCTTTATATCGGAGGGACAGTCATGTACGAAAAAATCGAAGAGGTCCTTGAAAGGGATGTCCGCCCGGAGCTTGCATATCACGGGGGCGATGTGTCCGTCGTCTCGTATGAGGAAGGCGTCCTGAAAGTAAGGCTGCTCGGTCAGTGCAGCGGCTGCCCCTCCGCCGGACTTACAACGGAAACCCTCATCAAGGAAAAAATCAAAGCCGCTATGCCGGAAGTTCGCGACGTTGTGCTCCTGAACGGAGTCAGCGAAGAGACCCTTGACATGGCTCGCGCAATATTGAGACAACGACATGAAAATCGCGCTTAAATTCTGCGGCGGATGCAATCCGTTCTACGACCGCCGTGCCGCGGCGGAGGAACTGAAAAGACTGTTTCCCGATATGGAATACGCGTCTCCCGAAGACAAGGACTGTCCGGCGTCGCTTCTCATTTGCGGCTGCGCCACCGCGTGCGCAGACAGTACGGGGCTTCCGGGCGAGATTATCACGATGTGCGGCCCGGCCGATAAAATGGGCGCCGCGGCGACGATAGAATTGCTGTTTGAATGCGAAAGGCTTGGACTGGAAAACCGTCTGTGAACGCAAATGAAAAAGTACTTACAGCACAATAGTTTGCTTTCCGGTTGCGCGGTATCGAAAATTGCGGCGGATATTAATCCAGGCATGAGCGGACTTCGCATTTTGTTTGGGCATACCCTCTTACGAAAATATGTTGAAGCCCCGCGCCGATTAGGAGCGGGGCTTTTTGTTTTCTGACGCGGCGTATTCTTGACAAAGAGGCGCGGAGAATGTTAGTATGATTCGAACACGCCGGTGTGGCGAAATCGGTAGACGCAGGAGACTTAAAATCTCCCGGCGGCAACGCCTTACGGGTTCGAGTCCCGTCACCGGTACCAAAAACAAAAGGTAAAAAAGATTTATTGCTTACAAAGCCAGTAAATCCAAGCCTTTCAAGAGCTTCCACGATGAAAAGTGGAAGCTCTTTTTTCGTAGATTTATTGGGGTAAAAGCTTCACTCTGACAGGACTCA